>NZ_CP083452.1:5000-372730 GCF_020080045.1 Comamonas odontotermitis
AAGTCCTCATGGCCCTTATAGGTGGGGCTACACACGTCATACAATGGCTGGTACAAAGGGTTGCCAACCCGCGAGGGGGAGCTAATCCCATAAAGCCAGTCGTAGTCCGGATCGCAGTCTGCAACTCGACTGCGTGAAGTCGGAATCGCTAGTAATCGTGGATCAGAATGTCACGGTGAATACGTTCCCGGGTCTTGTACACACCGCCCGTCACACCATGGGAGCGGGTCTCGCCAGAAGTAGGTAGCCTAACCGCAAGGAGGGCGCTTACCACGGCGGGGTTCGTGACTGGGGTGAAGTCGTAACAAGGTAGCCGTATCGGAAGGTGCGGCTGGATCACCTCCTTTCTGGAAAACAGCTTCGCTGTTTCGGTGGATGCTCACTTTGTGCAAACAAAGTGAAGTGCCATCGGCACGGCAGGAGCCAAAAAAGCAATCAAGATTGAACGCCCACACTTATCGGTTGTTGGAACACAAGCCAAGGCTTTGTAGAGACTGAGTCACACAAGACGCAGTAGCTACTAGGCATTGGAATGGGTCTGTAGCTCAGCTGGTTAGAGCACTGTGTTGATAACGCAGGGGTCGTTGGTTCGAGCCCAACTAGACCCACCAAAAGCTTCCAACGGATTAGAGGTTGAGCTTATGCCGCTTTGGTTGATCAGTGAAATGCTGATTGACTAGAGCCAAGCAGTGCGAGGCGTCTGATGCGAAGCACACTGATGTGTGTGAGCAGCAGGCAACGAAGCAATGCGCAGGCTATAGGCAATCAGGGGGATTAGCTCAGCTGGGAGAGCACCTGCTTTGCAAGCAGGGGGTCGTCGGTTCGATCCCGTCATCCTCCACCAATACCTGGTTGTCAAAACTAGCGTCCGATAGACACTTATCACTCAACACCAAAGCGGTTTCGCAAGAGACTGTTTTGTTGTTGATACCGGATTCCCGGATCAAGCGGCTGTTCTTTAAAAATTCATAGAGTCGAAATCAGCGTTGCTGGTGGAAACTGCACATTCGTAAAGGTTTAGTGCAGACCGTGCCACCAGCAACAATTTGATTGCGTCAAAACGAATGAAACTTTGCGATGAGCAATTTTTATTCAGTAATGACGAATATTCTTCAAGAATGTGGATCTGGGAGACCAGGTCTACGGCAAAGATATTCACATTACGGCATAACGCGCGAGGTGAGAGACCTCGCAAAGCAGTTGCTTGAGAGTGTAGCGATGTTCTCTAGAGATAGAGGTCAAAGTTATAGGGTCAAGTGACTAAGAGCATGTGGTGGATGCCTTGGCGATGATAGGCGACGAAAGACGTGATAGCCTGCGAAAAGCTTCGGGGAGCTGGCAAATAAGCATTGATCCGGAGGTATCTGAATGGGGGAACCCACCTAGCAATAGGTATCACTGAGTGAATACATAGCTCAGTGAAGCGAACCTGGAGAACTGAAACATCTAAGTACCCAGAGGAAAAGACATCAACCGAGATTCCGATAGTAGTGGCGAGCGAATTCGGAGAAGCCTTGCAGTGATAGTCAGTGTGTTAACAAAACGGAATGGAAAGTCCGGCCATAGTGGGTGATAGCCCCGTATGTGAAAACGCATTGGTGGTACTAGGCTGCAGACAAGTAGGGCGGGGCACGAGAAACCCTGTCTGAACATGGGGGGACCATCCTCCAAGGCTAAATACTCATCATCGACCGATAGTGAACAAGTACCGTGAGGGAAAGGCGAAAAGAACCCCGGGAGGGGAGTGAAATAGATCCTGAAACCGCATGCTTACAAAAAGTCGGAGCCCTTAGGGGTGACGGCGTACCTTTTGTATAATGGGTCAGCGACTTACATTCAGTGGCAAGCTTAACCGAATAGGGAAGGCGTAGAGAAATCGAGTCCGAATAGGGCGACAAGTCGCTGGGTGTAGACCCGAAACCAAGTGATCTATCCATGGCCAGGATGAAGGTGCCGTAACAGGTACTGGAGGTCCGAACCCACTAGTGTTGCAAAACTAGGGGATGAGCTGTGGATAGGGGTGAAAGGCTAAACAAACTTGGAAATAGCTGGTTCTCTCCGAAAACTATTTAGGTAGTGCCTCAAGTATTACCTGCGGGGGTAGAGCACTGTTTAGGCTAGGGGGTCATGGCGACTTACCAAACCTATGCAAACTCCGAATACCGCAGAGTACAGCTTGGGAGACAGAGCACCGGGTGCTAACGTCCGGACTCAAGAGGGAAACAACCCAGACCGCCAGCTAAGGTCCCTAAAACGGGCTAAGTGGGAAACGAAGTGGGAAGGCTAAAACAGTCAGGATGTTGGCTTAGAAGCAGCCATCATTTAAAGAAAGCGTAATAGCTCACTGATCGAGTCGTCCTGCGCGGAAGATGTAACGGGGCTAAGCCAGTTACCGAAGCTGCGGATGTGCAATTTATTGCACGTGGTAGGAGAGCGTTCTGTAAGCCTGAGAAGGTGTCTGGTAACGGATGCTGGAGGTATCAGAAGTGCGAATGCTGACATGAGTAGCGTTAAAGCGGGTGAAAAGCCCGCTCGCCGTAAGCGCAAGGTTTTCTACGCAACGTTCATCGGCGTAGAGTGAGTCGGCCCCTAAGGTGAGGCAGAGATGCGTAACTGATGGGAAACAGGTCAATATTCCTGTACCGATGTGTAGTGCGATGTGGGGACGAAGAAGGTTAGCTCAGCCAACTGTTGGATATGTTGGTTCAAGCCTGTAGTCGTGCTCGGTAGGCAAATCCGCCGGGCTAAGATGAGGGGTGATAACGGGTCTGCTTGCAGACGAAGTGAGTGATACCCAGCTTCCAGGAAAAGCCACTAAGCTTCAGCTACACACGACCGTACCGCAAACCGACACTGGTGCGCGAGATGAGTATTCTAAGGCGCTTGAGAGAACTCAGGAGAAGGAACTCGGCAAATTGACACCGTAACTTCGGGAGAAGGTGTGCCGCAAGTAGGTGAAGTTGAACAAATGGAGCCCAAAGCGGTTGCAAAGAATAGGTGGCTGCGACTGTTTAATAAAAACACAGCACTCTGCAAACACGAAAGTGGACGTATAGGGTGTGACGCCTGCCCGGTGCTGGAAGATTAAATGATGGGGTGCAAGCTCTTGATTGAAGTCCCAGTAAACGGCGGCCGTAACTATAACGGTCCTAAGGTAGCGAAATTCCTTGTCGGGTAAGTTCCGACCTGCACGAATGGCGTAACGATGGCCACACTGTCTCCTCCTGAGACTCAGCGAAGTTGAAATGTTTGTGATGATGCAATCTCCCCGCGGAAAGACGGAAAGACCCCATGAACCTTTACTGTAGCTTTGTATTGGACTTTGAACAGATCTGTGTAGGATAGGTGGGAGGCTTTGAAGGGTGGATGCTAGTTCACCTGGAGCCGACGTTGAAATACCACCCTGGTGTGTTTGAGGTTCTAACCTTGGTCCATGATCTGGATCGGGGACAGTGCATGGTAGGCAGTTTGACTGGGGCGGTCTCCTCCCAAAGCGTAACGGAGGAGTTCGAAGGTACGCTAGTTACGGTCGGACATCGTGACGATAGTGCAATGGCATAAGCGTGCTTAACTGCGAGACTGACAAGTCGAGCAGATGCGAAAGCAGGACATAGTGATCCGGTGGTTCTGTATGGAAGGGCCATCGCTCAACGGATAAAAGGTACTCTGGGGATAACAGGCTGATACCGCCCAAGAGTTCATATCGACGGCGGTGTTTGGCACCTCGATGTCGGCTCATCTCATCCTGGGGCTGTAGTCGGTCCCAAGGGTATGGCTGTTCGCCATTTAAAGAGGTACGTGAGCTGGGTTTAAAACGTCGTGAGACAGTTTGGTCCCTATCTTCCGTGGGCGCTGCAGATTTGAGAGAGCCTGCTCCTAGTACGAGAGGACCGGAGTGGACACACCTCTGGTGTATCGGTTGTCACGCCAGTGGCATTGCCGAGTAGCTAAGTGTGGAAGAGATAACCGCTGAAAGCATCTAAGCGGGAAACTCGTCTCAAGATGAGATCTGCCGGGGGCTTGACCCCCTAAAGAGTCGTTCTAGACCAGGACGTTGATAGGTTGGGTGTGGAAGCGCAGCAATGCGTTAAGCTAACCAATACTAATTGCTCGTGCGGCTTGACCCTATAACTTTGATGATCCCTCCCTTAGATGGGATGCATGCAAAGACACTGCAACTGCAGTTATGCCCAAAGCGCAATCAAATTTAGCTGATAAGACTCTATGAATTCGCTGCGCTGCCTAACAAACCTGGCAGCAAAGCAAAAAGTTATGCCTGATGACCATAGCAAGTTGGTACCACTCCTTCCCATCCCGAACAGGACAGTGAAACGACTTCGCGCCGATGATAGTGCGGATTCCCGTGTGAAAGTAGGTCATCGTCAGGCTTTTATTCCTAAACCCCCTCAGTCTTCGACTGCGGGGGTTTTGCTTTTACGGGCTCGAAACAGGCGGATTATTTAGGGGCAAAACCTCATGGTATTTGCGCGGATCGCGCTTGCAGATTTTTGACTGATTATGTTTTCTTCGTTGACGCGTGTGGTGCTGCGAACCAGCCTGGTGGCACAAATCATGTGCGCGATGGTATTGGGCGTAGCCATTGGATACCTGACGCCAGAGGGCGCAAGTGGATTGTCCATTCTGGGCAAATTGTTTGTTTCGGCTCTCAAGGCGGTGGCACCGATTCTTGTACTCATTTTGGTTATGGCTGCGATATGTGGGCAGCGCAAGGGTGCCGCGACGCATATGCGGCCCGTGTTGGCTCTCTATCTTGTGGGCACTTTCGCTGCAGCGCTTGTAGGTGTTGCTGCCAGCATGCTCTTTCCTACCATTTTGCATTTGGAAGGCGCTGCCGATGTGAGCCAGGCGCCCAAGGATGTCTCGCAAGTCATGCTGGATCTGCTGATGCAGGTGGTAGATAACCCGGTGCACGCTTTGATGGCGGGTAACTATATTGGAGTGCTCGCCTGGGCGATCGCTTTGGGTTTTGCATTCCGTCATGCGGCGAAGAGCTCCAGGCAAATGATCCAGGATGCCGCAGGGGCAATCACGCAGGTGATTCAGTGGGTGATTCGCCTGGCGCCCCTTGGTGTTTTGGGATTGGTTGCGTCTACCTTTGCAGAGGCAGGCGCCGATGCCCTGGTGGGCTATGTGCGTGTGCTGCTGGTGTTGGTTGGTGCAATGCTTTTTGTTGCTCTTGTGGTGAACCCTTTGATTGTGGGAGCAGTCATTCGTGCGAATCCTTATCCCTTGGTTCTGACTTGCTTGCGCGAGAGTGCGGTGACGGCTTTTTTCACGCGTAGCTCAGCGGCCAACATTCCAGTCAACCTGGCATTGGCCGAAAAGCTGGGCCTGGATCGGGATACCTATTCCATTGCCATTCCGCTGGGTGCCACGATCAATATGGCAGGTGCTGCCATCACGATCAGCGTGTTATCACTGGCGGCGGCTCACACCATGGGTATTCAGGTGGCGTTACCGACTGCAATACTGCTCTGTGTTGTGTCGGCGCTGTGCGCATGCGGTGCATCCGGTGTGGCAGGGGGCTCGCTGCTGCTGATTCCGCTGGCCTGCAGTCTGTTTGGTATCAGTAACGATGTGGTGATGCAGGTCGTGATGGTGGGGATGCTCATCGGCGTTGTGCAGGACTCTGCCGAGACCGCGCTGAATTCGTCCACCGATGTGCTCTTTACCGCAGCAGCTTGCATGCGCGCTGATCGACTGCAACAGGCCTGATGGTTTGATTGTGGCGGTTGGCAACGGCTCCTGGAAGGAGCCGTTTTTAATGCTCAGCACATTTACAGAAATAGCCGCCGTCCCTGGTCAAATACCATTAGCTCACCGGGTTGAAAGTGCGTCCATTCTTCATTGGTGGTGAGAGGGGTTGTGACAACGACGGCGACGCGGTCCTGTGGCGTGGTGCAGGTGGAGAAATCGAGGCTGAGGTCTTCGTCGCTCAGGTGCGCATGCGAGAACGGGTGTGCACGCTCCGTGTAGCAGAGGAATGTGGTGGCATGGGCCCAGAGTGCATCGCCGTTGCAGAGCAGAAAATTAAAGGTGCCATGCGGCGCAATGCGGGCCGCCAGATCGCGCAGAGTGTGTGTGAGCTCTGCGATGCTTGGCGTGCCTGCGTGGGATTTCCACAGTTCCTGCATGATCCAGCAGAACACGTGTTCGCTGTCGGTATCTCCAACAGGGCGGAAATGTGCATGCAGACGCGGACGAAAGTCCTTCAGATCGCCATTGTGGGCAAAGACCCAGTTCTTGCCCCAGAGTTCTCGTACAAAGGGGTGGCAGTTCTGCAGCAGCACGCGGCCTTGTGTCGCCTTGCGGATGTGTGCAATGACATTGCGGCTTTTGATGGGGTAGCGGCGGATCAACTCCGCCATCGGCGAATCCGCGGCCGGGTGGTGATCCACCAGGTGGCGCAGGCCGCCTTCTTCGAAAAAGGCAATGCCCCAGCCGTCACTGTGGTGGTCCGTGTTGCCGGCACGCTGCGAAAAGCCGGTAAAGCTGAAGTTGATATCGGTGGGGGTGTTGCAGTTCATCCCCAGCAATTGGCACATGGCAGAACACTCTCAAAACGCACTGAAGACCTAGTGTAGACCATCCTCAGCCGCTATCAGTGCGCCGCAGGCGTTGGCCGTGCGCGCAGCTGGAGCGCGGCGATGCCTGCGAGCACGCACACAACAGCCAGCAAGGCAAAGGTATCGCGGAAAGCGGACACGCGCTCTGCCATGGCAATCTCTACCGCCGCCGATTGCGCAGCGTAGTAGCCCACGCGCCACTCCAGAAAGATGCCGCACAGGCTGACGCCAGCCGCACCACCCAGCATGCGCAGAAAGCTGAATGTGCTGGAGCCTTGCGAGATGAGGCTTTTGTCCAGCGGGCGCATGCTGCCAAGGGTGAGCGAGGGCAGGATAAAGCCCAGGCCAATGCGGCCCAGCACGGTGTAGCCCACCAGCAGCCACAGTGACGAGCCGGGCTGCAGCACGCCTGTGAGCACAAATGACAGTGCCAGCAGCGCCAGCCCGCCTATCACCAGCCAATGGGCCGGTGTGCGGTCGGCCATGCGGCCCGCCAGGGCGATCACGCCGCCCAGCACCAGGCCTGCGGGCAGCATGGTGGTTCCCACCACTGAAGCAGAGTAAGACAGCCCCAGTTGCATGAACACCGGCAGCAGGTAGGTGGATCCAAACAGCGCGGTGCCGTAGATGAAGGCGACAATACAGCCGGCGGCAAAGGGCTTACAGGCAAACAGGCGCAGATCCATCAGCGGCTTTTCGCCACGGGCCAGCATGCGCTTTTCCCATGCCACAAACCCCGGAAAGCATGCCAGGGCGATGGCAAGCAGCACAGCGCTTTCCTGCCAACTGGTGCCATGCAGTGCGACGAGGCCGTTGAGCAGGCAGATGGTGCCCACCGTGGCAATGCCCAGACCAATCCAGTCGAGGCTCTTGCCTTTGCGGTCGGCCGATGCGCCGCCTGGAGCATTGATGGGCACGTACCGCAGACCCAACCAGATCGAGGCCAGACACAGCGGCACCACCATGAAGAACACCGAGCGCCAACCCATCCAGTCCACCAGCAATCCGCCCACGCTCGGGCCGATGGCAGGCGCCAGCACAATGCCCATGCCGAACAATCCATTGGCGCGGCCTTGTTCATTGGGTGCAAAGGCGTGCAGGATGATGATGGCCGGAATGGGCTGAATCACGCCAGCGGCAAGGCCCTCGACCACGCGTGCGACCAGCACCAGGTTGTAATCGGTGCTGAAGCCGCCCCCGATGCCGCCAAGCATCAGCAGGACGACGGCGCCCAGATAGGTGTTGCGGTAGCCATAGCGCGTCAGCAGCCAGGGGGTGGTCAGCATTGCCACCGTGGTGGCCACCATGAACGACGATGTCACCCACTGCGCGCGCGACTGGCCCAGCTGGAAATGGTGGCTCATGGCCGGAATGGCCACATTGAAGATGGTGGACGAGATGATCGACGCCATCGTGCCGATCATCACGGTAAAGAGCAGATACCAGCGGAAGCGCTCGCCGTACAGGGCGCGCAGATCTTGGGCATTGTGGTTGCTGATATGCATGATGGATGGCGTGCGACGGCGCAAACCTGGATCGCCCTTGCGTACGAGATACTATGAATTTAATAGCTTGGTGCGCTTGGCAGGCTTGCGTTGAGTGGCAATAATTATCGCAACTTTGGCGCCTGAGCACCAGCGCCTGCTGTGTCCAAGCCAACGGTGGCTTGCCCGCAGGCGGGGCAGATGCAGCGCTGGCCGCGTTCGGCGGCAGGTACACGCTGCAGTGCTTCCGGGCTGATCTGCGCCGTCATGCACCAGCATTGCTCTGCTGGCAGGCCCTGGGCGACAGCGCACTGGTTGTGCTGTCCGCAGAGCGGACACCGCTGCGCCTGGGGGCTGGTATTGCTCATGCTGCGGTTGCAGGTGCGGGGCGGGGGGCTGGCAGGGCGTCCTCGGGCCGCGCGGTCAGGCTGCCAGCCAGCAACTCCGGCAGGCGGTCTGCACCCATGCGAAAACCGCAGGCCTGCGCATGTCCGCCACCGCCCATGCTTTCTGCGAGCGGAATGCAGTTGAAATCGGAGCGTGAACGCAGGCCACATTTCACGCCTTTTTCGTTGGCGCTCCACATCAGCGCAAAGCTGCCGCTCTTTTTGGCCAGAATATCGCCCACCTGGCTGTGGAACATGCCGGGGGCGTTCACCATCAGGCCTGCAATGCCGTTGAAGACAACAGGCTGCGCTCCCTCGGCGATATCGCTGCACAGTTTCAGGTACTTTTCGTCCATGGCTCCGCCGCGTGCCATGAAGGCTGCCAGCTGCTCGGGCGTGAAGGCAGCAATCTCGGCCCAGCGCTCGAATGTGCGCGGCTC
The DNA here is from genome assembly GCF_020080045.1 of Comamonas odontotermitis. Lineage (NCBI taxonomy): Bacteria > Pseudomonadati > Pseudomonadota > Betaproteobacteria > Burkholderiales > Comamonadaceae > Comamonas > Comamonas odontotermitis. Next base: position 13,898 of record NZ_CP083452.1, read on the forward strand.
CATGTCAAGCGCCGCCAGGAAAGCGCCGCTCTCGGGATACTGCCAGCGCCAGATATCGCGGTCTTCAATGTGCAGGATGAGGGCTGGGATCGCTTCGGACGGGTGGAAAAACTCCCACGCAAGGCGCGCACCGGACTTGTTCATGTCAAAGTGCACCACGCCGCAGGTGCAGCGGTAGCCGGTCAGCTTTTCTGCGGCGCTCTTGTGGTGGTCCAGCAGCACCAGCTTGTGGGCCTTGGCTTCAATGGCGGCCAGCAGCTCGGGGCCAAAGGCGAAATCGAGGATGTAGATGGTGCGGCCATTCAGGTCGCCCAGGTCGTCCACTGTCTGGATTTCGCCGTGGTCCAGGCCGCGGAACTCTGCCTTGCCGCCAAAGAACAGCCAGGCTGCCAGCGCGGCGCCATAGCCATCAGGGCAGCTGCGCCCGTGGTAGAGGATGAACGGCTTGGGGTCGTTGATGTCGGCGCTTACCGGCAGAGACAGGTCGGGCAGGAGTTTCATGCCCGCTATTTTCCGCCAGCTGCAGTACCCGAGTGTGCGCGCTATTTCTGGCCCGGGTTATGCGTTTCCCGATTTGCGCGCTCCCCGTGCTTCTCGCGTCACCAGCCAGATGCCCAGGCACACCATGGCGAGGGCCAGCACATAGTGCCAAGCCCACAGAGTCTCCCCGAGAAACCACGCCGACAGCACGGAGCCAAAAACGGGCACGGTGAAGTTGTAGATCGTCACCTGGCTGACCCGGTTGTGCTTAAGCAGCAGGCTCCACAAGGTGAAGGCGGCCGAGGACAGCAGGGCCAGATACACCAGAAGCGCCAGCGCCTGCCAGGAAGGCAGGCCCATCTGGCCGCCGCTGCCCCAGCCTATCAGCACCAGCAGCGCGCCGCCCAGTCCCAGTTGCCAGCCGGTCATGGCCATGGCATCCACGGTTTGCGACAGTTGCTTGCCGTAGATGCTGGATGCCGCCAGGATCAGCGCCGCCAGCACCACCGAGCCTTCGCCCAGCCAGCTGAAAGCCCCACCCAGCTCGCCGCTGCCGCCCAGCGTTACCGTGAGCACGCCAGCAAAGCCGATCACGCAGCCCAGAGCCTTGGCAGGCGTGAGCCGGTCGTTGGCGTAGAACCCATGTGCTATCAGCACGCTGAAAAAGGTGGCCGTGGCGTTCATGATGGCGCCTTTGACGCCAGTGGTGTAGGCCAGGCCCAGGTAGAAGAACACGTATTGCAGGCTGGTCTGCGTAGCGCCCAGCACCAGCAGTTGGCGCGAATGTGCGCGAAACGTCTGCAGCGCAGGCTTGCCCATGGCAGCTGCCACCAGCAGCACAAAGCCGCCCGCCATCACAAAACGCCAACCTGCAAACAGCAGCTTGCTAGGCAGATCGGACTGCGCGATGGAGAACAGCGCATAGCCGCCCTTGATCGCCGGATACGAACTGCCCCATAGCAGGCAGCACAGCAGCGCCACACCGGCCACCACGGCAGGGCTGCGCCATGTCGATGTCACAGGCGCCGGTGCGTGGCCGGTACTTGCCGTGCTCATGCCAGGGTGTATGCCGTTTTGACGGTGGTGTAGAACTCCTGCGCATAGCGGCCTTGCTCACGCGGGCCGTAGCTTGAGCCCTTGCGGCCGCCAAAGGGCACGTGGTAATCCACGCCCGCCGTGGGCAAATTCACCATCACCATGCCAGCCTGCGCATGGCGCTTGAAGTGCGTGGCGTATTTCAGGCTCGTGGTGGCAATGCCTGCCGACAGGCCGAATGGCGTGTCGTTGGCCACGGCCAGCGCCTCGTCATAGTCGCGCACGCGGATCACGCTGGCCACCGGGCCAAACACCTCTTCGCGGTTGATGCGCATGGCAGGCGTGCTGTCCACCAACAAGGCGGGTTGCAGGAAAAAGCCCTGCTTGCCGCTGCCCGTGTGGCAGCCAATGCGCTCGCCACCAGCGGCCAGCACGGCGCCTTCCGCCTTGGCGATTTCCACGTAGCTCAGGTCCTGCTCCAGCTGTGCCTGGCTGACCACGGGGCCAATGTCGGTGCCTGCTGCGCGCGCATCGCCCACCTTGAGCTTGGCCATGCGGGCCTGCAAGGCTGCGATGAAGGCCGGGTAGATTTTCTCGGTCACGATCAGGCGGCTCGATGCTGTGCAACGCTGGCCGGTGGAGTAGAAGCAGCTTTGCGCCGACAGCTCCACGGCCTGGGCCAGGTCGGCATCGTCCAGCACCACCTGGGGGTTCTTGCCTCCCATCTCCAACTGTACCTTCTTGCCGCTCTTGACGCAGGCTTCGGCAATGCCGCGGCCCACGCCTACCGACCCGGTGAAGCTGATGGCAGCCACATCGGGGTGCTGTACCAGGGCTTCACCAATGACGCGACCCCGGCCCATGACCAGGTTGAAAACACCCGCAGGGATGCCGCTGCGGTGGATGATGTCGGCCAGCGCCCAGGCGCTGCCCGGCACCAGATCGGCAGGCTTGAGGACCACGCAGTTGCCAAAGGCCAGCGCCGGGGCAATCTTCCACGCCGGAATGGCGATGGGAAAATTCCACGGCGTGATCAGGCCCACCACGCCAATGGGCTCGCGCGTGATCTCCACGCCAATGCCGGGGCGCACCGATGGAAGGCTCTCACCGGCCAGGCGCAGGCATTCGCCCGCAAAGAACTTGAAGATCTGGCCTGCCCGCGCCACCTCGCCAATGGCTTCAGGGCGGGTCTTGCCTTCCTCGCGTGCCAGCAGGTCGCCCAGCTCGTCCTTGCGGGCCAGAATCTCGTTGCCGATCTTGTCGAGCGCATCGTGGCGTGCCTGGATGCCCGAGGTGCTCCAGGCGGGAAAAGCCGCCTGCGCCGCAGCCACCGCTGCATTCACATCGGCTGCATCGCCTTGCGCGTATTCGCCAATCACATCGGCCTGATCGCTGGGGTTGGTGTTGGGTGTGGTGGCATGGCCCGCAGTCCAGTTGCCGTTGATGAGGTTGTTGTAGATCGTCATGGTGGTATTTTGATAAAAAGGCCTCTGGCGCCCGATAGGTTGGCGCAGAATGCTATGAAATAAATAGTAATCAACGCACCATGCACGGGCGCTTGGGGTCGAACTGCCAGCCGGGAATCAGGTACTGCATGGCCATGGCATCGTTGCGTGCTCCCAGGCCATGCTCCATGTACAAGGCATTGGCGCGCTGCAGTGCTGCACGGTCGACGATGACGCCCAGCCCCGGGGTCTGGGGCACATCGACGAAGCCATCCTTGATCTGGAACGGGTTGATCGTGAGGAACTGGCCGTCCTGCCAGATCCAGTGCGTATCGATGGCGGTGACCTTGCCGGGAACGGCTGCGGCTACGTGGGTGAACATGGCCAGCGAAATGTCGAAATGGTTGTTGGAGTGCGAGCCCCATGTGAGGCCCCAGTCGCGGCAGGTCTGGCCTACGCGCACGGAGCCGGCCATGGTCCAGAAGTGCGGGTCGGCCAGCGGGATGTCGACCGACTGCAGCGACAGCGCATGTACCATCTGGCGCCAGTCGGTCGCCACCATGTTGGTGGCCGTCGGCAGGCCGGTGGCGCGGCGAAATTCGGCCATCACCTCGCGGCCCGAAAAGCCGCCTTCCGCCCCGCAGGGGTCTTCCGCATAGGCCAGCACGCCGTGCATGTCGCGCATCAGGCGGATGGCGTCCTTCAGGAGCCAGCCGCCATTGGGGTCGAGCGTGACACGCGCTTGTGGAAAGCGTTGCGCCAGCGCGGTCACTGCCTGTACCTCTTCTTCGCCCGACAGCACACCGCCTTTGAGCTTGAAATCGTTGAAACCATAGCGCGCATGCGCGGCCTCTGCCTGGTGCACGATGGCCTCGGGCGTCATGGCCGTCAGGTGGCGGGTCTGGCTCCAGGCGTCGTTGTCCGTGTGGTCATCGCCCGGCTGGATGTAGGGTAGGTCGGTTTTCTCGGACGGACCAACGAAGAACAGGTAGCCCAGCATTTCGACGCGCGAGCGCTGCTGGCCCTCGCCCAGCAAGGCTGCCACGGGCACTCCCAAATGCTGGCCCAGCAGGTCGAGCAAGGCAGATTCGACCGCCGTGACGGCATGGATGGCGATGCGCAGGTCAAACGTCTGCAGGCCTCGGCCGCCGCTGTCGCGGCCTGACAGCAGCAGCTGCACCTTCTGCAGCAATTGCAGGTGCTGGCCAATGGGCTGGCCCAGCAGCGCGGCCTTGCTGTCTTCGAGCCCCTGGCGTATGCCTTCGCCGCCCGGCACCTCGCCCACACCAGTGTGGCCGCTGCTGTCATGCACCAGCACCACGTTGCGGGTGAAGAAGGGCGCATGCGCGCCGCTCAGGTTCATCAGCATGCCATCGCGGCCTGCTACGGGAATGACTTCGATCTCGGTGATGGTGGGTGTTGGAGCCATGGGCGTGTCTCTCTGCGGTTCTGTCATTCGGTGCGTGCTGCAGCAGCGGCTTGCGACCAGGGAACTTCCTGCACCAGGCTGCCGTGGGCGATAAAGCTGCGCAGGTTGGCGAGCACCAGATCTGCCATGGCGCGCCGCGTTTCCTGCGTACCACTGGCAATATGCGGGGCCAGCACCACATTGTCCTGCTGCAAAAGGCCGGGCAGTGGGCGAGGCTCATCTTCAAATACATCAAGGCCCGCCCCGGCGATGGTGCCGTTTTGCAAGGCATGCAACAGCGCGGCCTCGTCCACCACGCTGCCGCGCGCCACATTGATGAGAAAGCCTTGCGGCCCCAGCGCCTGCAGCACCTTGGCATCGACGAGGTGCTGCGTTGCGCTGCCGCCCGCAGCCGTGATGACGAGGAAATCGCACCACGCCGCCAGCTCTTGCAGAGAGGCCAGGTACCGGTGCGCGGAATCTGCTACCGGGCGCCGGTTGTGGTAGGCCACCTGCATGTCAAAACCGCTGGCACGCCGCGCCACCTGCAGGCCGATGCGGCCCATGCCCAGAATGCCCAGGCGCTTGCCCGATGCTCGGGTGTAGACGCCAAAGCGCTGCTGCGGCCACAAGCCTGCGCGCACAAAGCGGTCGGCGGCAGACACGTGGCGTGCGGCGTCCAGCAGCAGGGCAAAGGTCATGTCGGCCACGCAATCGTCCAGCACGCCGGGGGTGTAGCCCACGCGGGCACCATGCGCAAGGATGGAGGCCTGGTCCAGCGAATCAAAGCCTACCCCAAAGCTGCTGATGCAGCGCAGGCGGGGCAGGGCCTCAATCACCTGGGCGGGCGCGCCCATGCCGGCAGAGGTGACGAAGTATTCGAACTCCGCGCCATGCCGTGCAAGAAACTGCGCCGGGTCCGGCTGCTCGCTGAGAACGGTGATGTCAAATTCGCGCGCCAGATCGGCATCCAGCGCGGGCAAGGGCATCTTGCCCATTTGCAGGACACGGGGACGGGTGGCTTCAGTCATGGTGAAAAGGGGTGCGCCTGCCCTGCGGGCAGGCAGTGGTGGCAGGTTCAGCCTTCAACCTTCTTGATCAAGGCTGCGAGCATGTCGACCTCTTCCGGCTTCAAATCGGCCAGTGGTGTGCGTACCGGGCCTGCGTCGTGGCCCACCAGTTTGGCCCCGGCCTTGATGATGGAGACGGCATAGCCTGCGCTGCGGTTGCGGATCTTCAGGTAAGGCATGAAGAAGTCCTTGAGCAACTGGTGCTGGGTGGCATGGTTGTCGGTGCGCACGGCTTCATAAAAGCGCATTGCAGTCTTGGGGATGAAGTTGAACACTGCAGACGAGTACACCGGAGTGCCCAGTGCCTTGTACGCGGCCGCATACACCTCCGCAGTGGGCAGGCCGCCCAGGTAGGCCAGGCGGTCGCCCATCGTCAGGTACATGGCCGACATGGCCTCGATGTCGCCCACGCCATCCTTGAAGCCCACCAGGTTGGGGTTGCGCTCGCACAGGCGCGCCACGGTCTCGGGCGTGAATTTGCTCTGGCCACGGTTGTAGATGATGACGCCGAACTTCACGCTCTTGCAGACCGCTTCCACGTGTGCGGCAAGGCCTTCCTGGCTGGCCTCGGTCATGTAATGCGGCATCAGCAGAATGCCATGGGCGCCAGCTGCCTCTGCGGCCTGCGCGCACTGGATTGCAAAGCGCGTGGGGCCGCCAGCGCCTGCAATGATGGGCACCTTGCCCTTGCAGGTGTCGACGGCGGTCTTGATGATCTCTGGGTATTCGTCTGCCGTGAGCGAGAAGAATTCGCCCGTGCCGCCCGCAGCGAACAGTGCGCTTGCGCCATAGGGCGCCAGCCATTCCAGGCGCGATGCATAGCCCTTGGCGTTGAAGTTGCCCTGCGCATCAAAATCGGTCACGGGGAAGGACAGCAGGCCGGAGCTCATCACGTGCTTCACATCCTGGGGGCTCATGGTGGTCATAGAAAATCTTTCAAGAACGAGTAAGGGGGAGCAACCGCAGTGGTGATCAGTCCAGCTGCAGGTTGGCGGATTGAACAACCGTGCGCCAGCGCTGGCGTTCGGCGTTGAAGAACTGGTCGGTCTGGGCCGGTGTCATCGTGACGACCTCGGCGCCCTGGCCGGTGAGGCGGGCCCGCACATCGGGCGTGCGGATGGCTGCCAGCAGCGCCTGGTTGACGCGCTGGACCACGGCATCCGGCGTCTTGGCGGGCAACACCACGCCCTGCCATGTGCCGGATGCAAAACCTTTGGCGCCTTGCTCGGCCAGCGTGGGCACATCGGCGATCAACGGCATGCGGCTTTCCTTGGAGATACCCAGCAGCTTGAGCTTGCCGCTCTGCACCTGTGGGTAGGTGGCCAGCATGCCATTCATCAGCACCTGGGTCTGGCCGGCGACGGTGTCCTGCACTGATTGCACACCGCCCTTGTAGGGCACATACACCCACTTGGCGCCGGTGATGCGGGCCAGCTCCACCCCCGCCAGGTGTGGGGCGCTGCCGGTGGCCGTCACGGCAAAATTCAAGTCCTGCTTTTTCGACAGTGCCACCAGCTCCTGCAGGTTGCTTGCCTGTACCGAAGGGTGCACCACCAGCATGTGCGGCGAATAGGCCAGCATGGCGGCGCCGCGCAAGTCCTTGCTCGGGTCAAAAGCCAGCTTGGTGTAGATGGATGGCGAGATGGCCAGCGCACCCAGATCGCACAGCAGCCAGGTGTAGCCATCGGGCTGGGCCCGGGCTACCAGCTCGGCGCCCAGGTTGCCATTGGCGCCGGGCTTGTTGTCGATGACAACCGGTTGCTTCAACTCCTGCGAGATCAGCTGGCCGATCGAGCGCGCAATGATGTCGGAGCTGCCCCCGGGCGGATAGGGCACAACCAGCCGGATGGGCTTGCTTGGCCAGGCATCGGCAGCCAGAGCCGGGCCGAGTGCGGCGCTGGCTGCAAAGGCCAGCGCGGTATGGAGAAACCGGGCGCGGGTGATCATGGGGTGCTGTCTCCTGAGTTGTTGTAAGTCATCATACAACTTAAAATCAGAATGTAAAGGCACCGCATCTGCAGGTTAACACCTAGATTGCTCGAATCAGCGGATGAAAGACCGGGAGGAAGGCGCTGCAGAAAGGCGCTACAGGCTCTGGGCGGGTTTGTATGCGCGCCCGGAGCCCTTGGTTGCCCGATCCGAAGGGTTTGCTGCTTAGAGCGTGTTTACGATCTCACTCCAGCCCGCAGAGCCACTGTCGCGGCGCGAGGAGATCGTAAACACGTTCTTGGATCAGGCGTCCTGGGAGGTGGCGCCTGCGCTTTGGCGCTGTGCCAGACGCAGGCGTTCGCGTGAATTGGTCAGGTGGATGCGCATGGCGGCACGGGCCGAATCGGCGTCCTGCCGTTCGATGGCGGCATAAATCTCTTCATGCTCACGATTGACGCGGCGCAGATAGTCCGGATCGCGTGCGGGCTTGTCGATGGACGCAATGCGGGTGCGCGGAATCAGCATGCTGCCAAAGTGCTGCAAGATATCCTGGAAGTAACGGTTGCCCGTTGCCTGGGCAATGCTCAGGTGGAATGCGAGGTCGTGGCTGACGGTCTCTGCCCCGGCGGCAAAGTTGATCTCGAAGGCTTGCAACGCCTGCAGCATGGCGTGCAGGTGCTGAGGCTGGCGGCGCTGGGCGGCAAGGCCCGCAGCCTCGGTCTCCAGGCTGATGCGCAATTCCAGCACGGCGAGCACGTCAACCGACTCGCTCAACTCGCTGGCGCTCAGCACCAGGCCCGGGCTTTGGCGCGCAGGCAACACAAAGGTGCCAATGCCGTGCCGCGTCTCCACCAGGCCCGACGCCTGCAGCTTGGACAGCGCTTCGCGCACGACGGTGCGGCTGACATCGTAGCTGCGCACCAGTTCCGACTCGGTGGGCAGCTTGTCGCCTTCACCCAGCAGGCCCTGCCGGATCTTGGTTTCAAACTCTTCGGACAACAGGTTGGCCAGGTTGCGGCTGCCCCGGTTGGCCTTGTTGCGCAGGGCGCCAGCATCCGGGCTGGAAAAAATTGCAGGAGATTGGGGTAATTCCGAAGTCGGCTTGCTCATGGCTCTGATGATAATCGCAACATGTTGTATGACAACATATCACTAACCCCGGATGTTGAACATTTATGAGCCAGCCTTTGAGAGTGCATCGTTTGTTGTTGACCGGCGCTGCCGGCGGTCTGGGCAGAGTGCTGCGCGAACGCTTGCGCCCCTATGCCGAGGTGCTGCGCCTGTCGGACGTGGCAGGCATGGCGCCCGCTCGTGATACGAGCGAGGAAGTGGTGTTTTGCGATCTGGCAGACAAGCAGGCGGTTGACGCGCTGGTGGCCGGGTGCGATGCCATTGTGCACATGGGCGGTGTATCGGTGGAGCGCCCCTTTGAAGAAGTGCTGGAAGCCAACATCAAAGGCATCTTCAACCTGTATGAGGCCGCACGCCGCCACGGCGTGCGGCGCGTGGTGTTTGCCAGTTCCAACCACGTGATCGGCTTTTACAAGCAGAGCGACAGACTCGACGCCCATGTGCGCCGCCGCCCTGATGGGTACTACGGCCTGTCCAAATCCTTTGGTGAGGACATGGCGAGCTTCTACTTTGACCGCTACGGCATCGAAACCGTCAGCATGCGCATCGGTTCGTCCTTCCCCGAGCCCAAGGACCGCCGCATGATGAGCACCTGGCTCAGCTACGACGACCTGGTGCAGCTGATCGAAAAAGGCCTGTTCACCCCGAGCGTCGGCCACACGGTGGTGTATGGCGCATCCGACAACCGCGACGCCTGGTGGGACAACCATGCCGCGGCCCACCTGGGCTTTGTGCCCAAGGACAGCTCCGAGCCCTGGCGCGCCAAGGTCGAAGCGCAGCCCGCACCCGCGGCCAATGACCCGGTGGCGGTCTACCAAGGCGGTGCCTTTACGGCGCAAGGCCCTTTTGGTGACGCTGAAGGCCAGCCGGCATGAGTGCCGAACTCGTTTTGGATGCACGCAACGCCACCGGCGAGAGCCCGGTGTGGCGGGCCTGCGAGCAGGCGCTGTACTGGGCTGATATTCCGCGTGGCGTTCTCCACCGCTGGCTGGCAGGCAAGGTGCAGCATACGCAGTGGCAACTGCCGCAGATGCTGGCCTGCATGGCGGCCTGGAATGGCGATGGCCGGCGCTGGGTGGCGGGGCTGGAAGACGGCATCTACGAGGTGACCGCAGAAGAGGGCGCGGAGGCCGCGCAGGTGCGCCCACTCGCTGCCGTGCAGCACGCCTTGCCCGGCATGCGTTTCAACGATGGCCGCTGCGACCGCCAGGGCCGCTTTGTTGCGGGCACCATGTTCATGGACATGGCCGCTGCGCAGGCCGTGGGCAAGGTGTACCGGCTGGGGGCGGGCGAGCTGGCCGCAGGCGCTGCCACTGATTTACAGCTGGGGCCGCTGATCACGCCCAATGGCCTGGCGTTCAGCCCTGACGGTCAAACCATGTACCTGTCCGATTCACACCCCAGCGTGCAGACGATCTGGGCCTTCGACTACGACATTGCCACGGGCACGCCGCGCAACCGCCGGGTGTTCGTGGACATGACGCTCATGCCTGGCCGACCCGACGGGGCTGCGGTGGACGCCGATGGCTGCTACTGGATCTGCGGCAACGACGCGGGGCTGGTGCACCGCTTCACCCCCGATGGCAGGCTGGACCGGTCGCTTGCCGTTCCTGTCAAGAAACCGGCGATGTGTGCGTTTGGCGGCGCGAATCTGGATGTGCTGTACGTCACATCGATCCGGCCCGATGGCGTGGATCTGGCCGAGCAGCCGCTTGCAGGGGGCGTGTTTGCGCTGCAGCCGGGCGTACAGGGCTTGCCCGAGCCTGCCTTTGCCGGAGGCTAGGTTTTTGAGGTATGGCCTGCGCCGGAGCGTGGGGCGCTGTTTGACAAAGAAAACTGTTGAGAAAGAGGAAGACAAATGAAAGCCAACAAACTGTGGGTGGCCTTGGCCGCAAGTGTGTTGTCGCTGGCTACCAGCGCAACGGAATTCCGCTCATCCGATATCCACCCGGACGACTACCCGACCGTGCAGGCGGTCAAGTTCATGGGGGAGCGCCTGAAGGCGCTGTCTGGTGGCAAGCACACCATCCGCGTCTACCCCAACGGAGCGCTGGGTGGAGAGAAGGAAACCATCGAGCAGGCCAAGATCGGCGCGCTCGCCATGGTGCGCGTGAACGTCGGCGCGATGAACAATGTCTGTGGCGAAACCATTGTGCCGACCATGCCGTTTCTCTTCCGCTCGGTGGAGCACATGCACAAGGTGCTTGATGGCCCGGTGGGTGAGGAGATTCTGAAGGCCTGCGAAAAGCAGGGCTTTGTCGGCCTGGGCTTTTACGACAGCGGCGCGCGCTCGATGTTCACCGCCAAGAAGCCGGTCAAATCCTTTGCCGACATGAAGGGCATGAAGGTGCGCGTGCAGCAGTCCGATCTGTGGGTGAGCATGCTCGAAGCGATGGGCGCCAATGCCACCCCCATGCCGATGGGCGAGGTCTACACGGGCCTGAAGACCGGCCTGATCGATGCAGCCGAAAACAACTACCCGACCTATGAAAGCTCGCGCTCGTTCGAGGTGGCCAAGTACTTCACCAAGACCGAGCATTCGATGGCGCCCGAGATTCTGCTGTTCTCCAAGCGCACCTTCGACAGACTCTCGCCCGAGGAGCAAGGCTGGATCCGCCAGGCGGCCAAGGAGTCGGTGCCCTATATGCGCAAGCAGTGGGCCGAGCGCGAAGCCAAATCACTGGCCATCGTGAAGGCTGGCGGCGCCGAAATCATCGAGATCGACAAGGCGCCTTTCCAGGCCGCGATGAAGCCGGTGTACGACAAGTTCATCACCGATGCCAAGCTCAAGGATCTGGTCAAGCGCACGCAGGAAACCCAATAACCAGCACAGCCACGGTTGCCTGGCTGGTGCAAGCCTCGTCGGGCGATTCGGTATCAAAAACAATAGCTGCTGGCGCTTGCTGTGCAAGCGCTGGGGTTTGATCTGGCCTGAAAACTATGTATACCAAAATTTGCAGCGCATTGTCCCGCTGGTGCATGTGGCTGGGGGTGCTGGGCCTGGTGCTCCTGATTGCTGCGGTGAGCTGGCAGGTGTTTGGCCGTTATGTGCTCAACAACACGCCGACCTGGGCCGAGAGCCTGTCGCTGCTGCTGGTGCTGTACGTCACCATGTTTGGCGTTGCCGTAGGCGTGCGCAACTCCGGCCATATCGGGCTGGAATCGTTTCTGGTGCTGGCGCCGGACTGGTTGCGCACCAAGATGGAATACCTGATCCACGCACTGGTGCTGCTGTTTGGCGCCTGCATGGCGTACAGCTGCGCGTCGCTGGCCGAATCGGTGTGGGAATACCGCCTGCCCACCCTGGGCATCTCCGAGGGCTGGAAATACATTCCAGCCGTTATCGCAGGCAGCCTGATCGTGCTGTTTTCCATTGAACACATCATTGCACTCGCGCAGGGCCGCGAAGTGGAAGCCAACTGAGCAGCCGAGGTCTTGCGATGACAACCCCCTTGTTGATTCTGTGCATCTCGTTTGCACTCCTGCTGCTGCTGGGCGTGCCCGTGGCGTTCTCGATTGGCCTGTCGGCGCTGGCCACACTGGCCTATGAAGGCCTGCCGCTGGAAGTCGGCTTTCAGCAGATGACGGCGGGCATGAGCGTTTTCTCCTTCCTCGCCATTCCCTTTTTCATCTTTGCCGGTGAACTGATGCTGTACGGCGGCATTGCAGACCGGATCGTCAACTTTGCCCGGGCGCTGATCGGCCATGTGCGCGGCGGCCTGGGCATGTCGAACGTGGTGGCCTGCACCTTGTTTGGCGGCGTCTCCGGTTCGCCAGTGGCCGATGTCTCGGCCATGGGCGCGGTGATGATTCCGATGATGAAGAAGGAGGGCTACCACGCCGACTACGCGGTGAACGTGACGACGCACGCCGCCCTTGTGGGCGCGCTCATGCCCACCAGCCACAACATCATCATCTATGCGCTGGCAGCGAGCGGCAAGGTATCGATTGCGGCGCTGATCCTTGCGGCCATCCTCCCCGCCGTGATCCTGACGCTGTCCAACCTGGCAGCGGCCTACTGGGTGGCGCGCAGGCGCGGTTACCCTGCGGGCACCTTTCCCGGCTGGCACATTGTGGCGCGCAGCTTTGCGGCGGCGCTGCCGGGCCTCTTGGTGGTGGTGCTGATCCTGGGCGGCATCCTGTCCGGCGTATTTACCGCCACGGAATCGGCTGTGGTGGCAGTGCTGTATGCGCTGGCGCTGACGGTGCTGGTGTACCGGTCGATCAAGTGGGAGCACTTTGTCAAGGCGGCCTCCAAGGCGGTGCGCAACACCGGCATCATCCTGCTGCTGATCGGCATCTCCAGCACCTTCGGCTACCTGATCAGCCTGTATGGCGTGGCCGAGCTGACGGGCCAGATGCTCTCCGAGATCACCACCACACCGTGGATGATCTTTCTGCTGATCAACGTCATCCTGTTCGTGCTGGGCACCTTTTTGGACATGGCTGCCACCATCTTGCTGTGCACGCCAATTTTCCTGCCGATTGCGCAGCACTACGGCATGAGTTCGGTGCAGTTCGGCATCGTGCTGCTCATCAACTGCGCGCTGGGCCTGAACACGCCGCCCGTGGGCACCACGCAGTTCGTTGGCTGCGCCATTGGCGGGGTCTCGGTCGGCACGGTGATGCGCACCATCTGGCCGTTCTATGGTGCGCTGATCTTTGCGCTGGCGCTCGTCACCTTCGTGCCTGCATTCACCACCTGGCTGCCCGGCCTGTTCATGACCGTGAAGTGAGGGCGCCGTGATGACGAACCAACCGCTCTACATCCGCATGCACCCGGCAGACAATGTGGCCATTGTCGCCAACGACGGTGGCCTGCCTGCGGGCACCCTGTTTGCCGACGGCATGACGCTCGTGGACAAGGTGCCGCAAGGCCACAAGGTGGCGCTGGCCGATCTGGCCGAAGGCGATGCCGTACGCCGCTACAACGTGGTCATCGGCTATGCCAGCCGCGCCTTGCCGCGCGGCAGCTGGGTCAACGAGCAGACCCTGCGCATGCCCACCGCGCCAGAACTGCATGGCCTGCCCATGGCAACGGTGAAGCCGCCTGTGCAGCCGCCTCTTGAGGGCCATACCTTTGAAGGCTACGTCAACGCCGACGGCTCGGTGGGTACGCGCAATATTCTGGCGATCACCACCACGGTGCAGTGCGTATCGGGTGTTGTGGATGTGGCAGTGGCGCGCATCCGAAAGGAGCTGCTGCCCCTCTATCCGCATGTCGATGATGTAGTGGGCCTGGAGCACACCTACGGCTGCGGCGTGGCGATTGATGCGCCCGATGCCGTGATCCCGATCCGTACCCTGCGCAACATCAGCCACAACCCCAATTTTGGCGGCGAGGTGATGGTGGTGAGCCTGGGCTGCGAAAAGCTGCAGCCCGAGCGCCTGCTGCCGCTCGAAGCGCCGTTGTTGCCTTTGAAGCGCGATGCAGCCGCACCCCCTGCGTCCGCCGCCAATCTGGATGTGGTGTGCCTGCAGGCCGAAGAGCATGTGGGCTTCATGAGCATGATCGACTCCATCGTGCGCCAGGCGGATGTGCATCTGCGGAAGCTGAACCAGCGCCGCCGCCAGACCGTGCCCGCGAGCGCGCTGGTGGTGGGCGTGCAGTGCGGTGGCAGCGATGCCTTCAGCGGCGTCACGGCCAATCCGGCTGTGGGTTTTGCAACTGATCTGCTGGTGCGCGCTGGCGCGAGCGTGATGTTTTCGGAAGTGACCGAGGTGCGCGACGGCATTGACCAGCTGACTTCGCGCGCCCGCACGCCGCAGGTGGCGCAGGCCATGGTGGAGCAGATGGCCTGGTACGACGCCTACCTGGCGCGCGGCAGTGCCGACCGCAGCGCCAACACCACGCCCGGCAACAAGAAGGGCGGCCTGTCCAACATCGTGGAAAAGGCCATGGGCTCCATCGTCAAATCAGGCTCGGCACCCATCGACGGTGTGCTGGCACCCGGCGAAAAGCTGCAGCAAAAGGGCTTGATCTATGCAGCCACGCCCGCGTCCGACTTCATCTGCGGAACCTTGCAACTGGCAGCAGGCATGAACCTGCACATCTTCACCACGGGTCGCGGCACGCCATACGGACTGGCGGAGTGCCCGGTGATCAAGGTGGCCACGCGCAGTGATCTGGCGCGCCGCTGGCACGACTTGATGGATGTGAATGCGGGTCGCATTGCCGATGGTGAGGCCAGCATCGAAGACCTGGGCTGGGAGCTGTTTCACCTGATGCTGGATGTGGCCAGCGGCAAGAAAAAAACCTGGGCCGAGCACTGGAAGCTGTACAACGCGCTCGTGCTGTTCAACCCGGCGCCAGTGACCTGAGTGCATATTTTGAAGAGCCATTCCAACCCGCAGCAAGACGGGTGCATCCCCCTTTTTGAACCACACGATTGGAGACAGACATGCAACGCCGTCAACTGTTGAAAGCCGCTGCCGTCCCCCTGGCGCTGGCCTGCCTGCCCGCCGCTGTGCGCGCGCAGGGTAACTGGCCCAAGGGCAAGCCTATTACCTACATGGTGCCGTTTGCCACCGGCGGCACCACCGATACGCTGGGCCGCCTGATTGCGCAGCAACTGGGCCCGGCGCTGGGCACCACGGTGGTGGTCGAGAACAAGGGCGGGGCGGGTGGCAGCGTGGGCTCGGAACTGGCGGCGCGCGCCCAGCCCGATGGGTTCACCATTCTGGGCGGCACCATCAGCTCGCACGCCATCAACATCAGTCTCTACCCCAAGCTGGGGTATGACCCGGTCAAATCATTCACTCCCATCAGCTTGATCGGCACCAATCCGCTCGTGCTGGTGGTGGCGGCCAACAGCCCCTACAAGAGTCTGAAGGACGTGCTGGAGGCATCGAAGAAAAGGCAGGGCGGCCTGTCTTCCGCATCGGCAGGTACCGGCACTTCGCAGCACCTGGCGCTGGAGATGTTGGGTTGGAAATCGGGCGTCAAGTTCACCCATGTACCTTACAAGGGCAGCGGCCCGGCCATCCAGGATGTGATGGGCGGACAGGTGGACATGATGTTCGACACCACGGTGGTGGCTGCGCCGCACATCCAAAGCGGCAAGCTGCGTGCGCTGGCGGTGACGTCGAAGCAGCGGCTTGAGGCGCTGAAGGATGTGCCAACGGTGGCCGAATCGGGCATCAACGGGCTGGGTGATTTCGAGGTGACTTCGTGGCAGGCGATTTTTGCGCCGACCGGCACACCCGATGCCATTGTGCAGCGGCTGCACCAGGAGATTGCCCGGATCATCGCCACGCCCGACATGCAGGCGCGGCTCAAATCCATGGGCATGGATGCCTCGACGATGAGTACCGCGCAGGTGGCAGATTTTCAGAAGGCCGAAGTTGCCAAATGGGCGGCAGTGATCAAGGAGGCGAATGTGAAAGTGGACGGCTGATCCGGTTGTCCATCCGCTCGCCCGCTTGACGCGATCTTCGCGCCGCCTGATCTGGCGCAGGCGCTGCCGTTGCCCCTATTTCTTCCACTTGGCGCGCAGCTCGGCGCAATGGTCCTTGGCGGCAATGGCGGGGGTGTAGTGGACCGAGTCCCGGTCGGCTTGCGGGGCTTGCTCTGCATCGCCTGCCTGCCCGATGACCACCACCGAGCGCGTACCCGGCGGCAGCCAGCTGGGCACGCCAATGCTGCGCAGCACATGGCCGCGTCCGGCAATCAGTATCACCGTCTTGCCTGTCTGCACCTGTTGCTGCGCCGTGCGGGCCATGCTCGCATCCTTGGCGAGCTGTATGCGTGCCATTGGCGCCAACTGCGCATCGGGCAGCAGGCCGCAGTGGCCGTCGCGGATGGCGTCCAGCTGGCGCTGCCAGCCGGGTTGCGGCAAGTGGGTGTCCCATTGCGGCTGTTGCATCACCTCGCGCATCTTTGCGCGCGGCAGGTTGCCGCCCAACACCGGCACACCGGCCTGCAGAGCCGTCATCACGGCGGGGCCATAGCTCTTCCACGGCCAGCCAGCATCATTCCAGGCCAGGGCCTTCTGCACTTCGGCTTCACTTGCCGATGCGGGCAGGCCCTGCGTGCTGTTGCCTGCATCGGCCATCTCCAGCACCACGGCAGTCAGACGTCCGTGCGCGGCCCATTGCGCTACGGTATCGCGCTGCCACTGCTGGTGTTCCGGGGCATCGTGCTGTTCGCCGAGCAACAGCACATCTGGCGGGTGTTGCAGTAGCAGCTGGCGCTTCCAGTCCCCCAGCGGAGTGGCGGGGGGCGAAGCGCTGCTGGCGCAGCCAGCCAGCATGAAAACGAGCGAGCCAGCGGCCAGGAGGGCGGGCGGGAGTGTCTTGGTTTTCCACATGGTGCGCATGCTAGCGGCGCGGGCATGCACTTTCAATGCATCGGCCTATTGGGTGCGGGTTTCAGCGCAAGTCAGCCAATGGCTGTGCCGATGAACCAAGCCCGCGCGGTAGGTGCATTGATTCAATAATTTGATTAGAATGCGAATTATTCTCATTAATATTTATAACATCAATGGCTTCCTCATTTCCGATTGCCAGCCGCACGCGTCTGGCCGTGCATTCTGCGGCCGCGATAGTCGCGCTGTCTGCGGGTTCGGTCGCGATGGCGCAGGAGCCGTCTGCAGCAACACCTGCCGAGGCAACCCTGCCGACAGTGCGGGTCAACGCATCCACAGAGGCCGAGACGGCGACTTCGTCCGTGATCGGCTATCGGGCCCGAAATGCTGCCACCGCTACCAAGACCGACACGCCATTGGCCGAAACGCCGCAGTCCGTCACGGTGGTGACGCGCGACCAGATACTCGACCAGGGAGCCACCAACCTGCAGGATGCGCTGACCTACGCCGCGGGCGTGCGCTCCGACGCCTATGGGATCGACTCGCGCACCGACAGTTTTCTGATCCGGGGCAGCGAGCCGTCGCTGTACCTGGATGGGCTGCAGATGTATTCCTCTGGCTGGTACACGGCCACCGCACGGCCTGATCCGTATACGCTGGAGCGGGTGGAGGTGCTGCGCGGGCCGGCGGGCATGCTGTTCGGTGCCGGTACGGCGGCCGGCGTGGTCAACATGGTCAGCAAGCGCCCGCAGGCAGAGGCTGCGCGCGAAGTGGGCGTGCAATTTGGCTCGTTCGGCCGCAAGCAGATTCAGGCTGATCTGACCGGCCCGCTCAGTGCCGATGGTGCCTGGTCGTACCGCCTGATTGCGCTGCAGCGCAAGTCTGACACCCAGGTGGACTATGTGCCCGATGATCGCTCGCTGCTGGCGCCTTCGCTCACCTGGCGGCCAAGCGCTGCCACCTCGCTTACGCTGCAAGGCCTGTGGCAGAAGGACAAGACCGGCAGTACCGCGCAGTTCCTGCCCTGGCAGGGTACCTTTCTGCCCAACGTCAATGGACAGTTGCCCAGCAGCCGTTTCATCGGAGAGCCGGGCGATGGCTATGACACCACGCGCAAGACCTTCGGCTGGCAGTTCGAGCACCGCTTCAATGACCAGTGGAGCTATCGCCAGAATGCGCGCACTGCGCGCACCTTCAACGATTCGCACTACCACTACGCCGATTCCTTCGCGCTGCCCGGCGGCTGGAAGGAGGACCCGGCGGGCCAGCGCCTGCTGGGGCGCTACAACGACAAATCGTTGGCATGGACCCGCATGAACGCCATCGACAACCATGTCGAAGGCCATTTCGGCACGGGGGCAGTGCAGCACACCCTGCTGGTGGGGGCTGAATACTCGCGCCAGCGCCAGGACAAGCGCGAAGGCTCCGCCTACAGCACCATCGATGCCTACAATCCGGTCTATGGCGTTGGCTATGTGCCGGTGACTGAGTTGACCGACCGGCCGCGCACCACGCAGCGCAATGCGGGCATCTACCTGCAGGACCAGATGAAGTGGAACCAGTGGATCTTCGTGGCCGGGCTGCGCCATGACCGCAGCACCAGCGGCTCAGAAGGCAGCGCATCGGAGACCACCACTGCCAACAGTCGACGCCTGGGTGTGATGTACGCGCTGCCCTCGGGCTGGTCGCCGTACCTGAGCTATACCGAATCATTCACGCCGCAGGCGGGCACCGATGTGGCGGGCAGCCTGTTCAAGCCGCTGCGCGGCGAGCAGGTGGAGGCTGGCGTCAAGTACCAGCCCGAAGGCTCGGTTACCAGCTTCACCGCGTCGGTCTATTCGCTCAAGGAAAAGAACCGCATTGTTGCCGACGCCACCAACCCCAACTATGGCCGGCAGGTTGACGCAACCAGAAACAAGGGGCTGGAGCTGGAGCTCAAGACCACGCTGGCCAAGTCCGTCGACCTGATCGCCAACTACAACTACACCAATGTGGACCGCAAGCTCACCGACATGCCGCGCAACCAGGCATCGGTGTGGGGCAAGTACCGCTTTGCCATTGCCGGGGTGACGGGCTTCTCGGCAGGCGCGGGCGTGCGCTATCTGAGCGGCTTCCAGGACATCGAAGGCGCAGACCGTGGCCCTCGCATGCCCTCTGTGGCGCTGCTTGACCTGATGGTGGCCTACGATTCGGAACACTGGCGCTACGCGCTCAACATCAACAACGCAACGGACAAGGCTTATTTCAGCACCTGCCTGGCCCGTGGTGACTGCTGGTGGGGCGCGCGGCGCAGCGTGGTGGCCAGCGCCACCTACAGGTTCTGATCCATGCAGAGCCGAACCATCAAGACCTGGGCATGGCTGCACAAGTGGAGCAGCCTTGTCTGCACCGTCTTCATGCTGCTGCTATGCCTGACCGGCCTGCCGCTGATCTTTCACCACGAGATCGGCCACCTGCTGGGCACCGAGGTGGAGACCCCCAAGATGGCGCCCGGCACGCCGCACGCCAGCCTGGACAAGGTGCTGGAAGTGGCGCGCGCCCAGCACCCCGACCGCGTGGTGCAGTTCGCCTCCAAGGATGCGGACGACGACAACCTCTGGTTCATCACCCTGACGCCTACGCCGGAGCCGACGGAGGACTTCCGCTCGGTGGCCATCGATGCGCGAACGGCTCAGGTGCTGGCACAGCCGCGCTTTGACGAAGGCTTCATGTACGTGATGTTCAAGCTGCATGTCGACCTGTTCGCAGGCCTGCCTGGCAAGCTGTTTCTGGGCTTCATGGGCCTGCTGCTTCTGGTGGCCATCGTCAGCGGCGTGGTGCTGTACGCTCCCTTCATGCGCAAGCTCGATTTCGGCACGGTGCGGCGCGACAGGCGCACACGCCTCAAGTGGCTCGATCTGCACAACCTGCTGGGCATCGTCACGCTGGTGTGGCTCTTTGTGGTGGGCGCCACGGGCATGATCAACACCTGGGCGGATCTGGTCATCAAGTACTGGCAGTATGACCAGCTCAGCGCGCTCATGGTGCCCTACCAGGGCCAGCCTACCGTGCCGGTGGCCGAGCGCGGCTCGGTGCAGCGCTCGATGGAAGTGGCGCAGGCCCAGGCGCCGCAGACCAAGCTCTCCTTCATTGCCTTCCCCGGCACGGCCTTCTCCAGCCCGCACCACACCACCTTCTTTCTCAAGGGCAATGAACCCTTCACATCCAAGCTGCTGCAACCCGTGCTGGTGGATGCCAAGACGACCGAAATGACGGCGGCGCCCCAACTGCCCTGGTATCTGACAGCGCTGCTGGTGTCGCAGCCGCTGCATTTTGGCGACTACGGCGGCATGCCGATGCAGATCCTCTGGGCACTGCTCGACATCGCCACCATCATCGTGCTGGGCAGCGGTCTGTACCTGTGGCTCAGAAAGGGCAACACCGTCCCTGAACGCAAGGCCGAGAGTGCCACCGAGGCGGATGGGGCGACGCCTGCCCTGGCAACGCTGAAAAAATCGCTGGAGACTTCGCCATGAAGCCGCACCACCCCTTCTGGGCGCTGTGGGGCTGGCCCCTCGCCATGGGCCTGCTCACCTGCATCGGACTGGTATCTGCGCTGTTCAGCGACGGCGGCCTTGGCGACATGCTGGCGTGGCTCACCCTGGGCATTCCAACGGCTGCGTGCATCTGGTTTGGCTGGCTGCGGCGGGGCTGAATCAGCTTCCATGATTTGAGCAGTCGGCTCCAAAAAGAAAAGCACCTCGATGGTGCTTTTCGATGGATGCATGACGCACGCTGCATCAGCGAGCGTGCGAGGCAAGTCATGTCATGTCAATCTTTGCCGTATAGCGGCGAACGCGGGCCGTAGAGTACGCCGTTGGGGCGTCCAGCTGCCAGCAATCTGGAGGTCGCAACCCCGGCTACACCATGGGATGCATCGGTCGTGCTGTTGATTACCTGCTTGATCACTGCAGTGATCAGCATCCCTGCCAAGCCTCCGCCACTGTTTCCGCCTTCCTCACTGGATGCACTGGCTTGGCCCTTCCATAGCTCCTGGCCAGTTTTGAGGTCGATCAACTGTGCCTGCACTTGCACCACCGCTGCACTGCTGATGACCATATAGCTGGTGCCATAGCGATTGACTTTGATATACAGCGCGGCATCTGCGCCAAATATCTCCCGCAGCTTGGTATATGGCACGTCATGGATATCGCTGGGTATGGCCATCCCGTTCTGGCGGAATGTTTCAGTTACCAGCGTGACCGGCGTTACATAGTAGCCAGCTTCAGCCAACGGGTACGTGGCATGCGAAAGCACACTGGGTGTCGCATTGACGTCTGGCGCATCGTTGACAGGGGGAAGCACGAGGATGGAGGCTGGCTTTGCCGTCTGGAATGCTGTGCGGTCAATTTTGGGAGCTGTAGTACAAGCTGTCAGTTGCGAAAGCAAGGCAAATGTTGCAGCCCATGCTGCGAGTCTGGCGATATGTCTCAACACGATGTCAGCTTCCGTTTTTCTTCATGTTATTCATGAGGTAGTCGATGTACTGGGCAGACTCTGGAAAAAGCTCCTTTTCCCGATTCCACGCGGCAATGGCTTGATCGCTGTGCCCTGTATTGAGGTACAGCAGACCCAGGTGTGCGTAATAGCCAGGGGGCAACTTTGCGTTTTGCGCTGATGCCTGTTCAATGCCTTTTTCCAAGGCGAGGACTTGTCCATCAGCGGATCCGCCGCCTTCTTTGAGATATTGGTATACCTGAGGCGAATAGTCGTTCCAGGCATACAGCGTTTTTTGTGTTGCGCATCCGGTCAGGGCAAAAATGGCCAAAAGCAGGGCCAACTGGGTGGTGCGGGTGAAGGAGGCCATCGATTGCATATGGCTTACCTCGATGGCGTAGTTGCAGCAGGCTTGAGCAGGCCGGCGTCAATGGCTTCGCCCAGGCGATCCACGGCTTCCCGAATGGCAAGGTCGAGCACCTTTCCGTTCAAGGTTGAGTCATAGCTCGCGGTACCGCCGAAGCCGATGATTTCGCGGTTGGATAGTTGGTACTCTCCGGCGCCCTGCACCGAGTGCACGACTTCAGAAGTACGGATGCTGACCACATTCAGCGTCACTTTGGCATAAGCTTCCTGTGTCTTGCCCCGCCCCAAGACGCCGAAAAGCTGTTTATCTCCGACTTCCTTGCGGCCAAACTCGGTCACATCGCCAGTGATTACGTAATCTGCTCCCTTGAGTTGCTGCGCTGTTCCTTGAAGGCTGGCTTCCTGTTTGATTTCAGCCATGTTGTCGCGATCAAGCACATTGAACCGATTGCTTTGTTGCAAGTGGCTGATCAACGTCGTCTTGGCCTGTCCTCCAAGACGATCAACGCCATCGGAAAAAGCTCCACGCAGGTAGCTGGAGCGATTATTGAATTGACCCACTGCGATGGGGCTGCGCGGCCCTTGGTAAGTGCGTGCTGCGGATTGTGTTTTTGCAACTGCGACGGGTTGGTTTGATTCAGTGGCACAGCCAGCCAGAAGGAATGTGCCTCCGACCAGCGCAAGTGTGGCAGCGTAGAAGCGAGCTTTCATATAGTTTTTAGATATTTAGTTTCGAAAATCAATTAAGTATCAATAACCAATCTTACTGTTGCCTTACGTTTATATGTGACCATTTGGCGAGTTGTTTTTTGTTGACCGAATGCATAAAAAAACGGCGCCCAAGGCGCCGTTTTGGAGGTTGTGAATCGCCCTCGTTCGGGAGGCTTGATCAATGATGACCAGCCTTCACCTTCAGGCGCCAGGCGTGCAGCAGTGGCTCGGTGTAGCCAGAAGGCTGTTCCTTGCCCTTGAACACCAGGTCCAGCGCGGCCTGGAAGGCGGCGCCCTGCGGGTTGGCTGCGAGGCTCTTGTAGGCGGCGTCGCCTGCGTTCTGTTCGTCCACCACCTTGGCCATGCGGGCAAAGCTGTCACGCACCATGGCCTCGGTCACCACGCCGTGCTGCAGCCAGTTGGCAATGTGCTGGCTCGAGATGCGCAGCGTGGCGCGGTCTTCCATCAGGCCCACGTTGTGGATGTCGGGCACCTTGGAGCAGCCCACGCCCTGGTCGACCCAGCGCACCACATAGCCCAGGATGCCCTGCACGTTGTTGTCCACTTCCTGCTGCTTCTCGGCATCGCTCCAGCTCGGGTTGCTGGAGACGGGTACCTGCAGGATGGCGCCCAGCAGGTTGTCGCGCTCGCCGTCGGCATTGGTCTTTTCCAGCTCCTTCTGCACCTCGGCCACGTTGACCTGGTGGTAGTGCAGCGCGTGCAGCGTGGCGCCGGTAGGTGAAGGAACCCAGGCGGTGTTGGCGCCTGCCTTGGGCTGGGCGATCTTCTGCTCCAGCATGGCTTTCATCAGGTCGGGCATGGCCCACATGCCCTTGCCGATCTGGGCGCGGCCACGCAGGCCCAGGCCCAGGCCCACCAGCACGTTGTTCTTTTCATAGGCTGGCAACCAGGCGCTGGCCTTCATGTCGGCCTTGCGCACCATGGGGCCGGCGTACATGGCGGTGTGCATTTCGTCGCCGGTGCGGTCCAGGAAGCCGGTGTTGATGAAGGCGACGCGTGCAGGTGCAGCGGCAATGGCGGCCTTCAGGTTCACCGTGGTGCGGCGCTCTTCGTCCATGATGCCCAGCTTGACGGTGTTCTCGGGCAGGCCCAGCAGTTTCTCGACGCGGCCGAACAGCTCGTTGGCAAAGCCGGCTTCGGCGGGGCCGTGCATCTTGGGCTTGACGATGTAGACGGAGCCGGTGCGGCTATTCTTGATGCCGTTGGCGCCATTGCCTTTGAGGTCATGAATGGCGATGGCGGTGGTCACCACGGCGTCCATAATGCCTTCGGGGATTTCCTTCTTGTCTGCGCCCCACAGGATGGCAGGGTTGGTCATCAAATGGCCCACATTGCGCACGAACATCAACGAGCGGCCATGGAGCCTGACGGGCTTGCCATCGGCACCGGTGTACTGGCGGTCCGCGTTCAGGCCACGGGTCACGGTCTTGCCACCCTTGTCGAAGGACTCGGTCAGTGTGCCCTTGAGGATACCCAGCCAGTTGGCGTAGCCGTTGATCTTGTCTTCGGCATCGACGGCGGCCACGGAGTCTTCCAGATCGAGAATGGTGGAGAGCGCGGCTTCCACCACCACGTCGGACACGCCGGCTGCATCGGTCTGGCCGATGGGGGTGGACTTGTTGATGACGATGTCGATGTGAATGCCGTTGTTCTTGAGCAGCACAGACGTGGGAGCTGCGGCGTCGCCCTGGAAGCCCACGAACTTGTCAGCGTCCTTCAGACCCGTCTTGCTGCCGTCCTTGAGCGTGACCGACAGCTTGCCACCTTCAACGGCGTAAGCGGTCGAATCCTTGTGCGAGCCTGATGCAAGAGGCGCGGCCTGATCGAGAAAATCGCGTGCGAACGCGATCACTTTGGCGCCGCGCACCGGGTTGTAGCCCTTGCCCTTTTCGGCGCCGCCTTCTTCGCCGATCACATCAGTGCCATACAGCGCGTCGTACAGCGAGCCCCAGCGGGCGTTGGCGGCGTTGAGGGCGTAGCGGGCATTGAGGATTGGCACCACCAGCTGGGGGCCAGCCTGAATGGCCAGCTCTGCGTCCACGTTCTCGGTCGTGGCTTTCGCGCCCTGGGGTTGTGGCACCAGATAGCCGATCGTCTCCAGAAACTTGCGGTAGCCCTGCATGTCCTTGATCGGGCCGGGATTGGCCTTGTGCCAGGTGTCCAGCTCGGCCTGCAGGCGGTCACGTTCGGCCAGCAGGGCGGCATTCTTGGGGGCCAGGTCGGCCACGATGGCGTCGAAGCCTTGCCAGAAAGCGGCCTGGTCCACGCCGGTGCCAGGCAACACATCCTGGTTGATGAAGTTGTACAGCTCGGTGGCCACTTGCAGGCCGTGGATGGCGGTGCGATCAGTCATGGTCTCTACCTCGGTCAATGTCTCTGAGCAAACGGTACCTGTCGGCACCCTGTCAGAACACTGTATTGCATACCTGCGGAGTGATCAATCCACAAAAAAAGCGTAGATATATGACTTTTTAGTGTGCAATCATCCGTTCGCGGTCATAAGCAGATCTATGTTGATGATCAGTTCTGATCATGAAGAGAAATAAAAAGTCAGTTTTTCGGGCAAATATTCAAGTTGTATCGCAAATGAAACAGCTGGAAAAATTGCGATAAATCCTATAAGTGCATTGATTTAAATTGGATTTTTGCTATGAAAATTGAAAGCCACCTGTGCAAAGAGTGAAGAGTCAACTGCAAAACAATGTGTTTGTTGATACAGATCAGAAATGATCAGATATGATCACTTTCATTGAGGCTCGGTAATTTTTCACAGAGCTCGCTCATCCCACAGGAGAAAAGCATGGCAAATCTGAACGATAGCTTGAACGATCTGATGTCCCTCGACGGTGCCATGTGCGCTGCCGTGGTGGATTACAACAGCGGCATGATGCTGGCGAGTGCTGGCTCTGGCGTGGATATGGAACTGGCCGCCGCTGGCAATACCGAAGTGGTGCGCGCCAAGATGAAGACCATGAAGGCCCTGGGTCTGAACGAGAACATCGATGACATCCTGATCACGCTGGGCAAGCAGTACCACATCATTCGTCCATCGGCCAAGCTGGCCGGCATCTTTGTGTACTACGTGCTGGACAACAAGCGTGCCAACCTGGCGCTTGCTCGCCGCAAGGTCTCCGATGTGGAAGGTGCAATGACCATGTAATGGCCTGGGCTTAGCCCTGTCATTCTTCAAACGGGCCCTTGAGGCCCGTTTTTATTTGCTTTATTGCTTTTGAAAATATAGCAATCACGCACCAGAGGCAGCGTCGCCCTTGTGGCCGGGGCGGGCTTTCATAGCGCCGAGCTGCATAGGAGCGCCATAGGGCCTTGCGCAGATCGTCGTAAATAACACACGCTTTGTTACGATTGTGGTGGGCGATGTTGCGGTGCAAAAAAGCGCTTTCCGCGCATATCCATATTTGCCAAACTGCTATCAAATTCCGCAGCCCAGGGCCCCAAAGTCGCAGTTTGCGGAATGCAAAACATCTTCAATGATTGATCTGGTCAGAAGTGACTCAATAGAATCACTAACACCTTAACAAGGTGATGAAACTGATCTACGTCAAACAAAGTGGGGAAACCATGGCAAATCTGAACGACAGCTTGAATGATCTGATGACGATGGACGGCGCCATGTGTGCTGCCGTGGTGGATTACAACAGCGGCATGATGCTGGGCAGCATCGGTACTGGTGTGGATCTGGAACTGGCTGCTGCCGGTAACACCGAAGTGGTGCGCGCCAAGATGAAGACGATGAAGGCCTTGGGCTTGAACGACAACATCGAGGACATTCTGATTACGTTGGGCAAGCAGTACCACTTGATCCGCCCATCGCAGCGTCTGTCGGGCATCTTTGTGTACTACGTGCTGGACAACGCCCGCGCCAATCTGGCTCTGGCTCGCCGCAAGGTGGCCGACGTGGAAAGCAAGATGACCATGTAATCGGCCATCGACCCGGATCACGCGGGGTCAAAAAAAGCGAGCCATGGCTCGTTTTTTTTGTAAATTACTCAATTTTGACAGCTGTATGCGGTGAAAAGGCGGTTGTTGCGGGCTATTGCGGCCTATTGCGCCAAAAATGCCAGGTGTTGTGACGCTGGTAGTCGGCATGTCACGCTGCTACAAGCGGCGCGCGAAACTGGTAGCCGACCTTTTGCTGTGATTGCAGCGGCACGGCCAGCGGAGTGACTTTTTCAATCCGGCGGCGCAGGCGGTAGATGGTGGCGTGCAGGCTATTGTCCGAGTCGGCGGCGCTGCTGTGGCCCAGCAGATCGCGAATCTGATCACGGCTCACCACTTCGCCTTGGGCTTGCAGAAAGCATTCCATCAGCAGCAGGTCCGTCGGGCTCAGTTCCACAATCTGGCCGTCAGGCGCGGTGAGCACGCTGCGACGGCTGTCGAGCCTCCAGGCAGTGGCGGTCTTGGCCGTGGTCATGATGCGGCGATGCACGGCGCGGATAGCCAGCTCCACCTGCTCGAAGGTGACCGGCTTGGTCAGGTACATGTCGGCGCCCGCGTTGATGACTTCGGCAAACACCTCCGGCCCCAGACGCCCCGAGACAATCAGAACGCCCGCCTGCGTGCGCTTGCGCAGAATGCGGATGAGCTCGGCACCATCCACGCCGGGCAGCATCAGATCCAGCACATAGAAATCGAAACGATAGGGCTCGATGTCGGCCAGCAGGTCGCTGCTGTCGCCATAGGCCTGAACCCTCACGCCCTGGTTGCGCAGGTGCTGGGCGAGGAATTCGCAGTATTCGGTGTCGTCGTCGACCAGGGCAAGCGTGGCAGGGAGCATGGTGTCTTCAGTAGTGGGGAATCAGTCGTCCAGACCTTGGGGCAATTCCAGCCGCATGATGGTGCCATGCGGTTCGCGCGGCAAGGCTTGCACCGTGCCCTGGTGCAATTGCACCACAGAGCGCACGATGAACAAACCCAGCCCGGCACCTGCGCGGTGGCGGTGCTCTGCACCGCGCGAGCCTTTTTCGAACAGGCGTGGCCGCAGTTCTTCAGAAATCCCCGGCCCCTCGTCGATCACTTCGATGATCAGCGCCAGCGGATCGTCCGATTCGGCGATGCGCAGCCGCACGGGCGTGTCGGCGGGCGCGTAGTTGAGCGCATTGTTCAAGAGGTTGCGGATGGTCAGCCGCATCAGGGCAGGGTGCAGCTGCACCGTGCGCGCATCGGCGTCCCACACCACCTGGATGCGCGGGCGGTTGTCTGCCGCGATGTCGTGCAGCACCAGGTTGACGAGGGTGGGCAAGTCGGTGTCGGTGGAGGCGCCTGCCTTGCCGCCCACGGCCAAAATGGTGCCAGCTGCCAACGTGTTGTCCAGGGTGCCGATCACCTGCTGCAGCACATGCTCTGCCCGCAGCAAGGCCTTGCTGGCGGGGGTGGTCTGTTCCAGATGCAGGTCGGCAATGGCCTTCATCGTGGCCTGCATGGCGGCTGACGCGTTGTTGAGCGGCTGGCGGATCTCGTGCGAGAGAAGCTGGAGCATGTCGCTGTGCTCGGCCAGCATGGCGGTGCGCCAGTCCAGCAGGGTGCGCAGCTTGAGCAGTTCGCCCTTCTCCTCGGTGCGCTCCTGCTCGGTGGACGACAGCGCGGCCAGTTGCGCATGCAGCAGGGCCTCCTCGGCACGAGCGCGGTACTCGGCAGTGCAGTCCTGCATGAGCATCAGCACGCCATCGGCAGTCTTGGGGCTGGCTTTGCCCTGCCAGATATAAGGCGACAGGCTGATGCGGCGCCAGGCGGTGGCGCCATGGGCATCAGTCTTGCTCGCATCAAATTGCTGACGCTGGCCGAGGGCTGCGGCCTGCAGCGTATCGCGGTGGGCGTCCAGAAAGGCGGCGGGCAGGGCTTCGGCCAATAGCTGGCCGGCCACGCCGGTGCTGGGAATGCCGAACCACTCACACCACTGGGGCGTGGCCAGGCGCAGGCGCTGGTCATGCCCCCAGTAGGCCATGGCGACCGGGCTGTTGCCAAACAGGCGCAGCAGTTGCGCGGGGGCAAACCACAGGGCATCGGCATTGGTGTTCAAGGTGGCGCTGGAGCTGGCGGACATGGTGATTGAAAGCGAGGGCGCAACAGCGCAGCTGGTTGGACGTACAAAGTCGCCGCGCAGGCTGGTGCGGTTTGGAGCCCCGATGATAATAGGCAGACCGGGGGCGCGTTGCCATGGTTGGCACGGCCCGGGCCAATCTTGCTATGGATCGTCTCAAGCAGCTCGAATCATTTGTCGCCATTGCTACGCGCGGCAGCCTCACCGCCGCCGCCAAGGCCGAAGGCGTGGCACCCGCCATCATGGGCCGTCGTCTCGATGCGCTGGAGGAGCGCCTGGGCGTCAAGCTGCTGGTGCGCACCACGCGCAAGCTCACCCTCACGCATGAAGGCATCGCCTTTCTGGAGGACTGCCAGCGCCTGCTCACCGATCTGG
The DNA here is from genome assembly GCF_020080045.1 of Comamonas odontotermitis. Classification (NCBI taxonomy): domain Bacteria; kingdom Pseudomonadati; phylum Pseudomonadota; class Betaproteobacteria; order Burkholderiales; family Comamonadaceae; genus Comamonas; species Comamonas odontotermitis. The sequence continues at coordinate 42,709 of NZ_CP083452.1, forward strand.
CCAATGTCGAGGCCAGCGTGAGCGCGGGCGGCGTCAAGGCCACCGGGCATTTGCGGGTCACGGCCCCGGCGGGCTTTGGCCGTCGCCATGTGGCGCCGCTCTTGCCGCTCTACCATGCCCGCCACCCCGAGGTAACGGCCTCGCTCAACCTGAGCGATCGCCTGGTGGATCTGGCTGGCGAAGGCTATGACTGTGCGATCCGCGTTGGCGACCTGCCCGATTCATCTCTGGTGAGTGTGCGCGTGGCCGACAACCGGCGTCTGTGCGTGGCCACGCCCGAGTACCTGCGCCGCCGTGGCACGCCCCGCCACCCGAGCGATCTGGCCCAGCACGACTGTCTGACCCTGTCGAGCGAGGCCTCGCAGACCCGCGGCTGGGCATTTCGCATGCCGGTCGATGGTGGTACGAGCGAAGTGATGCATTTCAAGCCGGGCGGGCCGCTGGATTGCTCCGACGGCCAAGTGCTGCACGACTGGTGCCTGCAGGGCTGGGGCATTGCATGGCGCAGCACCTGGGAGGTGGAGGCCGAGATTGCCGCAGGCCGCCTGGTGCCGGTGCTGGAGGAGTTTGCCGCGCCGCCCAACGGTATTTATGTGGTGTTTCAGCAGCGCAAGCACCTGGCGCTTCGCGTGCGCCTGTGGATCGATTTTGTCAAACACCACTACGAGCAAGCCGATTTCTGGAAAAACGGAGTATCACGATGACTTTGGAAGCTTTTCTGGCCTGTATCCACCTGCTGGCCTTGCTCACGATGGTGGTTTTTCTCTCCAGCGAGGCGGCGCTGTGCCGTACCGAGTGGATGAATGCTGCCGTCGTGCAACGCCTGGCACGGTTGGACATGATCTTCGGCATCGCCGCTGTCGCCGTGCTGGCCACTGGGCTGATGCGCGTCTTCCTGGGGGCCAAGGGCGCGAGTTGGTATGTGTCGCAGCCGCTGTTCCACTTGAAGATGGCCCTGTTCATCACCGGGGCGCTGCTCTCGTTCAAGCCGACAGTCGTGTTCCGGCGCTGGTTACGCCAATTGCGCGACAATGGCAGCTTGCCTGCGGCGGCCGAGGTGCAGTCCACCCGCAAATGGATCATGTGGCAGGCCCACCTGATTCCCGTGATCGCCGCAGTGGCCGTGTTTTATGCCCGGGGTTGGTAGCCCAGCTGGTTGCCAGCCTCCCAAGAATTTCTAAATATGTTGCAAGTCAAAAAGGATTTGCTCGCAGCCCTGGCTGGTGAGCTGGATAAATTGTCGCCCGGCGCGGGCGAGCGCGCCGCGTTCGAGACGCCCAAGGTGGCCGCCCATGGCGACTATGCCGTGACCGCTGCCATGCAGCTGGCCAAGCCGCTCAAGGCGAATCCGCGCGCACTGGGCGAGCAATTGAAGGCAGCGCTGGAGGCGACAGCGCCCTTCCAGCAATGGGTGGACGCGGTGGAAATCGCCGGCCCCGGCTTTTTGAACCTGCGCCTCAAGCCCGCTGCCAAGCAGCAGATCGTGCGCGAAGTGCTCGCGCAGGGCGACCGCTTCGGCCACCAGGCTGACCGGGGCGAGAACGTTCTCGTCGAGTTCGTCTCGGCCAACCCCACAGGCCCACTGCACGTGGGCCATGGCCGCCAGGCCGCCATTGGTGACGCCATCAGCAACCTGTATTCCACCCAGGGCTGGAAGGTGCACCGCGAGTTCTATTACAACGACGCTGGCGTGCAGATCGACACGCTCACCAAGAGCACACAGCTGCGTGCCAAGGGCTTCAAGCCGGGCGACGAATGCTGGCCTACCGATGCCGAGAACCCGCTGGCCAAGAACTTCTACAACGGTGACTACATTGCCGAGATCGCCCAGGCCTTCCTGAACAAGGAAACCGTCAAGGCCGACGACCGCGAATTCACCGCGAATGGCGACGTCGAAGACTACGACAACATCCGCAACTTCGCGGTGGCCTACCTGCGCAATGAGCAGGACAAGGATCTGCAGGCCTTCAACCTCAAGTTCGACGAGTACTACCTGGAGTCGAGCCTGTACACCAATGGCTATGTGGAAGACACCGTCAAGCGCCTGATCGACAGCGGCTATACCTACGAGCAGGACGGGGCGCTGTGGCTCAAATCTACCGAATTTGGTGACGACAAGGACCGCGTGATGCGCAAGTCCGACGGCAACTACACCTACTTCCTGCCCGATGTGGCCTACCACATCCAGAAATTCAAGCGTGGCTACGGCAAGGTGGTGAACATCCAGGGAACCGACCACCACGGCACCATTGCCCGTGTGCGCGCCGGCCTGCAGGCAGCCAACGTCGGCATTCCCCAGGGCTACCCCGATTACGTGCTGCACACCATGGTGCGTGTGGTGCGCAATGGGGAAGAAGTGAAGATCAGCAAGCGCGCAGGCAGCTACGTCACCCTGCGCGACCTGATCGAGTGGACGAGCAAGGACGCGGTGCGCTTCTTCCTGCTCTCGCGCAAGCCCGACACCGAATACACCTTCGACGTCGACCTGGCCGTGGCCCAGAACAACGACAACCCCGTCTACTACGTGCAGTACGCCCATGCGCGCATATGCTCGGTGCTGCGCGCGTGGCAGGAGTCCGGCGCGGTGGTTGCGGCATTGAAGGATGTGGATCTGTCTGCCCTGCAGGGCCCGCAGGCCCAGGCGCTGATGCAGCTGCTTGCCAAGTACCCCGAGATGCTGACGGCTGCCGCTGACGGCAACGCGCCACACGATGTTACGTTCTACCTGCGTGATCTGGCTGCCAGCTACCACAGCTACTATGATGCTGAACGCATTCTGGTGGACGATGAGCCCGTCAAGCTGGCCCGTCTGGCGCTGGTGGCTGCCACGGCGCAGGTGTTGCGCAATGGCCTCGCAGTGCTGGGCGTGGGTGCGCCAGAACGCATGTGATTTTGCGAACAAAGGTAAAAACTGCAATGCGACGACATCAACGTGGTGGAACGATTCTGGGCCTGATTCTGGGGCTGCTGATTGGCGTAGGCGCGGCCCTGGCCGTGGCTGTCTATGTGACCAACGTACCGGTGCCGTTTGTCAACAAAGGCAATGTGCGCGGCGAAGCCAAGGACAAGGCCGAAGCCGAGCGCAACCAGAACTGGGACCCGAACTCGCCGCTGTACGGCAAGAACCCCGCAAGAAACCCCGCGCCCGCAGCCCCTGCCGCGCAGGGCGTGGTCGTGCCGGAGCCGCCCAAGACGGTGACTGAAAACACCAAGCCGCCTGCCGACACCAAGCCCCCCAAGCCCGAAGTGGTGCTGCCCGACAGCAAGACGACCACCGCCGATGGCAAGCCTGCTGACAAACCCGCAGACAAGACCCAGGTAGCCAAGCTCGACCCCAAGGCCGGGCAGGCCACCGATCCGCTGGGTGATCTGGCCAAATCGCGCGGTGCGGATGGCTCGGATGGTTTCCAGTATTTCGTGCAGGCAGGGGCTTTCCGTACCCAGTCCGACGGTGATGCCCAGCGCGCCAAGCTGGCCATGATGGGCTGGGAAGCCCGCGTGACTGAGCGCGAGGTCAACGGTCGCACGGTCTACCGTGTGCGCGTGGGCCCCTTCAACAAGCGTGACGATGCGGATGGCCTCAAAGGTAAACTGGATGGCGCTGGCGTCGACGCGCAAATTGTGCGCGTGCAGCGTTGAACTTTTTCAAACCACAGCGACTCCTACCTCGCAACCCGCTACTGGAGATAACAAAACATGAAACGTCGTGCGTTTTCCGCCACCGCTGCCTCGGCAGTGGCCGCCTCTGCCATCAGCCTGCCTTTTGCCACTGGCGCACAAGCCCAGGCCAAGTTCAAGGAAGGCAAGGACTACCTCAAGCTGGCCAAGCCCGTGAACCCCGATGCGCCGGCCGGCAAGGTCGACGTGATCGAGTTCTTCTGGTACAGCTGCCCGCACTGCAACGCGTTTGAGCCCCAGTTCGAAGCCTGGGCCAAGACCGCGCCCAAGAACCTGCAGGTGCGCCGCGTGCCCGTCGCGTTCAACAACACCTTCATTCCTCAGCAAAAGATCTACTACACGCTGGAAACCATGGGCCTGATCCCTGACGTGCATGTCAAGGTTTTCCGCGCCATTCACGTGGAGCGCCAGCGCTTGAACAAGGACGACGAAATCTTCGCCTGGATGGAGAAGAACGGCGTCGACATCAAGAAGTTCAAGGACATCTACAACTCGTTCTCGGTCACCAACCAGGTGCGCAAGGCGACGCAGTTGCAGGAATCCTACGGCGTGGAAGGCGTGCCAGCCATGGGCGTGGCAGGCAAGTACTACACCGATGGAACGCGCGCAGGCTCGATGACCAATGTGCTGCAGGTGGTGGAATTCCTGGCAACCCAGGGCTGATCCGATACCGAATACGGATATCGTGCAGAACCACACCGCCAAGCCCGCAACATGCGGGCTTTTTTCATCGCTGGGGGCTGTGCCTTGAAAGGCGCCCGTGTCGCAAAAGGCGGCAGGCTGACACGGCCAAGCAAAAGCCATTGCCTGCTGTAAGCAGGCGGATCGGGGGCGGTCAAGCAGGCTTTCCGGACATTCCGGCGCCTCTGCATCGCAGGGAACATGGGTGATTTCCGCAGCGCTGGCGGCAGGCCCCTCAGCATGGCTACAATGGGTAAGAGCAAGATTCATGCCTTATGAGACCTAGTATTTTTTCCACCCTGTTGATGGCGGCTGTGCTGGCGCTGCCATTGCTGTCGCACGCCGAGCGCGCCGACCGCACCAAGCCCATGAACATCGAGGCGGACAATGGTACGCACGATGAGCTCAAGCAGACCAGCGTCTTCACCGGCAATGTCGTGGTGACCAAGGGCACCATCATCATTCGCGGCGCCCAGTTGACCGTCAGCCAGGACCGCGATGGCTACCAGCACGGTGTGGTGACGGCGGCGCCCGGCAAGCTGGCGTTCTTCCGCCAGAAGCGCGACACCGCACCTGGCGCGCCGTCCGAGTTTGTCGAAGGCGAAGGCGAAGTCATCACCTACAACGGTCGCGACGATACCGTGCACTTCGAGCGCCGGGGCGAGTTGCGCCGCTACCGTGAAACCACCCTGACCGACCAGGTCAGCGGCTCGGTCATCGTCTACAACAACCTGACCGACACCTTTACCGTGAATGGCCAGAAGGGCGAGCAGACGGCAGAAACCAAGCCCGGTGCGCCCAAGAATGGCCGCGTACGCGTGATCCTGACGCCCAAGGCCGATGAAAAGGCCGATGCGAAAGCGGACGCAGGCAAGGCCAAGCCCGCTGCGGACGACAAGGAAAAGCTGCGCCCGAGCACCCAACTCAATGACGGAGCCAAGTGACCGTGGCTGAAACTTCGTCGGGAATCTCGGTCAACGCCAAGGCGGCAGCCAGCGACCATCGCAGCCAGCTCGAAGTGCTGCACCTCGAAAAATCCTATGGCAGCCGCAAGGTCGTCAAGGATGTGTCGCTGTCGGTGCGCAAGGGCGAGGTCGTTGGCCTGCTCGGCCCCAATGGCGCGGGCAAGACCACATCGTTCTACATGATCGTTGGCCTGGTGCGCAGCGATGGCGGTGACATCCGCATCGACGGCCACTCGGTGGCCAACATGCCGATTCACCAGCGCTCGCAGCTGGGCCTGTCGTATCTGCCGCAGGAAGCATCGATCTTCCGCAAGCTCAGCGTGCAGGACAATGTGCGCGCCGTGCTGGAGCTGCAAAAAGGCCCCAATGGCAAGCCATTGCCACGCGATGAGGTGGAGCGCCAGCTGACGGCGCTTTTGCAGGAGCTGCGTGTAGAGCACTTGCGTGAGTCGCCGGCCGTTGCACTCTCCGGCGGCGAGCGTCGCCGTGTCGAGATTGCACGGGCGCTTGCCACGCAGCCCCGTTTCATTCTGCTGGACGAGCCGTTTGCGGGCATTGACCCGATTGCGGTGATCGAGATCCAGCGTATCGTCGCTTTTTTGAGAGACCGTGGCATCGGCGTGCTGATTACTGACCACAACGTGCGCGAAACCCTGGGCATTTGCGACCACGCCTGCATCATCAGTGATGGCAAGGTGCTGGCAGCCGGGACGCCGCAAGAGATTGTGGAAAACGCCGATGTGAGGAGGGTGTACCTGGGTGAGCATTTCCGCATGTGATGCACGCAGACCTGGCTGGCAACGCGTTGTTCGCGCGGTGGCTGGCCGGTCACACAACCGTTTCATAGCAAGCGCATACATTGCCATGCAAGGGGGCTCGCTATGATGCCCTCGCTGTCACTGCGCGTCTCGCAGAACCTCACGCTCACGCCGCAGCTGCAGCAGTCCATCCGGCTGCTGCAACTGTCCACCCAGGAGCTGTCGCAGGAAGTGGAGCAGATGCTCGACGAAAACCCGTTCCTGGAGCGGGATGCGGACGAGGCTGCTGCGGAGCCGGACGCTGCAGCGGCACCTGCCGATGTGCCGGGCGCCAGCGCGGACGCAGGCGATGATCGCGCAGAAAATGCTCCTGAAAAAGTAGCTTCTTCTGCAGATTCAGCAAGCACTGAATCTGATTTTGAACCAGATTACGCTGGCGGCGAAACCCTGGACTTTGCCGCAGGCAAGGAAACCGGTGCAGACGCCGAAGCGGCTGCGGGCGACTCTGCATCCGACTGGGAAGAATGGGGCGGCGATGTGCCAGCCCGTGCCAGCGCGGCAGATGACGAAGAAGAAACTCCCGCATCGGACCGCAGCTCGGTCCACATCAGCTTGCAGGATGTGCTGCACCGCCAGGCGCTGTCGCTGCGGCTGTGCCCGGAAGACCGCGCTGCGCTGTACTTCCTGATCGAATCGCTGAACGACGACGGCTACCTCGAAGAGACCCTGGCCGAGCTGGCCCAGAGCTTTGGGGACGCCAGTGATCCAGACGCTTATGACGCGCTGCTGCACCACCTGACCGTGGCGCTGCGCCTGCTGCAAAGCCTGGAGCCGGTGGGCGTGGGCGCCCGCACGCTGGCAGAATGCCTGGCCCTGCAGATCAAGGCCCGCCAGCGTCTGCTGGACGACGAAGGCTCCGCCGACCCCGAGGCCGATGCGCTGGCCCTGGAGACTGCGCTGCTCGTGTGCCAGGAATCGCTCGACCTGCTGGCGCGCCGCGATGTGCGCAAGCTCATGCAGCTGACGGGTTGCAGCGAAGCTGCCGTGCGCAGCGCGCTGGCGGTGATTGCAAAGCTGGAGCCACGCCCGGGCCGCCCATATGCAGACGTTGACCGCAACGCCATCATCCCCGACATCATCGTGCGCCCCAGCAACGAGCGCGGCCTGCCTGTGCCGGGTTTCAGCGTGCAGCTCAATGCCGAAGTGATGCCGCGCCTGCGCGTGCAGGAGGTGTACGCCAACGCCCTGCGCAGCCACAAGGGCAGCGAAGGCCATGGTGCACTGCAGCAACGGCTCCAGGAGGCGCGCTGGTTCATCAAGAACATCCAGCAGCGTTTCGACACCATCCTGCGGGTGTCGCAGGCCATTGTGGAGCGGCAGCGCAACTTCTTCGTACATGGTGAGCTTGCCATGCGCCCCATGGTGCTGCGCGAGATCGCCGATGAGCTGGGCCTGCACGAATCCACCATCAGCCGCGTGACCACGGCCAAGTACATGGCAACGCCCCAGGGCACGGTTGAGCTCAAGTACTTCTTTGGCTCGGGCCTGGGCACCGAAACCGGGGGCAGCGCCTCCAGCACGGCGGTGAAGGCGCTGATCAAGCAGCTGCTGGACGAGGAAAACCCGAAAAAGCCGCTGTCCGATGCCAAGATCGCCGATCTGCTGCAGGAGCAGGGCATCGAGTGCGCGCGCCGTACGGTCGCCAAGTACCGCGAAGCCTTGCGTATTCCGGCGGCCAGCCTGCGCAAGACCTTGTAGGTTGCTATTATTTGTGTAGCGTATCGCGCTTGATGGGCGGGTGCCAGGGGCCAGTTTTGCCTTATTTCTTGCCCGCTGCAGCCTTGCGCTTGGCAAACAGCGCGTCATAGCTGGATTCGCGGAACCCCGCCAGCCGCTGGCCGTCTGCCAGCAGCACCGGTACGCCCCGGCCGCCGATCTCTGCAAAAGCGGCCTTGCCGTCTGGCGTGTCGATATCGATTTCACGGTAGGCGATCTGGTTTTTGGCCAGATAGGCGCGCGCGAGCCGACAGTAGCCGCACCATTGCGCCATGTACAGCACGGCCTGGCCATGCTGCACCACCGCCTTCTTCGCGGTCGCCTTGCCTGCGGGTGCCGGTGGCATGCCCGGCACGATGCTGATCGGCAATTGCTCCTGCTGCAGGGCCTGGGCGTTGCCTTCGGCAGGGGGCCGGTCGCTGTAGACCACCTTGCCGTCGGCCCCCACCGTTTTGTACAGCGTCTGCGCACCTGCGAACGGGTAGATTGCAATCAACAACAACGTAAGACAAAAGGAACGCATGGAGTCTCCAGGGAGGCGCTGGGGGCCAAGCCAATCATATAAAAGAAAAAAGCCGCTGGGCGTTTGCGCACCAGTGGCTTTTTGCAGTGATCAAGATTGGGCCCTTCAAGCGGGCCACAGCCACCATACAAACAGCGCTGCCACGGCCAGCATCAGGCCGAACTTGGTGAGTTTGTAGGCGGTTTTGTTCCAGGCCTTGTAGCGGCGGCGCCACTGGCCCATGTAGAACGAGATTTTGAAGATGCGGCTGATGAAGCCGCGCGGGTCGCCCTCGTTGTTGGGGGAGCTGGCGGCAGCGACCACATTCTTGCCCAGCCAGTGGTTGAGCCACTGGGCAAAGCCGTTGGTCATGGGGCGCTCCACATCGCAGAACAGCACGATGCGGTTGCCTTCGCTGCGGTTTTCTGCCCAGTGCATATAGGTCTCGTCGAAGATCACGCCTTCGCCCTCTCGCCAGCTGTACGGCTGGCCATCGACTTCGATCATGCAGCGGTCATCGTTGGGCGCCAGCACGGCCAGATGGTAGCGCAGCGAGCCCGCGTACGGATCGCGGTGCAGGTTGAGCTTGGCGCCGGGTGGCAGCTCGGCAAACATGGCGGCCTTCACATTGGGGATGGCCTTGACCAGCGCCGTGGTCTTGGGGCACAGCTCCATGGCCGAGGGGTGGGCGTCGCCATACCACTTGAGGTAGAAGCGCTTCCAGCCGGTCTTGAAGAAGGAGTTGAAGCCCGCGTCGTCGTTGTTGGCCGCCGCCTTGATCTGCATGTTTTTCTGCAGGTTGATGGCTTCTTCGCGGATCTCGCGCCAGTTGGCCTGCAGCGGTGCCAGCTCGGGGAAGGTGCTGGTGGGCAGGTAGGGTGTGCGTGGCACCTTGCTGAACACCAACATGAAGACGTTGAACGGCGCCGTGAAGGTGGAGTGGTCAAACAGCTGGCGCAGCACCTTGTGCCGCACCTTGCCACGCAGGTGCATGTACAGGCCGCAGCCAAAGAAGAGCAGCACCAGGGCCAGAACAATGATTTTTGCCATAGCCGCCGATTTTACCGAGGGCATTGCGGCCCGTGCTGTGCAAGCGCAAAGCACGGGCGTTTCGTAATATCAAAAACAATAGCTGATAGCGTTTGGTGGATAAGCGCTGGAGGCCAAAAACAGCCTCAATAGCTACCGAGTGCTGCTTTACTTGCCCTGCTTGGCAAACGCCGCCTTGAGGCGCAGCAGCATTTCCTTGTTCAGCAGGCGTTGCTGGCCGCTCCAGTGCGTCATGGCCTTGTCGGCGTCGGCCTTGAGGCGGTTGGCCGTGGCCCAGTCGCCCTGCTCTGCGGCCCAGATTGCGTATTCGGCGATCACATCGAAGCCGCCCGATTGCTCGCGCACGAAATCAAAGCTCTTGCGCGCCATCTCCTGGTCGCCCAGCATCGCGTACGACTTGGCAATCAGCAGGCCCACGGGCTCTGCGCGGTAGTGCACATCGGTCTGCGCAATGGTCTTGAGGTATTGCAGCGCGGTGCGGGGCTCACCCGCATGGTAGGCGGCTTGCGCGGCGCCCCAGCGGATGTCCTGGTCAGTGGCAAACGGGCCTTTCATTGCCGCTTCAAAGTGGCGCAGCGATTGCTGAGCATTGCCAACGGCCAGCTGTGCCTGTGCGAGGCGGATTTCATGCTGCGCCGTGGGGCTGTAGTCGTAGGCGGCCTGGGCTTCGCGCACTTCGCGCGTCGGATCCAGCGCCTTGACAGCGCTGCTGGCCAGCTGGCGCGCGTGGCGCTGCAGACGCGAGCTGGGCAGGAAGATGGCGAAGAAGTACACCACGCTGCCCAGAAACGGAAATGCCAGCAGGATGAACAGCCAATAGTTGTTCTGCCCGGTGCGCACGGCATGAATGGCAAAGAAAATGGCAATGATGATGTGTGCGCCCGCGCCCAGATACGGCATATGCAACCCTTGTTATGGATAGTGTGGCTGCATTGTAAAAGGGCGCTCTCAGCCGCTGCCGCCCTGTCGTGCAGGGACAACAGCGCTACAGCAGGCGAGTACCCAGGGGCACATCGCCATCGGGCACGCACAGCGCCACATGGCCGTCGGCGTTGTGAAAGCCGGTGATCAGGCACTCGCTCATGAGCGGCCCGATCTGTTTTTTGGGAAAGTTGACCACGCCCACCACCAGCCTGCCCACCAGATCGTGCGGCTGGTAGAGCTGGGTGATTTGCGCGCTGGATTTGCGGATGCCGATCTCGGGGCCGAAATCGACCTGCAGCTTGTAGGCGGGCTTGCGCGCCTCGGCAAACACCTCGGCGGCGAGCACCCGGCCCACGCGCAGCTCCACCTTCAGAAAATCGTCAAAACTGATGTCGTTCATGCCGCCATCTTGCCGCAGCGCGGTGCGCCAACTGTCGAGAAACGCTTGAGGGGGGCTGCGGTCAATGCCCCACGGCCTTGGAGAAGACATTCATCACCACCACGCCTGCCACGATCAGCCCCATGCCGATGAGTGCAGGCAGATCCAGCTTCTGGCCAAACAATACCCAGGCGGCAATGGTGATGAGCACCACGCCCAGGCCCGACCAGATCGCGTAGGCAATGCCCACCGGAATGCTGCGCAGGGTGAGCGACAGGCAGTAGAACGCAACCGTGTAGCCCGCCACGGTGATGACCGAGGGCCATAGCCTGCTGAAGCCGTCGCTTGCCTTGAGGGCCGATGTGGCAATGACTTCCGCCACGATGGCGGTGAGCAGATACACCCAGCTCATGGGGCGCTTGCGCCGTGCGCAGGAGTGAAGAGGGGCATGGGTGTACAGGGTGGAAAAATTGAACAAAAAGGCCTGCGCCGCCCCAAAGGCAAGCGCAGGCTGCTATTGATTTGAGAGTTTAGAACGTGTTTACGATCTCCTCGCGCCGCGACAGTGGCTTTGCGGGAGGGGATGCGAGGCGCAATACCGCAGCAATAGCCCCGCTATTGCGAGGATTTGCAACGACGCAGACCGCCCGCAAAACCACTGTCCCTCCGGGTTGGAGTGAAATCGGGCGATTTCTGCGCGCTGTCCCTTGCTTGCACCCCGGTGCAAGCTGCGGCCCAGCGCTTCGAACTCATCCCGATTGCACTCCAACGCGGCTGCGTAGAGATCGTAAACACGTTCTTAGCGCTGGCGGGCCATCAGCCCACGGTCAAGGTCTTGTTGATGTTGCCGCGCGTGGCGTTGGAGTAGGGGCAGACCAGGTCGGCATCGTGCACCAGCTTTTCGGCGGCGGCCTTGTCCATGCCGGGCAGGTGGATGGTCATGCGCACGGCAATGCCGAACACGTCGCCCACGGGGCCCAGATCGACTTCGGCGTCAATCGAGGTGTCGGCTGGCAGGGTGATCTTCTGGCGACCGGCGACGGCCTTCATCGCGCCCAGAAAGCAGGCCGAGTAGCCGCTGGCAAACAGCTGCTCGGGGTTGACGCCCTTGCCGCCAGGGGCGGTCAGGGTGATGTCGAGCTTGCCGTCGTCGCTGCGCGAGACGCCTTCGCGCCCGCCGGTGCTGTGGGCGCGTGCGGTGTACAGAACTTTGTCGAGATTGGCCATGGTGAACTCCTGGTTGAGGATGGGCGAAAAGTGCTTCACAACGAAGCGGTGGACGGCTGCGCGGTCAAACGATCGCGCAGCTGTTGGATCTGTTGGGTCAGGGCCTGCAGCTCCTGCACGGTGCACTGGCTGCGCGCCAGCACACAGGCGGGCACGGCGGCGGCCTGGGTCTTGAGGGCGCGGCCCGCGTCCGTGAGGGTGACGCGCACGCGCCGTTCATCCTGCGCATCGCGCTGGCGCTGCAGCCAACCGGCAGCTTCCATGCGCTTGAGCAGCGGGGTGAGGGTGCCCGAGTCGAGAAACAAACGCTCGCCCAACTGCGAAACCATGCAGCCATCGTGCTCCCACAGTACCAGCAGGGCGAGGTATTGCGGGTAGGTCAAACCCAACGGTTCCAGCAAGGGCTTGTAGAGCTTGGTCATTGCCAGCGAGCTGGAATACAGCGCAAAGCACAGCTGGTGATCGAGCTGCAGCGCGTTGGATGTGGTGGGGGTGGCGTTGGACATGGCTGTTATTATCGCCAGCAATTAAATTGTGTGCAATTTAATTGAACAAGACCATGAACCGGAAAGGGGCGATGCGTCGCTCGCTGGCAGCGGGCTTTTCAGTGGCTGGAGGAGCGCTGTGGCCCGTTGGCCGACGGGCGGCCCGGCCCGCCGTCTGCATCACCTTCTGCAATGCCTTTGCAATGCGTTGGGCAGTACCGGATCAGTACGCAGTCTGCACCACCATGCCGCTCTGGTCCTTGAAGCGGGCTGCCACGGCATCGGCGGCGGTGCGCAGCAGGATCAGGTCCATGCCGACGGCTACAAACTGGGCGCCCAGCGCAATGCATTCGCGGGCGCGGGCCTCGTCCACCATCAGAATGCCGGGCGCCTTGCCAGCCGCGCGGATGCGGCCAATGGCCTGGTTGATGGCAGCGTCCACCTCGGGGTGGCGCATCTGCCCCGGGTAGCCCATGCTCGCCGAGAGGTCGGCCGGGCCGATGAAGATGCCATCCACGCCATCCACGGCGGCAATGGCTTCGATCTGGCCCAGCGCCTGTCGGGTTTCCACCTGCACCAGCAGGCACAGCTCGCGGTGCGCGTCGGCGATATAGGCGCCATCGCGGCCAAAGTTGCTGGCGCGGGTCGATCCGCCCATGCCGCGTATGCCCACGGGGCCGTAGCGCATGGCGTCCACGGCGGCCTGCGCCTCCTGCGCGTTCTGCACAAAGGGCAGCAGCAAGGTCTGCGCGCCAATGTCGAGGTAGCGTTTGATGAGCACCGGATCGTTCCACGCCGGGCGCACCACGGCGCTGGTGGGGCGCGGCTGGCGCGCGGCGTCCAGCGCCTGCAACTGCGCCATCACCTGCGGCACATCGTTGGGAGCGTGCTCGGTGTCGAGCATGACCCAGTCATAGCCGCTGCCGCCGAGCAGCTCGGCCACATACGGCGATGGAAACGCCGACCACAGGCCGATCTGGGTCTGGCCAGCTGCCAGTGCTTGCTTGAAGAGGTTCTTGTTGGGCATGGCTTGTCTCCGGTTGTCTTCATTGCCTGGTTTCACTGCCTGACTTCACTGCCCGTTGGCGTCAGGGCAGGATGTGGATGTCATCGTCCGTCATGGGCCTGCGGCAGGCATCGGTCATGGTGTGCCAGGCGCTACCTCGCAGATCCACGCCGTCCCGGTCTGCCAGGTGGGTGACGCTGCTGCACACCTGGTAGAAGTGGCGCGCGGCGACGGTATCGCGCGCATACCGCTGGTAGTAGCGGCCCAGGTACAGCCGTGCAGCAGGCGACTGCGCGGTAACGTATTCCAGGAAATCGCGGTAGCTCGCATCCACCGGGGCATTTTCCAGCGAGGTCTTCCAGAGGCGAAAACCCACGAGCAGCCCCGCCAGCACCAATAGCACAACGGCAAGCCGAACCCCCTTGCGCAGGGTGGATGGCTTGCCGTTTGCGGTCATGGCTGTGGATCGGGAGCCCTGCGCGTGCGCCAGGGCAGGCCCTGGTCAGTACTGGTACACGCCCTTGCCGGTCTTGCGGCCCAGATGGCCTGCGGCCACCATTTCCTTGAGCAGCGGGCAGGGGCGGTATTTGCTGTCGCCAAAGTCTTTCAGGTACACCTCCATCACGGCCAGGCACACGTCGAGGCCAATCATGTCAGCCAGCGCCAGCGGGCCGATGGGGTGGCTGCAGCCGAGCTTCATGCCGTCGTCGATGTCCTGCGCGGAGGCAATGCCTTCGGCCAGCACGTAGAAGGCCTCGTTGATCATCGGCACCAGAATGCGGTTGACGACAAAGCCGGGGGAGTTCCTCACCGTGATCGGCGACTTGCCCAGCTTCTCGGCCATGGCCTTGACGGCGTCATGCGTGGCGTCGCTGGTCTGCAGGCCACGGATCACTTCCACCAGCGCCATCATCGGCACGGGGTTGAAGAAGTGCATGCCGATGAATTTGTCCGCGCGCTTGGTGGCTGCGCCCAGCTGGGTGATGGAGATGGACGAGGTGTTCGATGCCAGCAGCACCTCGGGGGCCAGCAGGTCGTCCACCTGCTTGAGAATCTTGAGCTTGAGCTCGTAGTTTTCGGTTGCGGCCTCGATCACCAGTTGCGCGGCCTTGAGGTCGTCGTAGCTGGTCGAGCCCTTGATGCGGGCGAGTGCGGCGGCTTTGTCGGCTTCGGTGATCTTTTCCTTCTTGATCAGGCGGTCCAGGCTGGCGCCTACCGTGGCCAGGCCCTTTTGCACGGCGGCGTCGGAGATGTCCACCATCACCACCTGCAGGCCCGCCACCGCGCAGGTCTGCGCAATGCCATTGCCCATGGTGCCTGCACCAATCACGCCTACGGTCTGGATCGTCATCTGTCTTCCTTTGGATTTGCTGTTGGGCCAAAGCGGCTGCGCCGCCATCGCCAGCATCATAGCGGCCCCTGCTGCACCGCCGCATAAACTGGGTGACAGGGCCGCTGGGGTAAGCCCGGGCACCTAAAATCGCCCGCATCGCTGCGCTGCAGCCCTTCATCGACAAGGCTAGATATGACCACCTTCGGCACCCCGCTTTCCAAAAACGCAACCAAAGTCATGCTGCTGGGCAGTGGCGAGCTGGGCAAGGAAGTGCTGATTGCGCTGCAGCGCCTGGGTGTGGAGACCATTGCCGTGGATCGCTACGACAACGCCCCCGGCCAGCAGGTGGCCCACCATGCGCGCACCATCGCCATGAGCGACCCGGCCCAGCTGACCGCGCTGATTGAGGCCGAAAAGCCGCACATGGTGGTGCCCGAGATCGAGGCCATCGCCACGCCCGCGCTGCAGGCGCTGGAAGCTGCTGGCACCGTGCGCGTGGTGCCCACCGCCCGCGCCACGCGCCTCACCATGGACCGCGAAGGCATTCGCCGCCTGGCTGCCGAAACCCTGGGCCTGCCCACCAGCCCCTACCAGTTCTGTGATTCGCTGGCCGAGCTGCAGGCCGCCATCGACAACGGCATCGGCTACCCCTGCGTCGTCAAGCCGGTGATGAGCAGTTCCGGCAAGGGCCAGAGCAAGATCGACGGCCCCGCCGATGTGGAAAAAGCCTGGAACTACGCCATGGAAGGTGGCCGCGTGCAGGGCGGCCGCATCATCGTGGAAGGCTTCATCGACTTTGATTACGAAATCACCCTGCTGACCGTGCGCGCGAAAAATGCTGCCGGTCAGATCGAAACCCATTTCTGCGAACCCATCGGCCACGTGCAGGTCAAGGGCGACTATGTGGAGAGCTGGCAGCCCGCCCGCATGGCGCCTGCTGCGCTCACGCTGGCGCAGGACATTGCCCGCGAAATCACCACCGATCTGGGCCGTGGCTTGAATGACGAGCCTGCCGGCCTGGGCCTGTTTGGCGTGGAGCTGTTCGTCAAGGGCGACCAGGTCTGGTTCAGCGAAGTCAGCCCCCGCCCGCACGATACCGGCATGGTGACGATGATCACCCAGTGGCAGAACGAATTCGAGCTGCATGCCCGCGCCATCCTGGGCCTGCCGGTGGACACCAGCCTGAAAACCGCCGGTGCCAGCGCCGTGATCTATGGCGGCGTCGAGGCGCAGGGCATCGTGTTCGATGGTGTGGACGCTGCGCTGCAGATTCCGGGTACCGAAGTGCGCCTGTTCGGCAAGCCCGAGAGCTTTGAGCGCCGCCGCATGGGCGTGGCGCTGGCGCGTGCTGCAGATACGGATGCCGCACGTGACAATGCCAAGAAGGCGGCTGCGCTGGTTCGCCCCCGCGTGGCGGAGTGAGCGGACGCCTCCGCCGCCAGCATGACCGGCAAGCAAGCGCAAGAAGTGCAACCGCCCAGGCTGCGGCGGTGCATATGAAAAAAGCTGCCTGGCGCCCATTGGTGGCGCGCAGGCAGCTATTGATTGGATAGCGATCTGGCTCAGAGACTCATGAATGCCTTGCGGCGCATCCATACCAGCACACCCAGCACGCCGGTCAGCAGCAAGGTGGCCCAGCCGCCCAGCGATGGAACGGGCTGCGGCGTTGCCGGAGGCGTGACCGTGCCGCTGTCGTCATTGGTGATGACGACGCTCGCCTGCGCAGGATTGCCGGTGAGGTAATCGTTGCTGTCGGTGACTTGCAGGGTGACCGTCACCGGCGCTTCGCCCGCCACCTGGTTGTCGTTCGCAATGATGGTGCATGCGGGCGCCTGGGTCTGGCCTTCGGGGATCACGACCGGGCTGTTGCAGCTTTGGGTGCTGTATTGCGGATCTGCTGCCGAAATGGTGAATGGAACGGACAGACCGCCGGTCGGAGCCGGGGTGCTGGCCGTGACGGTGCAGACCGATTGCTGGTTGGCGCTGTCCGTCAGGGCCGATTTATCGCATGCGATGGTGATGGTGGGCTGGTAGATGTATTCAAACGACACCAGGCCATCCACGCCATTGGGGGCAGGGTCGGTATTGGGAGGCGGCGTTGTAGGCGAGCCCGGAACCGTTGCTACTGGGCTGCTGATCGTGTTGAGTGCGGCGCTATAGGTGCAGGAGCCGCCCATGCCGCCGGAGCCTGCGCTTTGTGACGTGTCGATGCCAAAAGTGCCGCCGGTACCTGCGGCGCCCTGGTAGCCGCCACCACCGCCACCGCCACCGCCGCCGTCACCCGGGCCTTGGATACCTGCATTGCCTGGTGCGGGCGTTGCGCATGCAGCCACTTCGGGCGTGAACAGCGCGACTGCCGATGCATCAGCCACAGGGGCGGCCTGGAAGGAGTCGCCACCACCACCGCCGCCGCCGCCGGCACGCACCCAGGCGCCACCCACGTTCAGAAAGGATGCGCCACCGCCACCTGCGCCGCCGCCGCTGACAAAACTGGGGCCCATGGCGGCGCCATTGCCACCAGCACCCGCGCCGCTGCCGCCGGTGCCACCACTCAGGCTGCGGATACGCCCATAGGTAGCGCCACCTTGCCCACCACCAGCGGCCACTGCCGTGATGGTTTGACCCGGCTGCACACGGATGATGGCGTCCACCTGCGTGCCTGCTGCACCCTTGCCCCCCACGATGCCGTCGTAGGCACCCGCTCCGCCCGCACCGCCTCGGACGATGACCTTGATGGCGCCAACGCCAGCAGGCACTACATCAGGGGCGGCTTGTGGGGCTGCAGGGGTATAGGTGATGGTCTGGGCATGGACACCGCCGCTGGCCAGACACAGTGCGAGCAACGCTGCTGCCGGCAGCGCTGGGCGCATGCCATCACGCTGGAAGAAAGATGGGGACATGGTTTACGTGGTCAATAACAAAGATGAGCAAGGGTGCAATTGAACGTGCATGTGAACGCAAGGCAGGGCGTTGGTACCGGTGCGTATCAATTGCTGATGGCGTCCATTATTTAATTGAAATATATAAGTCAATTGTCATAAACTATCAATAAATAGATATATTGAATCAATTGCAGCACATTGTCACAATTTCCGTAATACGTTTCTTCCCGTAGCGTGGCGAAAAAAAACTGCATGGCCCTTGCCGCAGGGCGCATGCAGTTCTCTCAATGACAACGGATGAAGCGCAATCACTCCATCCAGCACATAAAGCTCTCGGCCTTGTTCACATCACCCGTGCCCTTGTAGCGCGGCCAGAACGGGTATTCGCACAGGGGGCGGGTGCGGCCAGGCACGCCGCTCGCATCGGTCACCACAGGGTTTTCCGGTGGCTTGCCCGTCGTGCTCCAGTGGTCCAGCGCGGCCAGCGAGTCCCAGTTGGCGTTGAAGGTGGTGCTGACGGCGTGGCCATAGCCCGGCACTTCGTAGTAGCGCACAAACTGGCGCACCACCTGGCGGCCCATTTTGTTGATGACCCCGTCGAAATACTGCTCGGTTGCGCGGGTGCTGACCAGGGCATCCGCCGCGCCATGCGCCATCAGCACCTTGCCACCATGCTTGTTGAATGCCGTCAGGTCGGTGTTGTTGATGTCCTGCAACTGGGCGAGCTGGTTGATGCGCTCTGCCCAGGGGCCGGGGTTCTGCGGGTCGAGGGTGAGGCTGTTGAAGGCTGGGTCGCGCGTGACGAAATGGCGCACCCACTGGTCCCAGAACACCGCCCAGTACGGCGCGGTGAGCGGCGCGGGGCTTGCGGGGGGCGTGGTGTTCATGGCCAGCAGGTTCACCGTGGGTTGCAGCGGGCTCGTGCCTTCCTCGCCCAGTTCGGTGCCCCAGATGTTGAAGCCGGGGTACCGCGTCTCTCCGCTGCCCAGCTTGGCACCAAAGCGGATTTCGCTGTCATAGACCTTCAAGGCGGCAATCATGGCATCGCTCAGGCACTGGTCGCTCTCGTTGCCTCCGCTGGCACAGCGCAGTGGCTTGCCCTCGAACTGGGCCTTGGCGGGGTCGAACTGCGCGTTGCATGCGGGCACATTGCTGATGATGCCGTCGACCACGCCGTCGAGTCCGTCGCACTGCGCAATGGCTACCTGGCGCAGCAGCTTGCGCTGTGCCAGGCTTGGGTAGGCGCCAGGCTGGGCAAAGGCGCGGCTGATGCGGCCAAACTGCAGATCCAGGCTGGCAGCGTTCCAGGCGGGGTACCAGGCGACGATGCCATCCCACTCCCTGGGCCATTTCTGGGCCACGGCCAGCGCCTCGCGGCCACCGGTGGAGCCGCCAATGAAATAGCGCTTGCTGGGCTTTTTGCCGTAAAAGCGGGTGATGAGGGCGTCGCCCACATCGCTCACCTTCTTGAGCGCGGCGCCCGAGAAATTGGCCACCGCCTCGTCATTCATGCCAAAGCTGCCGTCGCGGCTGCCTGCGGGGCCCGCCTGGTGGCCTGAATCACTGGCAAACACTGCGTAGCCTTGCGAGAGCAGCGGATACGGCCCTTGGCTTGCAGGCGCTGCCGGGTAGCTGAAGAGATTGGGCAGCGTGCCGTTGTAGCCGCCGCCGCCCAGCATCACGACCTTGCCGTTCCATTCCTGCGGCAGGATGAGCGCCATCTTGATGGCGGGCGCTGCAGGGTCAACGGGGGCAATGCTCACATCGGCCCGCAAGGCTGCAGGGGGCTGCGGGCCCTTGGCCGGATCGGCGGCGGTGACGGCCTCGACCTTGGTAACCGTGGCGCCGCTGGTGGGCAGGCCGATCTTGTCGGCGGCAACCTGCTGGCCCGTCAGGGCGCTTGCATCAAAACGGACGGTGCTGCAGGCAGTCAGCGCGAGCGCCGCGCTGGCAACGGCCAGCAGGCGAAAAGCAGGGGATGGATGGTTGGACACGGGCGATTCCTGACTTGTTGTGTTGGTTCAGGGAGCCTCTGCAGAACCCTTGCCATCGTGATGGATGCGGATCGCCCGAGACCGCGCTCAGACTACGGAAGAGAATTTTGCAGAGGAGCCCCAGGTTCCCTAGATTCCCTAGGCTGTGGGCAGGGCTGCCCATGCACCATTGTGGAGTGGCGGGGAGCAGAATTCCACAGGGTTTGTCGTCCAGTCGTGTGCAGCCAACGCATAGGCTGTCCACATCGGGCGGCGAAATTGAATAAAAAAGAGCCACTGGCGCTTTATCCATCAGCGCCAGCAGCTCTCTTTTTGCGAGTGGTCTCGCGGTGCGGCAGTGTTACTGGAATGCCACTTCCGCAAAGCTGCGCAGCTTGCGGCTGTGCAGGCGATCCACCCCGCCCGCTCGCAGGATATTGACTGCACGCAGGCCGATGCGCAGGTGCTGGTCCACCCGCTCGCGGTAGAAGTGGTTGGCCATGCCGGGCAGCTTGATCTCGCCATGCAGCGGCTTGTCGCTCACGCACAGCAAGGTGCCGTAAGGCACGCGGAAGCGAAAGCCGTTGGCGGCGATGGTGGCGCTTTCCATGTCCAGCGCAACGGCGCGGCTCTGGCTGAAGCGGCGCTGCGGCGTGTTGTTGGGCAGCAGCTCCCAGTTGCGGTTGTCGGTGCTGGCCACGGTGCCGGTGCGCATGAAGCGCTTGAGGTCGGCCTCGGGCACCTGGGTCACATCGGCCACGGCCTGTTGCAGTGCCTGCTGGATCTCGGCCAGCGCAGGAATCGGCACCCACAGCGGCAGCTCTTCGTCGAGCACATGGTCTTCGCGCACATAGGCATGGGCCAGCACATAGTCGCCCAGCTGCTGGCTGTTGCGCAGGCCTGCGCAGTGGCCCAGCATCATCCAGGCGTGCGGGCGCAGCACGGCGATATGGTCGGTAATGGTTTTGGCATTGGCCGGGCCCACACCGATATTGACCATGGTGGTGCCCGACTGGTCGGCGCGCACCAGGTGGTAGGCGGGCATCTGCGGCAGGCGGGGCGGCGGGTTGCCCAGCGCATCGGCACTCTGGGCGGGCAGGCCCACGCGGCGCGTCACCACGTTGCCCGGCTCGATGAAGGCAATGAACTCGCTGTCCGGGTTCTCCATCTCGGCGCGGCCCAGGCGGATGAATTCGTCGATGTAGAACTGGTAGTTGGTGAACAGCACAAAGTTCTGGAACCACTCGGGC
Organism: Comamonas odontotermitis; assembly: GCF_020080045.1. Lineage (NCBI taxonomy): Bacteria > Pseudomonadati > Pseudomonadota > Betaproteobacteria > Burkholderiales > Comamonadaceae > Comamonas > Comamonas odontotermitis. The sequence goes on from NZ_CP083452.1 coordinate 63,578, forward strand.
AGGGTGCCGGTGTAGTGGCGCAGGCGTTGCAGCGAATAATCCACCCGCGGCGCGGTAAAGAGCGACAGCGGCTGCGGATCGCCCGCCAGCGGCTCCCAGGTGCCATTGGCAATGCCGTCGTCCATGGCGTGCAGATCAGGCAGGTCGAACACGTCGCGCATCAGCAGGCGCCGCTCGGCGCTCAACTGCCCTTCGATATGGTCGTTGTCGGCAAAGGAAAAATGGATGGGAATGGGCTGGTTGCTGGTGCCCACTTCCAGCTCCACGCCATGGTTGGCGATCAGCAGGCGAAACTGCTCGGCGTAGTAATTGTCAAACAGGTCGGGCCGCGTCAGCGTGGTTTCGTAGTGGCCGGGGCCTTCCACGAAGCCGTAGGCGAGCTTGCTGTCGGCGCGTGCCACGGTGCGTGTGTGCAGGCGCACAAAGGGGTAGCAGGCGCGGTAAGGCGCTGCGGGTGTCTCGCCCGCCACGAAGCGCTGCATGGCCGAGCGCAGGAAATTGATCTGTTCAGCGTAGATCGCCTGCACCTGCGCCAGCGCGGCTTCCGCCGTGCGGTGGCTGGTCGGTGCGATAAAAGCAGGTTTGGTATGGGTCATGCACCATTGTGCAACGACCCCGGGTGCCCCGCATGACAAAACGGTGGCATGGGTCGGGGCACCCGCTGGCAGATGCAGGGGTAAGCGCCAGTGGGCAGGTCTGAAAACCGCCCGCACGGGATAATTGGGGCATGAATGCACCATCCAACACATCCGCCCATGCAGCGGATGCCACTTCTTTCAGCCAACTGCCGCTGGGCGCCACCATGCAGGCCAACCTGCAGCAGTTGGGCTACACGCAGATGACCGCCATCCAGGCCGCCAGCCTGCCGCTGGCGCTGCAGGGCAAGGACGTGATCGCCCAGGCCAGCACCGGCAGCGGCAAGACGGCCGCCTTTGGCCTGGCGCTGCTGGCCCGCCTGAACCCCCGCTGGTTTGCCGTGCAGACCCTGGTGCTGTGCCCCACGCGTGAGCTGGCCGACCAGGTGGCCACCGAAATCCGGCGCCTCGCGCGGGCCGAGGAAAACATCAAGGTCGTTACCGTCTATGGCGGCGTGCCTTCCCGCAACCAGATTGCCAGCCTGGAAAACGGCGCCCACATCATCGTCGGCACGCCCGGCCGCGTGATGGACCTGATGGAGCGCGGCGCCATCGACCTGGCGGCGCTGAACACCCTGGTGCTGGACGAAGCCGACCGCATGCTGGACATGGGCTTCTACGCCGACATCGTGACCGTAGCCAGCCAGTGCCCGGCAGAACGCCAGACCCTGCTGTTCTCGGCCACCTACCCCGAGGGCATCGCCCAGCTGGCCCAGCGCTTCATGCGCGACCCGCAGACGGTCAAGGTCGCATCGCAGCACAGCGCGCACAAGATCGCGCAGCGCTGGTACGAGGTGAGCGAAGGCGAGCGCCTGCATGCGGTCTCGCAGCTGCTGGCGCATTTCCGGCCCGAATCGTCCATTGCCTTCTGCAACACCAAGCAGCAGTGCCGCGATCTTGTGGACGTGCTGCAGGCGCAGGGCGTGAGCGCATTGGCCCTGTTTGGCGAACTGGAGCAGCGCGAGCGCGACGAAGTGCTGGTGCAGTTTGCCAACCGCAGCTGCAGCGTGCTGGTGGCCACCGACGTGGCCGCGCGCGGCCTCGACATCGCCAACCTCGAAGCGGTGATCAATGTCGACACCACCCCTGACCCCGAAGTGCATATCCACCGCATCGGCCGCACCGGCCGGGGCGATGCCGAAGGGCTGGCGCTGTCGCTCGCCAGCATGGACGAGATGGGCTCGGTCGGCAAGATCGAGCTGCTGCAGGGCCGCGAATCGGAGTGGCATCCGCTGTCGGAGCTGAAACCGGCGCCCGGCGAGCCCATGGTGCCTGCGATGCGCACCATCCAGATCATCGGCGGCCGCAAGGAGAAAATCCGCGCGGGCGACGTGCTGGGCGCGATGACGCGCGACTTTGGCTACACCAAGGAGCAGATTGGCAAGATCAACGTCAACGACTTCTCCACCTACGTGGCCGTGGCGCGCGGCATTGCCCAGCAGGCCGTGAACAAACTCAACAGTGGCCGCGTCAAAGGCAAGAGCGTGAAGGCGCGTTTGTTGTAAATTAGCTGCTGGCGCTTACCCCACAAGCGCGAATAGCTATCATTTTTAATGACCGACACCACGCCATCCCGCTGGACCACGCCCGAGAACCTGCTGCGCATCTCGGTCGTCGTGGCCATTGCCACCATCGCGTTCAAAACCGTGGCCTGGGCCGTCAGCGGCTCCGTCGGCCTGCTGTCCGATGCGCTGGAATCGCTCGTCAACCTGGTGGGCGCGCTGTTCGCGCTGGGCATGGTCACCATCGCCAAGCGCCCGGCAGATGACGACCACCCCTACGGGCACACCAAGGCCGAATACTTCTCGGCTGGCTTTGAAGGCCTGCTGATCTTCGGCGCGGCCATGGCAATCCTGTGGGCATCTGTCGACCGGCTGCTGCACCCGCAGCCGCTCGAACAGCTGGGCTGGGGCCTGGTGCTCTCGCTCATCAGCACCGCGCTCAACGGCGGCCTGGCCATGGTCATGCTGCGCGCCGCGCGGCAGCACCGCTCTGCCGCGCTGGAGGGCGATGGCCGCCACCTGCTGACCGACGTATGGACATCCGTTGGCGTGGTGCTGGGCCTGCTGCTGGCCATGTGGACCGGCTGGCACTGGCTGGACGCCGTGCTGGGCATTGCCGTGGCGCTGCACATTCTCAAGGAAGGCGGCAAGCTGGTGTGGACCTCTTCGCAAGGCCTGATGGACGAAGCCATCGACGCCGACACCCTGGCCACCATTGATGCCTGCGTGCGCCGGTTTGAAGCTGAGAGGGGCGGCGCCGTGCACAGCGACAGGCTCAACACACGCCGCGCCGGTGCGCTCAATTTTGTCGACCTGCACCTGCACATGCCCGGCGACTGGAGCCTGGCCCACGCCACCCGCCTGCGCATGGAGCTCGAAGCAGCCCTGCTGCGCGACGTACCCAATGCCCGCATCACCGTCGAAGTACTGCCCATTGGCGTACAGACGCAGAGCGAGGTTGCGGAAAAAAACATGCCTTAGCGCTTACTGTGTAAGCGCTATAAGCTATCAATAACAGAGCATTCGATTAAAGCAGATTGAAGCAGAAAGCTGCGCATACCTTGTAGTGCGCAGATCGCACGCTCTTGCCAGAGGAGTTGGAATGATCAGCGTATTGCAGCGCGTGCGCGAGGCGCGCGTCGAAGTCGATGGTGAAGTGATCGGCCAGATAGGCCAGGGCCTGCTGGCCCTGGTATGCGCGGAAAAAGGCGATACCGAAGCGGAGGCCGACAAACTGCTGGCCAAGATGCTCAAACTGCGCATCTTTCAGGACGAGGCCGGCAAGATGAACAAAAGCGTGCAGGATGTGGCAGGCGGCCTGCTCATCGTGAGCCAGTTCACCCTGGCCGCCGACACCAGCGGCGGCAACCGCCCGAGCTTCACCAACGCAGCGCCGCCCGCCGAAGGAGAGCGCCTGTACAACTACGTGGTGGCCCAGGCCCGCGCTGCCCACCCGGTGGTCGCCACAGGCCGCTTTGCGGCGGATATGAAGGTGTATCTGATGAACGACGGGCCGGTGACGATTCCGCTGCGGGTGGCGCCGGCTGCTGGGGGTGAGAAAAGGCGGTTGTTGGCCAGGAGCGGCCAGCCTTACTAGTGCAAGTCCCATCTTTTTGGAAGTGCTTTATCGGACCGAATGCAGATAGCTTTCAATGAAAATATATCGATTCTTACCGCTCACACACTTTCAATGTGAATTGCAACTTTTCCTACCTCTGCACCTTCAGTGCATTGCACTATGGCTACTTGAAACAAGTGATGCCGAAGCTTGGCGTACTTTTCTATATATGCACTCTACTAGATCTATCGCAATTATCGGTGCCAAAAAATACTGCCACTACTTTACAAGCAATGTATCCTATTGAGCTCTTGTGCTAATTCTTAGGAAAAATATGCGCAGACGCGTGCAATTATCGAGTGATGCAGCTATCGTCAAAGGGAAAAAGAGCCGATATGTGAGTTCTCGGCCAATGGAACCGTCAAAGAAAGGAACCGGCTCGTGGCTGGCACAATGGGTATCTGCAGCTGCTTTGATGTCGATTCTTATCTCGGTCGTCGGGTATGGCGCGGTGATGGGAGTTGCGCACAGATTCGGACAGAATCATGAAACAATGATCAGCTCCGGGCTGGATTTGATCACGATGGTTTGGCCGGCGGTATTAATGGTCGCCGTGTCATTGGGAAAATTTTTATCTACCGATGTATTTTGGGATATTTTCCGCCAGACATTCGTTATTCCCTGTGCTACAGCTGCAGTCGTCTTTTGCTTGCTCATAGCGAGACTACCTGAGGTTACCCGATTTATCAGATGGAGCCAACGCGCCAGAGCTTGGATCAACCCAAAAAATTCATTTGCCAAATCGGTAACGTTGGCTGCAACGGGCTCTGTATTGGCAGGATTTTTGAGTGGGGTAGCGCTTTTTCTTGGTGCTGTATTTATATGGGCAATCCTTACCTTGCTACTGTATTTGCCTCTATTAGGGTATTTCATGGGGATTTCTTACGTCGATAAGAATGTGGTGCAGCCTACGCAATGTGAAACGCCTTCAAATCGTACAGTGCGCATGACGCTACGAGACAAGGGGCGCAATAGGGATGACGAGGGGGATGTCGTCCAAGCTGAATGTGTCTTGATTTCATCGCTGGATGCTGGCAAGCCTTTTTTCCGGGTGGGGCGAACGGTCTTGTCCTCTTCCAGTGCAATGCTATTGTGGAACCCGGAAACCGGAAATTCTTATAGAACGCCATTGGTGGGAATGGAAGTGAGTTCTGTTGGTGAGGCTGATTTTCAACAAATTTCAGAATTGTTGGCGCAATACCCAACGTCTTGTTTGCAGCTTGTTGGTGACGCAAGACGGTTGGTTTTGAAGACAACCGGGGTCACTCCGGAGCAATGTAAGCGGTGATATACGCAATGGCGAATATTTCACTTCGCCTTGCCTAACGAAGCGCCAAATTTCAACAAAAGCACATCTATGCTTCAGCGTCCTCAATAGGACGTAAGACGCACTATATCTACACTCAATCCAACTGCCCCAACCCCACCGCATTGCCATGGCGGTCGCGTAAGCGGACCATGGTGCCTCCACGGTTCATCAGCGGCTTGCTCAGGAACTGGTGCCACACCCATGCGCCTTTTTCTCCCGGCTGCCCGCAGCTCGCATCGACGCCCTTGCGGTTGGTGATGGGTGTGCAGACCACCAGGCCGTCTGCCGACGTCACGGTGTCGCCATCTGCGCGGGTGAGGGTGATGGTTTTCTGAACGACCGGCAGGAACCACTGCCCCAGCATGTCTTCTGCGAAGTTGGCCGGTCTTTCAAGCTGCAGCCGGCGAATGCGCACGGGAGCTTCCTGCGGCAGTTGCAGCTGGCCTACCGTCCACCACATCCATTCTTCCAGGGGTTGGTCGTCGGACCGTTGGTAGGCGAACTCCAGTTGCGCGTCGCCCGCGCGATTGCGAAGCTGCGCCGATTGCTTGGCTCCGCCCAGGCTGCGGCCACCTGCATATTCGTCCATGGGAATGGTGGCGGCTGTTGTCGGTGGGTTCGCACCTTTGCTCAGGTACGCAGCGCTTCCCATGTGAAAGGTGGGCCGTGCATCGGCGCGGTAGTTGTAGACCTGCAAGATGGCCGTGCTGCCCTGGATATCCAAAGCCAGACCTCGCCCTGGCTTGCCGGTCAGCTCGTCTTCCACGATCCAGGTGCCGTTGATGGGCATCAAGGTATGGAGGTATTTATTGGGCACACAGACGGCACAGGTAGCGCCTCCCCACGAGAAATGACTTTGCAGGTAGTTCTGCTGAACATGCGTCTTCCACAGCGTGGTATCGCTACCGTTCTGCGGGCCGAATGCATCTGCCCCTGCGTTGTAGCCGGTGGCCGGCATCGATATGCCAGCTTGCTTGTCCCCCATGTGCACCATGCCGGTGACTTCGTAGCCCACCAGCTCGAACTGCATGCGGTCCACCCAGGGGCTAGCTACGGGCTCTGGAGACATATTGGTATTGATATAAGGAGGCTTGCCAATGGCGGCGCATGAAAAACGCGCGCGTGTGCCGACCAATTGGCACGCCATCTCTTGAAACGTGGTGTAGACAACCCGGTCAGTCCTTCGATCGGCGGGCTGCGACAAATACAGGTGGACACTGTTGTCCTCGTTCCGGAGCATGTCCAGCCGCCAGTCGTAGGCAACATCTCCTTGTGGATTCTGTACCAGCAACTGCACGACGCGGATGCCGTTTTGCATGCGTGGGTTGGTGGCTGCGGGCCCATCGCTTTGCACCAGGAGTCGCTCGATCGCCATGGCTGGCTCGTTGGGGAACTGGATCGTGCCCGTGAGGCCGTTTTTGAAGCTTACCGTCACATGGCCCAACGATTTGTCTTCCACGGCATCGCGCGCCTCGCTGCCAAAGCTGCGCCCGCCCTGGTAGCGCATGAGCGGCGCCGTCACGCCATTGCCTTGCATCTGGCCGGTGGCGGTGTAGAAGGTGGCGTCGCCATTGTTCTCGTACCCAAACACCTGCATGAAGAAGGTGTTGCCTTGCACGTCAATCGCCAGGCCCCGGCCGGGTTTGCCATTCAGCTCTTCGCTGATGACCCAGGTGCCCGTCTGGGGCGTGAAGTCGCGTGCGGCCCAGCTGGCGGTACTGGCTGCCAGAGTGAATGCCATTGCGGCGGCAGCGATGGTTTTTTTCAGAATCGGATTGCGGGTGTCTGGCACGTTGTCTCCCATGGTTTGGAAGGCAGTATAGAGGGGCGATTTTTCAGAAAGTGGAGGGGTGCCCCTAGCCATTGCCTCAAATATCATGCCCGGTATTTTGCAAAGCGTTATACAGCGCGGGCGCAACGCGCATTCAGCGCCTTCTCAGCTGTACTGATCGGTGTAGTAATGGCGGGCGCAAGAGGCGCAGGCAAACAGGGATATTTCTCGCAGCGATTCGGGCGGGCCGCTAGCGCGAAAGTCTCGGGGCTTGGCACCGGGGCCATTCTCCCAGTACTGGTGGGTTTGCTGCACGGCAAGCAGCTCCTGCAAGCTGGCTGGGCAGGCGATAAATTCGCACCAGGTGTCGCAACAGAGCGGCCAGTCCAACCTTCCCTGAAGAAAAAGCGGCGCATCGGGCAGCTGGTGAAATTCGCGCCACGCCTTTTGCGGGTCTTGAGCCAGGCGCTGGACGGTGTGCTCGACAGCCCAGGTGTCGGTTCGCCGCACGTTGCCGCCATGGATGCACTCTGCGCACAGGTAATGCACTTCGGGCTCTTCTTGCGCCAGTAGGGTGTCAGCAGCTTTTCGGGGGTCGATGATCTCGCCGCTGTAGCGGTAAGCGGGCACCTCGCGGCGTTCGCACTGCTGGCATACCTCGCCCTCCACGCTGCGCAGCGCGGCATCGGCAACAGATTTGAAAATCTTCCCCATTCTTTATCTCCATCAGTCATGACCATCACGTGCCCGGCTCGATTTTGAGGTAGGACGACGGCCATTTCTGCATGTCTTTATTGCTGCATATAGTGCATTTAACATTTGCACCTGGCCATATTGATGCATAAATTCGATGTGCATAGGATCACCTTCTCATTGTTTTTCAGGGATAGAAGCCATGGCCGTAGCGATTCGAATTCACAGCACAGGTGCGCCTGATGTCATGCAGATGGAAGAGGTGCATCTTTCATCGCCAGGGCCGGGCGAGGTATTGCTTGCGCAGACCGCCATCGGCGTCAACCCGCTGGATGTCAGCCAGCGCAAAGGGGCGGTTGCGATTGCGCTGCCTTCCGGGTTGGGGCTGGAAGGGGCTGCAACGGTTACCGCCGTTGGCGCGGGGGTCCAGGGCTTGCATGTGGGCGACCGCGTGGGTTACGCCACCGGCCCCTTGGGCGCATATGCGAGTGCGCGGGTGTTTCCGGCAGAGCGTCTGGTCAAGCTGCCTGATGCTCTTGGCGACGATGCCGCTGCGGCGGTACTGTTCAAGGGCATCACGGCACAGTACCTGCTCAAGGCCACGGGGCAGGTCGGCCAGGGCTCGCGGGTATTGATTTATGGCGCAGCGGGTGCCCTGGGGCAGCTCATGTGCGCGTGGGCAAAGCATCTGGGCGCGCATGTGCTGGGTGTGGTGTCCAAGGCGGCCAGTGTGGAGCGCGCGCGGGCAGCAGGCTGCGACGAGGTGTTTGTTTTCGATGCCCAAACGCTGGCCGCGCAGGTGGCGCAAGCCACGCAGGGCCAGAAGGTGGATGTGGTGTACGACTCCATTGGCAAGGCGACCTTTCTCACATCGCTCGACTGCCTGCGCCCTCGCGGGCTGATGGTGTCGCTGGGCGCGACATCGGGCCTGCCGCCCGCAATCGAGGTAGGAACGCTCAACGCCAAGGGCTCGCTGTTTCTCACCCGCCCATCACTGGCAGCCCATACGGCCACGGCAGAGGAATACCAGAGCCGCGCGCGCGATGTTTTGAGCGCCGTGTCGAGTGGCATACTCACGCCCCGCATCTGGAAAAGCTATGCGCTGGCAGAGGTGGCACAGGCGCACGCAGACCTGGAGCAAGGGCGCTCGCAAGGCGCGATCGTTCTCAAACCTTGATTGTGGAAGGAAACCATGGAGATGCTTGACAGCCAGCACGCCGATGAGCTGGCCACACTGCTTGCGCTGGCAGACAAGGGCTCGTTTGCTGCGGCAGGGCGTGCGCTGGAGCGCCACCCCTCGGTGCTCTCAAAACGCATGCAGGCCCTGGAGCGCAGGCTGGGCGTGCGGCTGGTGGAGCGCACCACGCGGCAGCTGCACTTCACCAGCGAAGGCCGGCTGCTGGTCGACAAGGTGCGGCAGGCCACGGCCCTGATCCGCGACGCCGAGCAGGAGGCGGCGCAGGGCGCGCGCGACATGCGGGGTCGTCTGCGCCTGTCGATGCCCGCCACGATGGGGCGGCGCTGGATCAGCCCGATGCTGGCGGATTTTGCCCTGGCCCATCCGCAGGTTGCGCTGGAGGTGGAGTACAGCGAGCGGATCGCCGATGTGGTGGGGGAGCGCTTTGATGCCGCCATCCGCATCGGCCATCTGCCTGACAGCGGGCTGGTGGCCACGCGGCTGTGCGACCAGCACCGCATTCTGTGCGCCTCGGCCAGCTACCTGGCGCGCCACGAAGCGCCCAAGACACCGGCAGACCTGGCCCGCCACAACTGCCTGGGCTACACCGGGCTGCGCTCCTTTCCGGAATGGACGCTGGTGCAGCCCGCTGCAAAGGGAAGGGCGAGGCTTGCAGAATCGGTGCGAGTGACCGGCTCCATGACGAGCAACGACAACGAGGCACTGCTGCACGCGGCGCTCAAGGGCGTTGGCATCGTCTCGGGCAGCGATTGGCACCTGATGCCTGCCGTGCAAACTGGCGCACTCGTTCGCATCCTGCCGCAATGGACGCTTGGAGACGCAGGCGGCATCTACCTTGTGCGCCCATCGGCGCAATACAGCACGGCGGCCATGGCGGCGCTCAAGCAATGGCTGGCGCAGGCATTTGCGGCAGCGCCCTGGCGCAGCGCGACTGCCTGAGGTGTGGCATGCGCTGCGGCGATGGAGCACTCTCGCAGCGGATAAAACCGGGCATTTTCCCTTCATGGGCAGTGCAAAGCCGCTATTCTTTCGCTTTCCCCATAAGAGACCGATCCTATGAAGACCGTATTTCGCCACACCGCGCTTGCCATCAGCATTGCGCTGGCCTGTGCCGCAGCCCAGGCCGACACCCTGAAAAAGCCCGCACTGGATGCGATTGCCGCCGAGGCGATCAAGACGCCAGCGACCTTCCCACAGTTCTTGCAGAACGCAGCCAAGCAGGATGCGAGCGTGGCAGGTGCTGTGCAACGCTACGTGGCTGGCGAGGCGTTGCAGGGTGACGACCTGACCAATGTGGCGCGCCTCTTGGGGCTGTACACGCGGCTGACGCAGGAAACCCAGGTACTGGGCAGCATCACGCAAATGGTGGCGCTGCCGACCGTGCGCGACGCCAAGGTTGCACCACACGACAGCCAGGCCATCATCGACTTTGGCGCGCTGGTGGAAAAGATGGCCAAGGACTTTGGCCTGCAGTACCGCAACGTGGACAACCGCATTTTTGAAGTGACCCTACCGGCGACGGCGGCACAGGCCGGGGGGCAGGAGTTCGGCATCCTCACCCATGCCGATGTGGTGCCCGTGGTGCCTGCGGAATGGGTGATCGACGGCAAGCAGCTTGATCCTTTCAAGGTCACCCGCATTGGCGACAAGCTGTACGGGCGTGGCACGATTGACGACAAGGGATCGATTGCCACTGTGATGTACGCCATGAAGGCGGTGAAAGACGCCAAGCTGCCGCTGCAGCGCGGCATTCGCCTCATGATCGAAACCACCGAGGAAACCGGTGGCGACGCCATGAAGTACTACCGCGCCAAGACCCAATTGCCCGAGTACAACATTGTGCTAGACAGCAAATACCCGGCCGTGGTGGCCGAAAAGGGTACGGGCGCGATCAAGGCCTTTTTTGCCGATGTGAAGACCGACGGCCAGCAGCCCGCAATCACCGCCATGGTGGGTGCGGCTTCATCGAACGCGATTGCGCAGACCGCAACGGCCAGCATCGAGGCGGGTAACGCCGCTGCACTGGCAGCCGTCGCGCAGAAACTGCAGGCGGCCAAGGATGCTTATGTGGCGCAGAACCAGCAGTACGGCAAGTTCAGCATCGATATTGCGCCTGCCGCCAACAAGATCGACATCAAGGTCACCGGCAACTCGGCTCACGGCTCGCGCCCCGAAGAGGGCGTGAACCCGGTGCCGCGCCTGGCGATGTTCCTGCAGCAGAGTCTGATGGCCGACGGCGCGCAGCCATTGGTGGCGCGCAACCAGTACAGCGATGCGGTGCGCTACATCAACGGCGTGTACGGGCTGGATTATTTTGGCAAGGGCCTGGGGCTGGCGTATGCCGATGACTTCATGGGCCCGCTCACTATTTCGCCCAACTTCATCAAGGCGGCAGGCGGCCAGTTGGAGGTGACGGCCAACGCCCGCATGCCGCGCGGCAAGACGCCCGAGCAGCTCAAGGCCGAAGTGGAAAAGGGCATTGCCAACTGGAGTGCCGCTGCCAAGGTGCCGGTGAAGATCGACTACACCCAAGGCAACTGGATGGCGCGCGACCCCAAGGGCGCGTGGCTGACAACCTTGCTGAACATCTTTGGCGATACCACGGGGCTGGACGCCAAGCCGGTGCCGACCGCTGGCAGCACCACCGCCAAGCTGATGCCCAACGCCATCAACTTTGGCCCCGCCATGCCTGGCAAGAAGTACACCGCGCACAACGCGCTGGAGTACAAGGAGCTGCCTGACCTGCAGGCCGACATGCAGATGTTCACCGAAATGCTGGTGCGCATCGGCAACCTGCAGTCGATGCAGTAATCACTCCGTTTTTAGTAGCAAGGCCCGCGCGCTTCACCAGCGCAGCGGGCCTTTTTATTGGAAAGCGAAGGCTCAGGCCTTGTGCAGAGCCCGGTAGTGGCTGGCAAACGCCTGCGCATCGGCGGCCACCTGCGCGGCCGTCTTGCCGGGCTTGAACAGCGATGAACCGATGCCAAAACCAGCTGCACCGGCCTGCAGCCACGGCGCCATGTTGTCGGGCGAGATGCCGCCCACGGGGTAGATGCCGGTGCCTTGTGGCAGCACGGCCAGCAGGGCTTTGACCACAGCGGGCGAAGCCAGCTCGGCAGGGAAGATCTTCAGGCCATGCGCGCCATGCGCCAGCGCCGTGAACGCCTCGGTGGGCGTCAGCACCCCGGGCAGGCTGATGAGGCCGAGCTTGACCGATTCATCGATCACCGCCGGGTTGCAATTGGGCGAGATGATGAGTTGGCCGCCTGCAGCATGCACATCGCGCACCTGCTGCGCCGTCAGTACCGTGCCTGCGCCCACCAGCACATCGGGATAGGCGGCGCGCATGGCGGCAATGCTGCGAAGCGGATCGGGCGAGTTCAGCGGCACCTCCCACAGGCCAAAGCCTGCGCTGTGCAGCGCGGCGCCGATTTCTACCGCCTCGGCAGGCTGCAGGCCGCGCAGAATGGCGATCAGCGGCAGTTGCGCCTGCAGGGTCTGAAAACGGGTGAGCAGATTCATGATAGGGTACCTGTCAGATATTGGTAAATGGCCTGGTGGCCGGCCCAGGTGGCTTCATCGCCAAAGGCCACGGCCTCGCAGCCCGCGTGGCGCAATGCCAGCGTGTAGCGCTGCACGAGTGCAGAAGAGCCGATCAGCGCAACGCGCGTACCGGCAGCAGGCTGCATGGTGGCCATTTCCTGGCCGATCAACAGGCCCGAGAGGTAGCTGGCCGATTGCGCGGGGCTCAGCGCCCCAAACAGGCTGAGGGCGCGCGTGCCAAACAGCAGGTGGCTGAGCGCATCGCTGCTGCGTGCACGCTCCAGGCCCTGTGCAAATGCGGTTTCTTCCAGCGGCGCGCTGCTGTCCAGCGTCTTGCCCAGAATGGAGTGCTGGGCCAGCACGGCAAACAGCTCGCCGGTCATGAAGGTCTTGAAACCGGTGATGCTGCGCCCCTGCGCCTGCACCCATTTGCTGTGTGTGCCGGGCAGCACCAGCAGGCCGCTGTCCTGCCCCATCAGCTGCAGCGCGCCAATCAACTGAATCTCTTCACCACGCATTACATCGGGCACGCCATGCGCTGCATCTACCCCGGCCTGCGGCACCACGCTCATGCCCGGCACGATGGCGGTGGGAATGCCATGTGCAACTTCCAGCCACAGCAGCTGGCTGCACAGCGCGCCAAAGTCTGCGGGGCAGGGGCAATAGGCGGCTTCCTGCCAGCCCTGGCGGCTGCCGACCATGCCCGAGAGCAGGCACATATCGGGCTGCAGCGCAAGCCAGTCGCCAAAGTGCCTGTCAAAGGCCGCGGCAAAGCCGCCGGGTTCCACCTGCAGAATGCCTTGCGGCAAGGCCCTTTGCTGTGCAATGTGGCCCTGCGCATCGATGAGCACGCCGCGCAGCGAGGTGGTTCCCCAGTCGATGGCAATGAGGCGCGGGCGGTTATCGCCCGGTGTGCGGGCGGTGAAGGAGGGTGGACGAGGCATGGGGCGAGCTCAGAAAAAACAACGCACCAGCGTTCGGTGCAGGCGCTGGTGCGGATTGTAGAAGTGGGTGCTGCAAAGCGGCGTCGCGTGTAAGACCCTTACAGCGCTCGTGGGCCGCGTTGCCCGTGGCACATCACAGCGGCTTGTACGCCGTTACATCGATCTCGACCTTGGCGTCGATCATCAGGCGCGATTCGACCGTGGAGCGCGCGGGGCGGTGCTCGCCAAAGCATTCCATGTACACGCGGTTGAAGCTGCCGAAATCGCGCGGATCGTCAAGCCAGACATTGACCTTGGCGACATCCTGCAGCGTGCAGCCAGCCAGTGCCAGCGCTTCTTCCAGGCGCTTGAAGACCTGGCGCGTCTGCGCTTCGATGCCGCCTTGCACGACCTGGCCCTGGTCGTCGGTCGGCACGGTGCCCGATACGAAAACAAAGTCGCCAGCGCGCACGGCGGGCGAGAGCGGGCGCGCCAGACGGTCGGACGCGAAGGGGGATTGGCCTAGGGTAACTACTGGCATGGTTTCATCTCCTTTGTGTAAAGATATTACATCAACAACACCAAAAACTGTCAATGTTTTGACGAAAGGCCGGTTTTTAGGGGTTGTGATGTAAAGAATTTTCCTTATTAAACGCCCTTGATGAAAGCCCGCACCATGAACGCCTTCGCACTGCTTCCCCGGACATCACGTCGCCAACTGTTGGCTGCCGCCCTGGTGGCGGCAGGTTGCGCCAGCCTGCCGGCGGGCAGCGCCTGGGCGCAGGCGGGCGCCAAGGGCGGTGCTGCCAACCTGGCGATGATTGGTGAGCCGCAGAGCCTCGACCCGATGGTCAGCTCCACCGATCTGGTGGGTACCATCATGCAGCACGTGTTCGAGCCGCTCTACACCTTTGATGCGCAGTGGAACATCAAGCCGATGCTGGCTGAAGGCATGCCCACCATCTCGGCCGATGGCCTCACCTACACCATTGCCCTGCGCAAGGGCGTCAAGTTCCACAACGACAAGGACATGACGGCCGATGACGTGGTGGCTTCGCTGCAGCGCTGGATGGATGTGTCGGCGCGCGGCAAGGCCGTGGCGCAGGAAATTGCCAGCATGACGGCCAAGAATGTCACTACGGTCGAGATCAAGCTCAAGGCCGTGTACGCGCCGCTGCTGGCGCACCTGGCCATGCCCAGCGGCATGGCAGGCATCATGCCCAAGGAGGCGATTGCGCCGGTGCTCAAGGATTTCATCGGCACGGGCCCCTACAAGCTCAAGGAGCGCAAGCCAGACCAGTTCACCGTGCTGGCGCGCTTTGACAAATATGCGGCCCGCAGCGAGCCGGCAAGCGGTTACGCGGGCAAGCGCGAGGCATTGCTTGATGAACTGCGCTTTGTGCCCGTGCCCAACGCCACCACGCGGGTGGAGGGCGTGCTGTCGGGCCAGTTCCAGTACTCCGACCTGCTGCAGGTCGAGTCGATGGGGCGCATCGAGAAGGGCGCGCCGAACGTGGTACCCATCGTGACGCAGAATTTCGGTTTCCCCTACATCGTCTTCAACACCAAGGAAGGCGTGCTCGCCAAGAAGGAGCTGCGCCTGGCGGCGCAGACGGCCATGGGCCCGGCCGAGATGCTGCAGGCCGGTTTTGGCGACAAGCGCTTCTTCACCGCCGAGCCCAATTTCTTCCCCAAGGGCACACCGTACTATTCGGACGCCGGTGCCAAGCAGTACAACCAGAAGAATCCACAAGTGGCCAAGGACCAGGCTGCCAAGGCGGGCTACAAGGCCGAGCCGATCCGCATCATGGCCAGCCGCCAGTACGAGTTCCACTACAACATGGCGCTGGTGATGGCCGAGCACCTCAAGCGCGCAGGCTTCAAGACCGATCTGCAGGTGGTGGATTGGGCAACGCTGGTGCAGCGCCGCAACGACGCCAAGCTGTGGGATGTGTATGTGACGCACTCGGGCCTGTTCCCCGAGCCCATGCTCTCGCCCCCACAAATGGGCAGCGGCGCCCCCGGCTGGTGGGAAACCGACACCAAGAAGGCGGCGCTCACCGCGTTCAACAGCGAGCCTGATGTGGCCAAGCGCGGACCGCTGTGGGGCAAGGTGCAGGGCCTGATCTACGACGAAGTGCCGTTTGTGGAAGTGGGCAAGTTCAACGCGCTGTCGGCGCGCTCGTCCAAGCTGCAAGGCTATACCGCCATGCCGTGGCCGTTCTTCTGGAACACGTCGCTCGCCAAGTAAACAGCGCGCCCAGAGGCTCCGAGGTTTTCCATGCTGCATTTCTTACTCAAGCGCCTGGGCGGCGCGCTGGTGGTGCTTGCCATCGTCGCCGTGCTGGTGTTTCTGCTCACGCGCCTTGCGTCGGGTGACCCGGTGGCCCTGCTGCTGGGCGACCAGGCCACTGCTGCTGATATTGCTGCCGCCCGCGTGCAGTACGGGCTGGACAAGCCGCTCACCACCCAGTTCGTGCTGTGGATCGGCCAGGTGCTGCAGGGTAATCTGGGGCAGTCGCTGTTTCTGCAGATGCCGGTCACCCATGCGCTGCTCGAACGTGCCGAGCCCACCTTGTTCCTCGCGCTGTTTGCGGTATCGATTGCAGCGCTGATCGGCGTGCCCTGCGGCATGGCTGCGGCCGTGTGGCGCGGCAGCTGGGCAGACCAGATCGTCAGCACCGTGGCCATGCTGGGCGCCAGCATTCCCAGCTTCTGGTTCGGGCTCATCCTGATCCAGATCTTTGCCGTGCACCTGGGCTGGTTTCCGGCGTCGGGCTATGGCGACCCGGATTCGACGCTGGCCCAGCGCCTGCAGCACCTGCTGCTGCCCGCGCTGGTGCTGGGCGTGCTCAATTCGGCGCTGATCATCCGCTTCACCCGTGCTTCGGTGCTCGACATTCTGGGTGAAGACTACGTACGCACCGCCCGCGCCAAGGGTCTGGCCGAGGGCGTGGTGCTGTGCAAGCATGTGCTGCGCAACGCGCTGGTGCCCATCGTCACCGTGCTGGGCCTCACGCTCGCGCTGATGATCGGCGGCACCGTGGTGACCGAGACCGTGTTCAACCTGCCGGGCGTGGGCAACCTGGTGGTGCGCGCCGTGCTGCGGCGCGACTACCCGGTCATCCAGGGCACCTTGCTGGTGATTGCTGCCATCTACGTGTTCATCAACCTGGCCATCGACCTGCTGTACACCGTGGTCGATCCGCGCATCCGCCTGGAGAGCAAGTGATGAACGCACCAACCTCCTCCGCATCCACTCCTCTTTCTGTAGCTGCTGGCGCAGGCTGGGCGAGCGCTGCATGGGTGAAAACCTTGAAGCGCCTGTTTGCCCGCAAGATCGTGCTGGCCAGCGCCATCGTGCTGCTCCTGATCGTGGCGACTGCCGTGTGCTACCCGCTGCTGACCGATGCCGACCCCAATGACATGAACATCAGCATGCGCCTGCATGCGCCGTCGTGGGCGCACTGGGCGGGCAACGACGAGCTGGGCCGCGACGTGATGGCGCGCATCATCTTCGGCGCACGCTATTCGCTGATGATCGGCTTTTTCACCGCGCTGGGCGCAGTGGTGCTGGGCACCCTCATCGGCATGCTGGCAGGCTACTTTCGCAGGCTCGATGCGCCGCTGATGCGCCTGGTGGACGCGATGATGGCCTTCCCCGACATTCTGCTGGGCATTGCGCTCGTGTCCATCCTGGGCGCTTCGCTGTGGAACGTGATTCTCGCGCTCACCATCGTCTATACGCCCCGGGTGGCGCGCGTGGTGCGTGCATCGACCCTGGTGCTGCGCGAGCTGCTGTTTGTCGATGCGGCCAAGGCGCTGGGCGTGAGCACGCCGATGATCCTGTGGCGTCACATCCTGCCCAACCTGCTCTCGCCGGTGCTGGTGCAGGTCACCTTCATCTTTGCCTATGCCATCCTTGCCGAGGCGGGCCTGTCGTTCCTGGGCGTGGGCGTGCCGCCCGAGATTCCCACCTGGGGCACCATGATCGCCGGCAGCCTGGAATACGCGGACAAGGCCTTCTGGACGATCCTGACACCCGGCATCGCCATTGTGCTCACGGCCCTGTCGCTGCAACTGCTGGGCGACGGCGTGCGCGACCTGCTCGACCCCAAGCTGAAGAAGAAATCATGATGAGCACCGCCACGCAAACCGCTGCTGTTGCAGCCCACGCAGCCAGCGCTCAGCAGCCCGCCATGGCCACGCCACGGCTTGATGTGCGCTCGCTGTCGACCTCGTTCGCCACCGATGGCGGGCGGGTGCAAAGCGTCTCGGATGTGAGCTTTCGCATCATGCCGGGCCAGACGCTGGCCCTGGTGGGTGAGTCGGGCTCGGGCAAATCCGTCACCAGCCTGTCGTTGATGGGCCTGCACGCCAAGACCTCGCACGCGCAGGTGCAGGGCGAGGCGCATTTTGTGCTGCGCGATGGCCGCACGGTCGATCTGCTCCGGCTGGACCATGCCGCCCTGCGCGCGCTGCGCGGCAATGAAATGGCCATGGTCTTTCAGGAGCCGATGACCAGCCTGAACCCGGTGCTTACCGTGGGCGAGCAGATTGCCGAATCGGTGCGCCTGCACATGGGGCTGGACAAGGCCGGGGCGCTGAAGCACGCGCAGCGCATGCTGGAACTGGTCGAGATTCCGGCTGCGGCACAGCGCGTGCATGAGTATCCGCACCAGCTCTCGGGCGGCATGCGCCAGCGGGTGATGATTGCACTGGCCATGGCCTGCAACCCGACCTTGCTGATCGCCGACGAGCCCACCACGGCGCTCGATGTGACGATCCAGGCCCAGATTCTGGCGCTGATGGGGCGGTTGCAGAAGGAGACGGGCATGAGCATTCTGTTTGTGACCCACAACCTGGGCGTGGTGGCGCAGTACGCCGATGCGATTGCGGTGATGTATGCCGGCCGCATTGTTGAGACCGCCAGCGTGCACGATCTGTTTGCCGCGCCCAAGCACCCCTACACCCAGGGCCTGCTGGGCTGCCTGCCGGGCATGGCGCGCAAGCGCGAGCTGGAGGCTGCCGCCTCTGCCATGCGCGCAGGCGGCAAGCCCGCCTTCGTGCCCAAGCGCAGGCTTGACGCCATTCCCGGCCAGGTCTCCAGCCTGCTGAGCCCACCTCCCGGTTGCGCCTTTGCACCACGCTGCAGCCTGAAGCTGCCCGCTTGCGAAGCCGCCATGCCGGGCCTGGATGTATTGAACGCAGACAGCTGGCCCGCGCGCCAGGTGCGCTGCATCCGCGCGGGAGAAAGCGCATGAGCATGACCGATACCCTGGACCGCGCCGCTGGCAGTGCGCCCGAAGCCGCCGCCGCAGAGCCGCTGGTCCGCATCCAGCAGCTGAGCAAGCAATTTGGCTCGGGCGCGCACCCGGTGCGCGCGGTCGACAACGTCTCGTTCGACATCTTTCCAGGCGAAACACTTGGCCTGGTGGGCGAGTCGGGCTCGGGCAAGAGCACGATTGGCCGTCTGCTCACGCGCCTGATCGAGCCCACCGCCGGCAGCCTGCAGTACCGCAAGGACGGCAAGGTGGTTGATCTGGCGCACCTGAGCCAGCGCGAGCTGCGGCCCCTGCGCTCCGATATCCAGATCATTTTTCAGGACCCGTATGCCAGCCTGAACCCGCGCATGCGCATCCGCGATGTGCTGGGCGAGGCCTTGTCCACCCACGGCATGGCGACTGGCGCAGCGCGGCAAAAGCGCGTCGAAGAGCTGCTGGAGCAGGTGGGCCTGCGGCCCGAGCATGCCGAGCGCTTTCCGCACGAGTTTTCGGGCGGGCAGCGCCAGCGCATCGGCATTGCCCGTGCGCTGGCCGTGCAGCCGCGCTTCATCGTGGCGGACGAGCCGCTGTCGGCGCTCGATGTGTCGATCCAGGCACAGGTGGTCAACCTGCTGGGCGATCTGAAAGACCGTTTGGGGCTGACCTTGTTGTTCATTTCCCACGATCTGGATGTGGTGGAATACCTGTGTGATCGCGTGGTGGTGCTGTACCTGGGCCGCGTGGTGGAGGTTGCTCCCACCGAGACCCTGTACGCCCGGCCACGCCATCCGTATACACAGGCGCTGCTGGCGGCTGCGCCGATTCCCGATCCGGCGCAACGCCGCACGATTCCGCTGCTGTCCGGCGACCTGCCCAGCCCCAAGAATCCGCCCAGTGGTTGCGTGTTCCGTACCCGCTGCCCGCAGGCGGAGAGCCAATGTGCGCAGGCCGATATGCAGCTGCGTGCCGTGGGCGGCAGCCATACGGGCCACCTGCAGGCCTGCTGGAAAGTACAAGACTGAGGAGTTTGAGATGCAACCCGATTTTGTTGTGGACCACCGCTGCAAGAGCTATCCACTGACCGCTGCGCCCATGCAGGCCTCGCAACTGGCCGCGCGCGGCTGGAATGTGCTGCGTGATGACCTGCCGTACCCGCTGGCCGTCATTCGCCGGTCGGCGCTGGAGCACAACGCGCGCTGGATGCAGGATTACGCCGCGCGCCGCAACATCCAGTTTGCGCCGCATGGCAAGACCACCATGTCGCCCCAGCTGTTTGACATGCAGCTCAAGGGCGGCGCCTGGGGCCTGACCTTTGCCACGATCTACCAGTTGTCAGTTGGGGTGGAGGCGGGCATGCGCCGTGCCATCATCGCCAACCAGGTGGTGGCGCCTGCCGACCTGGATGGGCTCGATGCCCTGCTGGCGCGGCACAGCGATCTGCGGGTGTGGTTTCTCGTCGATTCGATTGCGCAGCTGCGCTGCATTGAAGACTGGGCCAAGGCCCGTGGCAGCCAGCGCGCCTTCGATGTGCTGATCGAAGTGGGCATTCCTGGCCAGCGCACTGGCGTGCGCACGCTGGAGGAAGCCGTGGCGCTGGCGCAGGCCGTGCATGCATCGCCAGCGGCGCGCCTGGGCGGTATCGAATGCTACGAGGGGGGGCTGGCCCAATGCAATTCTGCGCATGATGTGCCAGCGGTGGCCGAGATGGTGCACCGCGTGGTGGATATTGCCAAGGCCTGCGATGCGCAGGGCCTGCTGCCCGATGCGCAGCCGATTCTGAGCGCGGGCGGCTCAGCCATTTTCGACCTGGTGGTGCCGCTGTTGCAGGGCGCGGGCCTGTCGCGCAGCTTCATGGGCGTGCTGCGCTCGGGCTGCTACATCACCCACGACCATGGCAATTACCAGCGCTTGCTCAAGCTGGTGGAGCAGCGCGAAGGCCTGCAGGGTTCGCTGCAGGCGGCGCTGGAGGTCTGGTCGGTGGTGCAGTCCGTGCCCGAGCCGGGCCTGGCGCTGCTGACCTGCGGCCGCCGCGATATCTCGTACGACCTGGAGATGCCTTCGGTGCAGCGCCTTGCCGTGCGCGGCAGCACCACGGCGCAGGCCGCGCCTGCCGGCTGGAAGATCAGCGCGCTCAACGACCAGCACGCCTACCTGCGGTTCGATCCCACACAGGGCGCGCCCGCCGTGGGCGATCGCGTGTCGCTGGGCATCTCGCACCCTTGCACCACGTTTGACAAGTGGCGCTGGATTGCCGTGGTGGACGACGCCTGGAACCTGGTGGATGCCATCGAAACAAGGTTCTGAATGTGCAGAATACAACCCCCTGAGGCGCTGTGCGCCTTCCCCCTTCTCTCATGCGGCGCATGGGAAGGGGGACGCAGCCCTCGCTGCGGGGCGGCGCGGCCGGCCCCGGCCCTTGCTCGGCTGCCCGCGCATGGGCCATGCCCGTCTCATGCGCTACGCCATGGATGGTTGACATGGTGATGAATCGTCCGGCTCTCACCCTGCAGGTGCTGCAGCAGCAGCAGTCCGCGTTGCCGCTGGCGCAGCGCCAGGTGATTGATGTCATCCTGCAAGACCCGGGCGCTGCTGTGCTCGCCACGGTGGAGCAGCTGGCTGCGCAGGCCCATGTGTCCATGCCCACCATCGTGCGCATGTGCCGCCGCTTTGGCTATGACTCGGTGCGCGAGTTCATGGTGGCGCTGGCGCAGACGCTGGCAGTGTCGGGTTCGCACCTGCACCGCAGTGTGCGCGAGGACGACTCCACGGGCGATGTGGTCAGCAAGATCGTGCATGCCGCAGCGGGCGCGATTGCCAACCTGGGGCAAAAGCTCGATGCCGCGTTGATCGACGAGGTGGCGGCCAAGATGGCAGCGGCCACGCGCATCGACTGCTATTCGGTAGGCGCCGCATCGTCCTTCATGGCGCAGGAGCTGCAAAGCCGCCTGTTCCGCCTGGGGCTGACATCGAACGCGATCTTTGATGCGCACCAGCAGCTGGTGTCGGCCTCGACGCTGGGCAAGAAGGGCGTGGCCTTTGTCATCTCGCACGTGGGGCGCATGCCTTTCACGCTGGAGGCCGCGCAGTTTGCACGCCAGCAGGGCGCCACGGTGGTGGCGCTGACCCAGCCGGGCACGCCGCTGGCCGAGCTGGCCGACCATGTGCTGGCCGTCACCGTGCCGCAGGATGCGGTGATGCGCGTGGGCACCGAGGCCTATCTGGCGCACCTGGTGGTGATCGAGATTCTGATGGTGCGGCTGGCGCAGATTCTGGGCCCGCGCGTCATCACCGGCATGCAGCAGTACAAGCGGCTGCTCGAAACCCATGGTTTCGACAGCTACGAATACATGGGTTTTCAGCAGCCCGCGCAGCAGCGCCGCAGCGCAGCGCTGGGCGCAGAGCCCGCACCCGTGCCGCGCAAGAAAAGCGCCAGCGCCCAAAAGGACGGCGGCCAGGGCCGCAAGCAGGCGCGCAAGCAGGATTGAAGAGAGCTTTTGGAAAGCAGAGCATGGATCGCAAAGTGTGGTTGAAGAATGGTCTGGTGGTAGATGGCACCGGCAGCGCCGAATTTGTGGGCGACGTATGGTTGCAAGGCGATCGCATTGTGGGCGTGCTTGCGAAAGATGCACCCGCCGATGCGGCCCTGGCCGAGGCTGTGGCGGCCTGGCAGCAGCAGGACCCGCAGACCATTGACTGCAGCGGCAAGGTGATTGCCCCGGGCTTCATCGATGTGCACACCCACGACGACGCTGCCGCGCTGAACAACCCGGGCATGCTGCCCAAGCTCTCGCAAGGGGTGACGACGGTGATTGCCGGCAACTGCGGCATTTCGCTGGCGCCGGTGGTGACCGATGCGCCGATGGCGCCGCTGTCGCTGCTGGGCGACCGGCAGTTCCGCTTTTCCACCATGAAAGACTATGCAGCGGCTGTGGATGCAGCGCAGCCTGCCATCAATATTGCGGCTTTGCTGGGCCACACGGCGCTGCGCATCAAGCACATGTCCGACTTGAACCGGCCTGCCAACGAGGCCGAGCGCGCAGCAATGGCGGCCGACATGCGCGAAGCCATGGAGGCGGGGGCCCTGGGCCTGTCGAGCGGCATTTTCTACCGCGAAGCCTATGCAGCCGACATGCAGGAGCTGGTGGCAGTGGCGACCGAGGCGGCCCGCCATGGCGGCGTGTACGCCACGCACATCCGCGATGAGCTGGAAGGCATTCTGGAAGCCATGCTGGAGGCGGCAGGCACGGCCCAGCAATCGGGGCTGCCTCTGGTGCTGTCGCACCACAAGTGTGCGGGCTCGGCCAACTGGGGCCGCACGCTGCAAACCTTGCCGCTGGCCGAAAAGCTGGCCCAGCAGCAGGAGCTGTCGATGGACGTGTACCCGTACACGGCGGGCTCCACCGTGCTGCGCGAAGACCTGGTGGATGGCGTGATCGATATCCTCATCACCCGCAGCGAAACCCACCCCGAGGTGGCGGGCCGCTACCTGCGCGATATTGCGGCTGCGTGGGGGCAGAGCGAGTACGACACCTGCGTGCAGCTCAAGCCGGGCAATGCCTGCTATTTCCAGATGCGCGAAGACGACGTGCAGCGCGTCATCACCCACCCGCTGTCGATGATCGGCTCGGACGGCTTGCCCAACGACGAGCGCCCGCACCCGCGCCTGTGGGGGGCGTTCCCACGCGTGCTGGCCATGTACTGGCGCGACAAGGGCGTGCTGAGCCTGGCGCAGGCCATCCACAAGATGACGGGGCTGTCGGCGCAGCGCTTTCGCCTGGCCGGGCGCGGCGTGCTGGCCGCTGGCAAGGCGGCCGATGTGGTGGTGTTCGACCCGGCGCGCATCCAGGACCGCGCCACGTTTGAAGACCCCAAGCAACTGAGCGCGGGGGTGGAGGCAGTTTGGGTCAACGGGGTGCTCAGCTATACCGAGCAAGATGGGGCCTTGCCCCAGCGCGGCGGGCGCTTTGTGCGCCGCGCCACGGCCTGACCGGCTGGCTACCCGAATGCAGCAGCGCCCCACGAGGGCGCTTTTTGTTGCTGGTGGCACACCCGGTCAATCATTCGATTTGTGAATCAAACCATC
This sequence comes from Comamonas odontotermitis, assembly GCF_020080045.1. Classification (NCBI taxonomy): domain Bacteria; kingdom Pseudomonadati; phylum Pseudomonadota; class Betaproteobacteria; order Burkholderiales; family Comamonadaceae; genus Comamonas; species Comamonas odontotermitis. The sequence goes on from NZ_CP083452.1 coordinate 87,117, forward strand.
CTTACAAAACATTGGACGTGAATCGTCAAACCTTGCACCATCGATAAAGCCCACAGAGGCTCAAGCACAACTGCACAGGAGACAACACGATGCAACGACGCCAGACAATGGTATGGGCAGCCGCCGCGCTGGCTGCGGCTGTGACTGCGCCGGTGAGCCGCGCCCAGGGGAGCTACCCGAGTGCTCCGATCACGATGATCGTGCCGTTCGCGGCAGGCAGCGGCACCGACGCGGTGGCGCGCGCCGTGGGGCAGAAGCTCGGCGAGCGGCTGGGGCAGCCGGTCATTGTGGACAACCGCGCGGGCGCGAATGCGCAGATTGCCGTGGCGGCGGTGCTCAAGGCCAAGCCGGATGGGCAGACCCTGTTCATGACCACCAACACCTCGCATTCGGCCAATCCCTGGCTGGTCAAGAACCTCAAGTACGACCCGATCAAGGACTTTACGCCCATCGCCCGTGTGGGCGAGCTGCCGTTCGCGCTGGCGGTGAACGTGGATTCGCCCATCAAGTCGGTGCAGGAGCTGATCGACTACGCCAAGGCCCATCCGGGCAAGATTTCGTACGCCACGCCCAACAGCACCTCGCTCGTGGCGTCCGAGACGCTGCGCTTTCTGACCAAGACCGACATCGTGGGCGTGCCATACAAATCAAGCCCGCAGGCGCTGACTGACCTGATGGGCAACCAGGTGCAGATGTATGTGGTGGATCTGGGCTCGGGCGGCAGCATGCTCAAGGCGGGCAAGGTGCGCGCGCTGGGCGTGACGGCGGCCAAGGGCTCGTCGCAGTTGCCGGGCGTGCCACCCGTCGGCAAAACATTGCCGGGTTTTGACATCACTTCGTGGAACGGCATCTTTGCGCCTGCGGGCACGCCGCCCGCCGTGGTGAACAAGATCAACACCGAGCTGCAGGCCGTGCTGGCCGACCCCGAGGTGCAGAAGCAGCTGGCGGTGATCGGCTTCGAGGTCTGGCCCACCAAGACGCCGCAGGAGTTCGCCACCTATGTGGCCGACCAGTTGCAGTACTGGGGCAAGCTGGTCAAGCAGGCAGACATTCCTGCGCAGTGAATTTTGAATGAAAACAGCCCTTGGCGCTTTCCCATCAGGCGCCATTAGCTATTGATTTTGTAGTAATTCGGTTGTCCTCACCATGGTTTCCAAATACCTGATCCGCGCCGCCGATGTGCCGGCGTACAGCCCGGCCAACCACACCGGCACCTTCAACCGCCGCCTCGTCAGCAGCGCCAATGTGGGCGCGCAGCACATGGAGGTGGTGCTGGGCGAAATCGCCAAGGGGGGCGGTGCGCTGCCGCATGCCCACCCGGGCATGGAGCAGGCCTGCTACCTGCTCGAGGGTACGGCGCATGTCGAGGTCGAGGGCGAATCGTTCGAGATGGTGCCGGGCGATACCTGCTTTTTTCCTGCCGATGCCATGCACATCTTCCAGACCACCAGCGACACGCCCGCGAAGCTGCTGGTGATCTACAGCCCGCCCTATGGCGAAAACCCGGCGCGCGTCCGTCGCCCGGAAGGCTCCGGCCACTGATATTGAGGAACACACCATGGATTTCGCACTGACCGAAGAGCAGCAGCAGATCGTCGATGCCATCGAGAAAGTCTGCGCACCGTTTGATGCCGATTACTGGCATGCGCGCGATGACGACGGCGAGTTTCCCGAGGCCTTCTACCGTGCGCTGGCCGATGCGGGCTGGCTGGGCATTGCCATGCCCGAGGAGTTTGGCGGCGCGGGTTTGGGCATCACCGAGGCGGCGCTGATGATGCACACCATCTCCGCCACGGGCGCGGGCCTCTCGGGGGCCTCTGCCGTGCACATGAACATTTTTGGCCTGCACCCGGTCGTGGTGTACGGCACGCAGGAGCAGAAGGCGCGCATGCTGCCGCCGCTGATCGCGGGCAAGGACAAGGCCTGCTTTGGTGTGACCGAGCCGAACACCGGCCTCAACACGCTCAAGCTCAAGACCCGCGCCGTGCGCGGCACGGACAGCGAAGGCGATCACTACCTGGTGCACGGCCAGAAGGTGTTCATCTCCACTGCGCAGGAGGCGAGCAAGATCTTGCTGCTGGCGCGCACCAAGCCGGTGGAGGAATGCAAGGGCACCGAAGGCCTGTCGCTGTTCTACACCGACTTTGATCGCAGCAAGATCGAAGTGCACGAGATTCCCAAAATGGGCCGCAAGTGCGTGGACACGAACCAGCTCTTCATCGACGGCCTGCGCATTCCGGTGGAAGACCGCATTGGAGAGGAGGGCCGAGGCTTTGAGTACATCCTGCACGGCATGAACCCCGAGCGCATCCTGATTGCCTGCGAAGCCATCGGCCTGGGGCGCGCTGCGCTCTCACGCGCTGCCAAGTACGCCGGTGAGCGCGAGGTGTTCAACCGCCCCATCGGCAAGAACCAGGGCATTCAGCACCCGCTGGCCGAGCGCTGGATCGAGTTGGAAGCCGCCTTTTTGCTCGCCATGAAGGCCGCCTGGCTGTACGACCAGCACAAGCCCTGCGGCGCAGAGGCCAATGCGGCCAAGTACTTGGGGGCAGAGGCGGGTTTTCGCGCCTGCGAGACGGCGATCTTCACGCATGGCGGCATGGGCTACGCCAAGGAATTCCATGTGGAGCGCTACATGCGCGAGAGCTGGATTCCGCGCCTCGCGCCAGTGAGCCCGCAGCTCATCCTGTGCTTCATTGCCGAGAAGGTGCTGGGCCTGCCCAAGTCGTATTGATGTATTGCTGACTGGTACGCCGGGCGAGGCGGTCACGATGGATACGCGCGCCACAGGGCCTTCAACCCGTCGAAAACCGGCGGGGCTGCACAGGCTGGGGCATGATACGCAGATGAAAACCCATCTGCTGCGTTACTTTGTGGTGCTGGCCGAAGAGCTGCATTTTGGCCGTGCCGCCGAGCGCCTGGCCATCACCCAGCCGCCGCTGTCGGTCGCCATCAAATCGCTGGAGGAAGACCTGGGCGTGCGCCTGCTGGAGCGCGATGCCAAGCAGGTGCGGCTGACCGATGCGGGCGCTGCGTTTCTGATCGAGGCGCGCCTGGTGCTGGGGCAGATACAGCGCGCCGCCGATGTGGCGCGCAATGTGGCGCAGGGCAAACAGGGGCAGTTGGCCATCGGCGTGACCGGCTCGATGATCTACCGCGACCTGCCGCGCGTGATGCAGACCTTTGGCGCCCAGCGCCCCGATATCGACATCACCTTGCACGAAATGTCCACCACCGAGCAGCAGGCAGCCATTGCGCGCGGCCAGCTGCAGGGTGGCTTCGTCAACATCATCACGCCCGCGCCGGGGCTGGCGCTGTGGCCTCTCGCCCCCGACACCCTGGTGTGCTGCCTGCCCGAGGCGCACCCCCAGGCGCAGCAGGCCAGCATTGACCTGCGCAGCCTCGCGCATGAGCGCTTTGTGATGTTTGTGCGCGAGGTCAGCCCTGCCAACTACGACAATGTCATCGCCTGCCTGCACAACGCAGGCATTCACCCCCGCACCAGCCATGCGGTGCGCCAGTGGCTCACGGTAATTGCCCTCGTGGCCATCGGCCAGGGCGTGGCGCTGGTGCCTTCGTGCCTGCAGCGCGCGGGCATGGCTGGCGTGCGTTTTGTGCCACTGCAAAGCAGCAACAGCCTGGCTGCGCATACGGCAGGGGCCTTTGTGTGGCATCCGCAGGCGGTATCGGCGCCGCTGCAGGCGTTCATTGACGTGGTGCGCGGGCCTGCTGCCGAGGGGCAGGCGCCCACGGCGCAATAGCGGTGCTTGCTGCATTGCAGCAGCGGTGCCAGGCTCAGAACGTGTTTACGATCTCCTCGCGCCGCGACAGTGGCTTTGCGGGGCGCCCGCAAACCCACTGTCCCTCTGGGTTGGAGTGAAATCGGGCGATTTCTGCGCGCTGGCCCTTGCTTGCACCCCGGTGCAAGCTGTGGCCCAGCGCTTCGAACTCATCCCGATTGCACTCCAACGCGGCTGCGTAGAGATCGTAAACACGTTCTCAGAGCGGTGCGCCCAGGATGGTGGTGACTTCTGCTTCGAATCCCAAGACATCCACCGCCCGCACACACACCACGCGCGGCGGGGCATGTGCAGGCACGGTCAATATGGCTTGTGCGCTCACGCGCAGCGCATCACTGCCGTTGGCAATGCGGGCCACATGGGCGGTGTTGCCCCGGTAGTCGTGCCAGGCGGGCCGGAAGACCCGCCCGTCATAACTGGGGTCGACGGACCAATACTCGATCAAGGCCAACGGCTCGGCACGGGCCACGGCCTGGAGCTTGGCGCGGTTGGCGCCTTGCAGGGGGATGGCGTCTGGCGAGAGCAGTGCATAGTCTTTCAGGCGCACGGACAGAATGTCGTGCAGGCCCTGCGGCTGGCATTGCACGGGGTGCAATGTCAGGTGTGCCAGTGACGAGAACCGCACTTGGCCGCGCAACCTGTCTACGCCGCCCTTTCTGTGCAGGCAGTCGAGCAGATCGGGTGGAATGGCCAGCACTTCGAGACGGCTGTCATGGAGCGCGGTGATCGTCTGGCTGATTGAGGGCTCGAAATTCCAGCCCAGCACCACCACCCGGTCCCAGCGGCCCCATCGGTTCCAACTGCCGGGCAGGTGATCGCGCAGGGACTGGGCCATGTGCAATGTGGCAGCGCAGGTTGTCCTGTCGGGGCTGTCGGCCAGCACCAAGGTTTTGCCACCTTGCGCGCCCGAAGTGACGCGGCGCGCGACCTGCCCCAGTGGGTACTGCGGGTGCAGGCCCGGCGGCAACGGGGCCGCGCCATACAGCGACAGCACCATCTGCGAGAGTTCGTCCACGCAGAAATCGCGCTTGCCAAAATGGGCCCGGGCGGCTTCCTCCGGGTAGCTGGCGATGGTCTGGCAGGCAAATGGTTCTGCACCCTGGCACATCAGGCGCTTGCGGGTGACCATGCACGCGGGCTTGCCGATATCAATGCTGATCCAACGGCGCCCCAGCTTTTGCGCGACGGCTGCGGTGGTGCCCGAGCCGCCGAATCCGTCAAGGACGAGGGCGCCTTCGGCAGAGGAGGCCTGGATGATCCGCTCCAGCAGTTTGGCGGGTTTCTGGGTGGCGTAGTGAACGCTTTCGCTCGCGCGCGAGGCGGTGGAGGTGCTGATGTCCGTCCAGAGGTTGCCAATCACCTCGCTGGCTTCGTCCAGGTAGTACTTCTTGTACCGGCTGCCTGACGGTGTTTCATGGATCAGGCCTTGCGCATGCATGCTTTGGATGGTTGCCTCGCAGTAGTTGCCCAGTGTCACCAGCTTGAATCTGCGGCCGGTGGCCGCTTCCACCTTGTTGTAGGCGGCCTCCTGCTGGCTGTTCAGTGCCCGCCGCAGCTGGTTGAAGGTGTGGCGACCGCTCTTGCTGTACAGGTAGATGCCGTCGGTGACACTGTCGAACTTGCGCTGGTGCTCTGGCCCCATTCTCCCGACGGTGGCCGCGCGGTGCCAGATGTTTTCATTGAGGAAGGCGTCCTTGCCAAAGACTTCGTCCATCACGATCTTGACGTAGTGCCCCACATGCCAGTCCAGGTGCACGTAGATCGAGCCGGTGTCGGCCAGCAACTCGCGCATCAGAATCAAGCGCGGCGTGATCATGGCAAGGTAGGCGGCCGTGCCTTCGCTCCAGGTGTCCGAGAAGGCCAGTTGCTCGATGACGGTGGGGCGGTGTTCGTGTTCAATGCCGGGCAAGGTGGCCCTGGTGCGGTAGTCGGCCTTGCTGTCAAAAGGCGGGTCGGTGTAGATCAGGTCGACCTTGCCGCGCAGGCTGGGTGTCTCCTCGTCGCCTGCGAGCAGCGCCGCCATGGCCAGCAGGTTGTCGCCATGGATCAGGCGGTTCATCCATCGCGGGCCGGGTGGGCGGGCGTCCGCGCAGGCGCCTTTGCCATCTGGCCGCACCACTTCGCGCGTCTGGAGGCGAACGCGCTCACAGGTGTCCAGGCTTTCAAGGATGCGCTGCGCTTGCCTGCGTCCCTGGGCAATGATGTTCGGAAGCTGTTCGATGAGTGACTGGGGCATGGGTACTGGGCGGCACCTTGCTTGCATCCGAGTGGGGATTCGAATGACCGAGAGCACGCGATCTATCGATTAAAGTGATAATTCAATATATTTTTCAACAAGAAGTTGAATCTGAATTCTACAGAACTTTAATTTCAGGGGATGGATAACAAGCTTGAATTTGCCCAACGACTGCGCGATGCGATGCAGGCGGCAGGGTTGGAGCCGAGGCCCGGTGTGCTGTTGACCTTGTTCAACACCCACTACTGGGGCCGCTCCGTCACGTTTCAGGCGGTGTCGCGGTGGCTCAAGGGCGAATCAATCCCCGCGCAGGACAAGCTGGTGGTGCTGGCGAGCCTGCTCAAGATCGAGCCGGAAGTGTTGCGTTTTGGGGAAGAGGTACGCCGCTCGGCGCAGGAATACCGGCAGCGCTGGGATGTGGGCGTTGGTTATCTGGAGCGCGAGGCTTTTGATGCATTCCTGCAGTTGCCTCCGCCGCAGCGCAAGGTGGTGCGCGAGGTGATTCTCACGTTCGCCAAGGTGCACGGCAATGCAGAGGTGATGGCCGCCGAGCCTTCGCCTGCCTATGAAGTGGCGGCGGACGCCGCTGTCAGAAAAAAAGCGCAGCCATGACGAGGCCGGTGGTCACGATGCCGCCCCGCAGCCATGAGGGCGGAATCTTGCGTGCCACGCGCGCGCCCAGGTAACCGCCCAGGGTGGCTGCCACCATCATGATCAGCGCCTGCTTCCACTGCACCACGCCGCCTGCGGCATAGATGGCGACGGCAATGGCGGTCAGGAGGGCGGAGACCAGATTCTTGGTGCCGTTCATGGCATGCAGGTTGGTCTGGCCCAGCAGGCCGAGCAAGGCCAGCAGCAGAATGCCCAGGCCGCCATTGAAGTAGCCCCCGTAGATGGAGACAGCCAGCATGCCCAGCCCGGCCTTCATCGCCGACGGCGTACCCGCGCCTCCGCCATTGCGGCGCGAAGCCCAGGCGCGCAGCTGCGGGCCAAAGGCGAACATGGCCGTGGCAGCCAGCAGCAGCCAGGGCACGATCTTGCGGAAGGTGGCGTCGGGGGTGAACAGCAGCAGCGCCGCGCCCAGCGCTCCCCCCGCCAGCGCCAGTACGACCACGGCCTTCATGGACAGGCCGGGCGGCGATGCCATGTCATCCTTGAAGCCCCAGGCACCTGCCGCGTAGCCCGGCAGCAGTGCAACCGTGCCGGTGGCATTGGCCACCACAGGGGGCACGCCGGTGAACACGAGTGCCGGCAAGGTGAGAAAGCTGCCGCCACCGGCGACGGCATTGAGCGCGCCAGCCACAAAGGCGGCAGCCAGCAGGATTGCGATATCGGCCATGGGGGAGTCTCCTGTTGTAGAGGCTGCGCAGGGGCCTTGTGCCACATGTCTGGCAGGCACCTGCCGTGCGCAGCGGGCCGCTTCCCAGCGCCGTCTTGCGGAACGACGACGGAGGGTGCAGGCTGTTTTAGGAGGATTCTAGGTGCGAATGCTGCGCTGCGACCATTGGATTGGTCGCGCAAAAGTCATTACTGCTTACCGGTACCCGGGCTGAATGCTGCAAGCCACAGGCCTGTTTTTGCTACAGAATCAGGAGTTGGTGCGCATGACAGGCATGTGCTGCAGGTCAGATTCTTCTACTTTCTATTTTTATTTCTTGTAGGGGTCTTCAAACCCCAGCTCCTGCATGATGGCGGTTTCGTAGTCTTCCATCTCCTGGGCGTCCTGCTCGCTGGTTTCGTGGTCCCAGCCCTGGGCGTGCAGGGTGCCGTGCACCAGCAGGTGGGCGTAGTGCTCCTCAAGTGTCTTGTTCTGCTCCTGGGCTTCGCGCGCGACCACCGGGGCGCACAGCACCAGATCGGCCAGCACGATGGGTTCCTGCTGGTAGTCGAAGGTCAGCACATTGGTGGCGTAGTCCTTCTTGCGGTATTCGCGGTTGAGTGCCTGGCCTTCTTCCGCATCCACGATGCGCACGGTGATTTCGGCGTCATCGGCCAGCGCGTGGCGGATCCAGCGCGTGACCTGGCTGCGCCCCAGCGCGGCGCGGTGCTCGGCCACGCCGTCAAAGCGGGCAAACTGCAGGGAGAGGGTGAGTTGGTTCAGTGCCATGGTTTTTGAATGTTTTTGGCGGCTGGCGCAGGTGGGTTCTGCGCTACCAGCTATTGATTTGTGAGTTCTCAGTCTCTGCGGCTGTGCGCGCGCGCCGGGCGGCTTTGCTTGTCGTAGGCGTCCACGATGCGGGCCACCAGCGGGTGGCGCACCACGTCGGCGCTGGTAAAGCGGGTCACCGCAATGCCTTTGACGCGCTTGAGCACTTGTTCGGCATCGATCAGGCCGCTCATCTGGCCCTTGGGCAGGTCGATCTGGCTCACATCGCCCGTCACCACGGCCTTGGCGCCAAAGCCGATACGGGTGAGGAACATTTTCATCTGCTCGGGCGTGGTGTTCTGCGCCTCGTCCAGGATGATGAAGGAGTTGTTGAGGGTGCGCCCGCGCATGAAGGCAAGCGGCGCAATCTCGATGGCGTTGCGCTCGAAGGCCTTTTGCACCTTGTCGTAGCCCATCAGGTCGTACAGGGCGTCGTACAGCGGGCGCAGGTAGGGATCGACCTTCTGCGACAGGTCGCCGGGCAGAAAGCCCAGGCGTTCGCCCGCCTCGACAGCGGGGCGCGTGAGCACGATGCGCTGCACGTTGCTGCGCTCAAGCGCATCGACCGCGCAGGCCACGGCGAGGTAGGTCTTGCCGGTGCCGGCAGGGCCGATGCCGAAGGTGATGTCGTGCGCGGCGATGTTTTCCAGGTAGATATTCTGGTTGGGGGTGCGCGCGCGCAGGTCGGCGCGGCGGGTATTGAGCACCATGGCGCCTTCGGGCGCGGTCATCAGCTCGGCGTCGCCCGCGAGCATCAGCTGGATATGGTCTTCGCTGATCGGGCCATCCGCCATCTCGTACAAGGCCTGCAGGAGCTCCAGCGCCTCATTCGCAGCGGCCTTGGGGCCGTCGATCTTGAACTGCTCGTGGCGGTGCGCAATCTTCACGGCCAGATGGGTTTCGATCTGGCGCAGATGGGCGTCGGCCGGGCCGCACAGGTTGGACAGGCGGTTGTTGTCGTGGGGCGTAAAGGTGTGGCGCAGGATCACGCGGTGGGTTCCATCCAAAAATCAGTATGCTTGTGCCTTGGCACAAAACAGGCGCAACTCAGGCAGACCAGAATGCACGCAGCGCATTGTCCGTTGTCATCAGGCAGCCGTCCTGCCGGAGCCTGGTTTGCATGAGCCGTAACAAGGAAAGATACGAATGATAGGCCGATTGAGCGGAACCCTGGTGGAAAAGAACCCCCCCGAAGTGATGGTGGATTGCAACGGCGTGGGCTACGAGGTGCAGGTGCCCATGAGCACCTTCTACAACCTGCCTGCTGTGGGCGAGAAGGTGGTGGTGCTGACCCAGTTCATCGTGCGCGAGGATGCGCAGCTGCTCTACGGCTTTGGTACGGCGCAGGAGCGCCAGACTTTCCGCGAGTTGATCAAGATATCGGGCGTGGGCCCGCGCACGGCGCTCTCCATCCTGAGCGGCCTGGGGGTGAATGACCTCGCGCAGGCTGTGTCGCTGCAAGAGGCCGGGCGCCTGGTGAAGGTGCCGGGCATCGGCAAGAAGACCGCCGAGCGCCTGCTGCTGGAGCTCAAGGGCAAGCTGGGCGCAGACATTGGCGCCAAGGCGGTGGCGGTGAACGACGCGCAGGCTGATATCCTGCAGGCGCTGATCGCGCTGGGTTACAGTGACAAGGATGCGGCAGCCGCGCTCAAGGTGTTGCCGGCCGACATCGGCGTGGCAGAGGGTATCAAGCAGGCGCTCAAGGCCCTGGCAAAATGACCGGAACAGTGATTTTGCGGGCGGTCTGCATCGTTGCAGCGCTTGCCAATAGGTGGGCTATTGGCTGCACGCTGCGCCTCGCATCCCATCCCGCAAAATCACTGTCGCGGCGCGAGGAGATCGTAAACACGTTCTGAAGCGGCGCGCGGGCCTGCGGGTTCGGCACAGGTTTCCTTTGATATGGCAACAACGAGAGGTAGCAAGACCATGAACAATTCCAAGCACGCAATGCGTGGCCTGGCGTGGGCCTGCGGCATTGCCGCAGTGATGGCCGTCGCAGGGTGCGGCGGTGGCTCCAGCGACGACGACAATGGTGGTAATCCGACAACACCCACCAGCCCCACTGCCTTCGTGCTGGATTCGATCGTGCTGCCGGGCTCCAAGGCCCAGGCCCAGGCCGAAACCCAGGTGCAACCCCTGGGCGTGACGCTGCGCAGCACGCGCATCGCGCTGCCGCAGCTCGACACCACCAAGTCCGAGCAGGCGGGGCTGGGCCAGCCTGCCATGCAGATCGGCGTGCCGCGCGCGGTGGCGCAGACCACATCGGTTGCCAAGACCCAGGCGGCGCTGCAATGGCAGCCATTGCCGGACGGCCGCACCGCTGCCGCCGTGCATATCGCGTCCGAAGGCGCATATGGACTGCGTATGGGCGTGCTGGTCGACAGCCTGCCCGATGCCGCGCAACTGCGCATCTACAGCGACGAGCACCCCGATGCGGTGGTGCAGGTGAGCGGCGCCTCCGTCAATGCGCTGCTGGCGCAGAACCGCAAGGCAGGCGAGGGTGGCCAGGCTGCAAGCACCTGGTGGACACCCGATGTGGGCGCAGGCAATGCCACGCTGGAAGTCGTGCTGCCTGCGGGCACGGCTGCCGAGGCGGTGCGCATTGCGATCCCTTCGGTCTCGCACATCTACCAGAACCTGTCCCTACCAACCGAGGCAGAGATGGCCGACGTGGAGAAGAAGGCCGGCGCCTGCAATCTGGATGCCAGCTGCACCAGCAATTACCAGCTGGAGCGCAACGCCGTGGCGCGCATGGTCTACGTCGCTGCCGACGGCATTTCGTATGTGTGCACCGGTACGCTGGTCAACAACACCAAGAAGGATTTCACCCCGTATTTCCTGACGGCAAACCACTGCATCTCGACGCAGACCTCGGCATCAACGCTGCAGACCAGCTGGTTCTACCGTTCGAGCAGCTGCAATTCGGGCATTCCGGGCACCTTTGCCAGCCGCAATGGCGGGGCCACCTTGCTGTATGCCACGGCCAGCACGGATTCGTCCTTCCTCAAGCTCAATGACACGCCACCTGCAGGCGTGACGCTGGCAGGCTGGGATGCGCGCAACACCGCCACGGAAGGCACCGCCATCTACGGCTTGCACCACCCGGACGGCGATCTGCTGAAGTACAGCGTGGGCGCCATCAATGGCTACACGAACTGCGTCTCGGCCGGAGGCACCAGCGTCTCGTGCCCCGCAGGCGATGCACAGAGCAATTTCTACTCCGTGCGCTGGAGCCAGGGCGTGACCGAAGGCGGCAGCAGCGGATCGGGCCTGTTCAGCAATGGCCGGGTCATCGGCACCCTGTATGGCGGCTCCAGCGCGTGCACTGCGCTCAATGGCACGGACAACTATGGCCGCTTCGACAAGGTCTTCAACAGCAAGATCTGGAGCTGGCTGGCAGGCTGAGTGCCGCCGTCAATCACAAGGTATCAATGTCAAAAGGACCTGTTTGCAGGTCCTTTTTTCTTTTCGTATCCAGATTTACTTTTCTATTGGTGTGGGTGTTTGCTATTTATTTGAGGTGGGTCTAAATTGCCATCTATGGGCAAATTGTTCACGATAGGGGGAGGGGCTGCGCTGGTACTGTGACGAGCACTGAGGAGGAGGCCATGATGTCTTTTTGTGCAGTGTTTTTGGGGTTGCGTCGCGGCGCATTGCTGGCGGCATTGTGTTGGTTGGGCGTGGTTGCATCGTCGGCTCAGGCCGGTGTGCAAGTGGATGCGCTTCGTATGGAGCCGCAGGAGGGTACTGGCGTACTCAGGCATGCAACTGCTCTGGTGGCGAGCCGGGTGGCCCAGGTCGAGATGCCGCCTTGGGATGCAGCCAAGGCAGAGTTGCTGCAAGCGGATGGCGCACGTCAGATTGGTGTAGGGCGACCACTTGCCAGCTTGCAGACGCCAGACCAGACGCGCAATTTGCTGGCATGGAACCGTTTGCCCAATGGGGGCCGGGCTGCAGCCCTGCAATGGGCGCCTGATGGTGCCTATGGCTTGCGGCTGGGAGTCGTGTTTACTGCATTGCCCGAGGCGGCGGTGTTTCGCATGTATGCCTCGCCGCAGTCCCCAGCCAGCTATGAAGTAACCGGCGCAGCGCTGCTGGAGCGCCTGCCGCTCGACCCTGCCACCGGTGCGCGTACGTGGTGGACGCCGGATCTGGGCCCCACGTCGGTACTGGAAATCCTGTTGCCTGCGACAGTAGACGACGCGCAGCTTGCACTCGCTGTTCCGTGGGTGTCGCAAGTGGTGGAGCCTCCCACGCCGCTGGCGCCAGCGCAGGCAGAGCCTGCCAAGCGGCTCTCCAACAATTGCCAGCAGGATGTGAACTGCCAGGCCGCCTTGCTGGACCAGCGGGACGCGGTGATCCGCATGGTGTATGTGAACGGCACCAACACCTTTCAGTGCACCGGCACCCTGGTCAATAACCTCAAGCAGGACCAAACGCCTTATGTGCTGACAGCAGCGCACTGTGCGAGGGACCAAGCCATGGCGTCCACGCTGCAGACCATGTGGTTCTATTACTCGCAGTCGTGCAACAGTGAGAACCTGGCTGCCAGCCATACCGAGCGCTATGGCGGCGCACGCTGGCTGGCGACCAGCTATGGCAATGACATGACGCTGCTCCAGCTCAATGAAGCCCCGCCTGCCGGTGCCCTGTTTGCGGGCTGGGATGCCTTAGCTCTGCCTATGGCCACAGCGGCGGCAGGCCTTCACCATCCGCACGGGGATATGCAGATGATCACCAAAGGCCGAATTCAGGAGCTGGCGTCCTGCTATCTTGACTACACCGTTTCCCGACCATCCCTCAGCTGTACTCCTGGCGCCGCGGTGGATGGCGGGTTCTACCGCGTGGCCGTGGACAGCGGCGGCATAGAAGGGGGAAGCAGTGGATCGGCCCTGTTCGTCGATGGCCGCGTGGTGGGCACCTTGACGGGGGGCGACAACTGGTGCCCCGCCAATGGTGTGGTGTATGGGCGCCTGGATCAGGCGGTTGCCAGCACCTTTTCGCCCTGGCTGGGCACATCGGCTGCATTGCACAGCAGCATGGCGGCGCCGGTCTACCGCTTCCATATTCCGAGGTCTGGCGCGGATTTCTATACGATCTCCGCCGAGGAGCGCGATGCGGTGATTGCCGGGCTGCCGGACGCACTCCACTACACGGGGATTGCGTTCTACGCATCTGCCCAGCAGCGTCCCCGGATGCTGGCGGTGTACCGCTATTTCAATCCTGAGGTGGTGGCCCATTTCTACACCACCAGCGAGGCCGAGCGCCAGTTCGTGCGGCAATACCACCCGTCATGGCAGGAAGATGGCATTGCCTGGTGGGTCCCCGAGCAGGGCGGCGATGGCGCGGTGCCGGTCTACCGCTCCTACCAGTACAGCACCGGCGCCCACCACTATGCGCTCGATCCTGCAATGCGCGATGCCTGGCTGGGCAATCCGGACCTTTTGTACGACGGACTGGCTTATTATGTGTGGGCTGCGCCGTGACCGGATCGCGGCGCACGCTGCTGACACATGACCATCCACACCGATTCTTTCGACACTTCTTTCACCAAACAGCCTGACAGCCGGGTGATCTCTGCGAGCCCGACCTCATCACAGGAAGAAGCGCTGGAGCGCGCGCTGCGTCCCAAGCTGCTGGACGAGTACGTGGGCCAGGCCAAGGCACGCGAGCAGTTGGAGATCTTCATCGGTGCGGCCAAGAAGCGCAGCGAGGCGCTGGACCATGTGCTGCTGTTTGGCCCACCCGGTCTCGGAAAGACCACCCTGTCGCACATCATCGCGGCAGAACTCGGTGTCAATCTGCGCCAGACCAGCGGCCCGGTGCTGGAAAAGCCCAAGGACCTGGCGGCGCTGCTCACCAATCTGGAGCGCAATGATGTGCTCTTCATCGACGAGATTCACCGCCTCTCTCCGGTGGTGGAGGAAATTCTCTACCCCGCGCTGGAGGATTACCAGATCGACATCATGATCGGCGAAGGCCCGGCGGCCCGCTCGATCAAGCTCGATCTGCAGCCTTTCACCCTGGTGGGAGCCACCACGCGCGCCGGCATGCTCACCAATCCGCTGCGCGACCGCTTTGGCATCGTGGCCCGGCTGGAGTTCTACACGACGGCCGAGCTGACAAAGATCGTGATGCGCAGTGCCGGCTTGCTGAACACGCCGATTGACGATGAAGGCGGGCAGGAGATTGCGCGGCGCTCGCGCGGCACCCCGCGCATTGCCAACCGGCTGCTGCGCCGGGTGCGCGATTACGCCGATGTCAAAGGCAATGGACGCATCACGCAGGACATGGCCAACCGTGCGCTCGCCATGCTGGATGTGGACCCACTGGGCTTCGACATCATGGACCGCAAGCTGCTGGAGGCGGTGGTTCACCGCTTCGACGGAGGGCCCGTGGGGCTGGACAATATCGCGGCCAGCATTGGCGAGGAGCCCGGCACGATCGAGGATGTCATCGAGCCTTACCTGATCCAGCAAGGCTTTTTGCAGCGCACGCCGCGTGGCCGCATCGCCACGCAGGCCGCCTACCGGCACCTGGGTTTGGCTGGGGGAGATGCGCCAGGGCAGGGCGGCCAAGGCTCGCTGGTGTAGGCCGGGCGGGCTGCACCTTCATTAGCCAGAAGGTGTGAACGCAGCGCTGCGGCGCTCACCGCAGCCCGTGTTCAGAGGCCGTGGCCCCGCTTGCTGGTCTTGGGGCTGGGCACGCTGCTGCCCATGTTGCTGCACAGGTAATCCCAGCATTGCTGCACCACCGGGCGGCGGTTGCCATGGGCGCTGCGCGTCATCAGGCAGATGCGGCGCGACAGCAGGGGCGCCTTCAGCGGCATGGTGACCAGGTCGTTGTCGACGTGGCACTGGGTGTAGAGCCGCGAAATGAGGCCGATGCGCAGGCCGCTGCGCACCAGGGCGTACAGCGATTCGGTGTAGGTCAGGGTTTCGGTGTGGCTGATGCCCACGCCCTGTTGCTCCAGCACCGACACGATCATTTCATAGGTGCTGCCGCGCGAGAGGATGACGAGCGGCTCGTCGTTCAGGTCCGTCCAGCGCAGCTCGGGCATCTTGGCCAGGCGGTGGCTGGCGGGCATCACGGCCATCACTTCGTCTTCGGTAACGAACTGGGTATCCACGGTCGAGGGCACGGTGAACTCCAGGCCCAGGCCGATGTCGGAGCCCCCATTGGCCACCGACTGCAGCAAATCCTCGTTGCGCAGGTCCTGCAACTGCAGGTCAACCATCGGATTTTCCTTTTGCCAGATCGCCAGCCATGGGGCGAGCAGATGGATGGCCGACGGAATGCAGCTGACGCGTACCGTGTCGGCCTGGTACTTGAGCAACTGCTGCAGATCCTGCACGCCCTGAACGAAGTTGTTGATCATCCACTCCACCTGCGGGCGCACGGCCTCGCCTGCGGGTGTCATCCGCACATGGTGGGTACTGCGGTCGAACAAAGGTGTTCCCAGCAGGTTCTCCAGCTCCCGGATCGCCGACGACAACGCGGGCTGGCTCATGGAGAGCGCTTGCGCGGCACGGCTGAAGCTGCGGTGATTGGCCACCTCCTTGAAGCAGCTCAACTGGCGCAGCGAGGGCGTTGGTGCAGATTTGCGAGGCGGTTCAGCGTCGGTCATAAAAGCCAGATCGGTTCAGTACGACAAGCAGGCATGCTGCGGCATGGTGGCACTGGGCGCCTCCAGGTGCAAGCAGCATGTTTTGTCAAAAGTAATCGAGTGTTATTCCTGCGTTCAATTGCAAATATACATCGATTTTCATATCGCCATTGGAGATAAATTGCGGTAATTCCATCGGAATCTCTTCTTGAATCGCAAATGATGCTGATGTGCACAAAAGCAATGGTTGGGCGCACCCCTCATTGAAAATTGTTAATACTTGCTTCGCCGCCATCCGTTTCTGCAAAAGGGCCCACCCCGACCGCATCATCCGGCTGCATCACCCGGCCAGTTCGTCCAGACCGGTCTGCTGCAGGTGGCTGGTGTCTCCCCAGCCCACCAGGGCGAGGCCGCTGTCGGGGGTCCAGAGCAGGCGGTTGATGCTGGTGTTGGCCAGCTCCCAGGTGCGGGGAGCCTGCAGGCCCTGGCGTGTGGACAGGCGGTACAGGGTGTCGAGCACCCCGCCATGGGCCACGATGGCAATCTGCTGGCCCAGGTGCTGCCGGGCCAGTGCGTCGACGGCATGGGCTACGCGTGCCTGCATATCCTGCAGGGATTCTCCGCTGGGCGGTGCAAAGGCCGGATCGCGTTTGCGCCAGCGCAGTGCAGCATCGGGGTCGGAGACTTCGATATCGGCAAAGCGCTGGCCTTCATAGCTGCCAAAGCAGCGTTCGCGCAGGCGTGCGTCGATGGTCAGCGGGGCGCCGTTGGCATCTGCCAGGGCCTGCGCCGTGGCGAGCGCACGCTGCAGATCGCTGCTGTAGATGTGGTGCAGCGGCTCGTCGGCCAGGGCGGCCGCCATCTGCAGGGCCTGCCTGCGGCCCGTGCCGTTGAGTGCGATGTCGGTGTGGCCCTGGATGCGGGCGCCGAGGTTCCAGTCGGTTTCGCCGTGGCGAATGGCAATGATCCGGGTGGCGTTCATGTCGTCAGGGTTTCACTACCGCTGGTGCGGCGTTGCCTGCAGGGGGCGCTCCCACGGTGGCGGTCACCTTGCGCACGCCAGTGGGCGGCTTGGGAAAGCCATTGAGTGCAGAGTCGAACAGGATGCGGTAGATCACCTTGTCGTCCACCCACACGTCTTCGTAGCGGGCCGAGGTTTCGTACACCACCTGCTGCGTCTGGAAATCGCGCAAGGTCAGTTGCACGGCGCGGTAGTGCAGCGAGGGGCCGGTGTCGCGCCACATCATGCCGCCGCGCCAGCCAAACCCGGCGCCCCAGCCAAAGCCGCCGTAGGGGCCATAGGGTGCATAGGGGCTGCCGGGCAGCAGCCAACTGTCAGGAATGTAACGCGCCTCAGCGGCAATCTGGGCCACCAGGGTGCCCTGGGCATCATCGCGCTGCAGGCCTACGCCTGCGAGCGAGGTTTGCGCCTGCTGCACCACGTTGTCAAAGGCGGTGCCCTGCGCCTGCTGCGATGGCAGGAGCTGCAGGCGGTAGGTGGGGGGCTTGGGCAACTCGGCCAGTGTGGAATAGCTCTGCACTTCGCTTTCCACATTGCGCACGCTGGCGCAACCGGTCAGCCACAGGGCCGAGAGCAGCAATGTGCAGGCAAGCACACTGCGATGCAGGCTGCCGGTCTGGCCGCCTGGTAGGGATAGGTTCATATCGCCTCCTTCAAAACGCGATTCTGGAGATTCTCCGCCTGTATGCCAACCTCCGGGGCACCCGCGCCCGGCACCAAAAGCAAATGCGCCGGCCCCAGAGGGCGCAGCGCATGCAAAAGGACGCGGTAGTACAAGGCGCAGCATCTGTCAGTCCGGGGAGAGCGTGGATGCTGCAAGGCCATGGTGTGTCAGCCCAGCTGGATCACCTGCATGCCGCCGGGCAGGCTGGGGGCGGCGGGCAATTCGTCGTGGTCAAACGCCTTGTCGCCGTTTTCATCGGCCACGCCGGTGGGCTTGGCATTCTGAAAATCATACAGCTTGGTGTCGGCCAGATGGGTGGGAATGACATGCTGCAGCGCGCGGAACATGTTGTTCACGCGGCCGGGGTGCTTTCTGTCCCATTCGCGCAGCATGTCGCCGATCATCTGGCGCTGCAGGTTTTCCTGGCTGCCGCACAGGTTGCAGGGGATGATCGGGAAATCGCGGTACTGCGCCCAGCGCTCGGTGTCTTTTTCGGGCACATAGGCAAGCGGGCGGATCACCACATGCTTGCCGTCGTCGCTCACGAGCTTGGGGGGCATGGCCTTCATGATGCCGCCGTGGAACATGTTGAGCATCAAGGTCTGCACGATGTCGTCGCGGTGGTGGCCCAGGGCCACCTTGTTGCAGCCCAGCTGATCGGCCACCTTGTACAGGATGGCGCGGCGCAGGCGCGAGCACAGGCCGCAGGTGGTCTTGCCCTCGGGCACCACGCGCTTGACGACGCTGTAGGTGTCCTGATTCTCGATGTGGAAATCGACGCCCACGCTTTTCAGGTACTCGGGCAGCACATGCTCGGGAAAGCCCGGCTGCTTCTGGTCGAGGTTGACGGCCACGATGTCGAACTTGATCGGTGCGCGGGCGCGCAGCTTCATCAGGATGTCGAGCAGGGTGTAGCTGTCCTTGCCGCCGGACATGCAGACCATCACCTTGTCGCCGTCCTCGATCATGTTGTAGTCGCCAATGGCGCGGGCCACTTCGCGGCACAGGCGCTTTTCCAGCTTGTGGTTCTCGCGCTGGATCTTCAGGCGCTTCTCGTTCGAGACGGCATCGCCCGCCTGGCCTTCGGCCTGGTCGGCCTCGTCGTCAAAATTCCAGCCCTGGCTGGCGGCAGCTTGCAGTTGTGCGGTGTCAGTGGGTGCGTTCATGGGGTCACCATTGTCCGGTTTCGGTGCGGATTGCAACTTCGCAATCGTCAAAAATCTCCAGCTTGGCAATCTTGATGCGCACGCCGCGCACATTGGGCAGCAGCATCAGGCGCTGCGCCAGCTTGCCAATCAGGGTCTCCAGCAGGTTCACGTGTTCGGCCGTGCATTCGTCGATGATGATCTGGCGCACCTTGCGGTAGTCCAGCACATGCATGATGTCGTCGTCGCTGGGGGCCAGCGGCTGCTGGCCCAGGTTCAGCTCGGCATCGACCTGGATGGGCTGGGGGTCTACCTTCTCGTGCGCGAGGATGCCCAGATTGGCATCAAAGCGCAGGCCGGTCAGCGTCAGGGTTTGCAACCCGGTGTCAAATGTTGTCATAAAAGCAGACGTTGTGGCGTTGTTGCCGTCACATCATCGAAAAATCGCGGTCAAACCGCATCAGGTGCTGGCCGCCGTCCACCAGCAAGGTGGTGCCGGTGATCGACCGGTTCTCCAGCGCAAAACGCACGGTGGCTGCCACATCATCCGGGGTGGACGAGCGGCCCAGCGGGCTCATGCGGTGCAGGGCTTCAAACTTGTCGTCTGTCAGGTAGTCGCTGGTCAGGGTCAGGCCCGGGGCCACACCCACCACGCGCAGCAGCGGCGCGAGCGCCTGCGCGAGCAGGGTGCCTGCTGCCTCCAGCGCGGCCTTGCTGAGCGTGTAGCTGACGAAGTCGGGGTTCATGTTCCACAGCTTCTGGTCGAGCAGGTTCACCACCACGCCTTGCGCATTGCCGCCGCGCTGGGCGATGTGCTGGTGCAGCACCTGGGCCAGCACCAGCGGCGCGCCCGTGTTGCTGCGCATGTGGCGCTCCAGTGCGGCGTAGCCAAAGTCTGCAGCCGTGTCGTGCTCGAAGAGCGAGGCGCTGTTGACCACGGCATCGACCGGCCCGAGCTGATCTACCACCCGGGGCAGCAGCGCGCGCACGGCCGATTCGTCCTCAAAATCTGCATCAAAATGGCCGCTGGCGCCCGATAGCACTGCGCAAGCAGCTGCAGTTTCGATAGCGTCTGCCTTCGATCCCCGGTAGTGCACGGCCACCTGCCAGCCGTGGGCGGCCAGATCGAGCGCAATGGCCCGCCCCAGGCGCTTGGCAGCGCCGGTGACCAGTACGGTGCGTGGGGTCGAAGAGGGCAAAGGCATGGCAGGCACTGTATGAACAGCGACAATAGGGGGGTGAATACAGAACCCTCTAGTTTAACGATTGTGCTCGCCAAACGCGCAGCTGAGGCTATTGCCCAGGCTGGCGGCTGGCTGGCTTTTGATGAGTTCATGCGCATGGCGTTGTACGAGCCGGGCCTGGGCTATTACGCCAATACGCGCAGCAAGTTCGGTGTGATGCCTGAGGAGGGCAGCGACTTTGTCACCGCGCCCGAGCTCTCGCCCGTGTTTGGCGAGCTGGTGGCCGCGCAGGTGCAGGACGCCTTTGCCCATACCCAGACGAGCGAGGTGTGGGAGTTTGGCGCGGGCACGGGTGCGCTCGCCGAGCAGATGTTGTCTGCGCTGGGCGATGCCTGCACGGGCTACACCATTGTCGATCTGTCGGGCAGCCTGCGCGCGCGCCAGCAGGAGCGGCTGGCCCGCTTTGGCGATAAAGTGCGTTGGGCGAGTGAGTTGCCTGCGCAACTGCAGGGCGTGGTGGTGGGCAACGAGGTGCTCGATGCCATGCCCGTCAAGCTGCTGCTGCGCCGCCAGGGCGTCTGGCTGGAGCGCGGCGTGGTGGTGGCCGCGCAAGAGGGCGACGCCATCAGCTTCGGCTGGGCCGAGCGCCCCACCGCACTGCGCCCGCCGGTGGAGCCCGATCTGCCTGCCGATGCCGACTATCTGACCGAAATCCATCCCCAGGCCGAAGCCTTTGTCGCCACCCTGGGCGACCGCATGACGCGCGGCGCGGCCATCTTCATCGACTATGGTTTTGGCGAGAGCGAGTACTACCACCCGCAACGCCACATGGGCACCCTGGTCTGCCACCACCTGCACCAGGTGGACAGCGACCCACTCGCCTTGATCGGCCTCAAGGACCTCACGGCCCACGTCAACTTCACCGGCATTGCCGTGGCAGCGCAGGATGCGGGCTTTGACGTGCTGGGCTACACCAGCCAGGCGCATTTCCTCATCAACTGCGGGCTGGCCGCCAAGATGGAGACGCTCGACGTCATCGCCCGCAGCAAGGCCGCCAAGCTGATGCTGGAGCACGAGATGGGCGAGTTCTTCAAGGCCATCATGCTGGCCAAGGGCGTGCCATTCTGGGATGCCGCAGGTTTTGTGCAGGGCGACCGGATGCACCGGCTCTGAGAACATCAACACGTTCCGAGCCCGGGCGGAGGGCGTTATCCCAATCTGCTGCAGTAGCGTCCCAGCGTGGTGGGCACAAAATCGGCGGACAGCATGGGCGCGGCCACGACGCCGCGCGTCACAAAACTGCACTGGGCAGGCACCATGCCCAGCGGGCCTTGCAGCCAGTCGATGCGCTGGGGCCACTGCTGGTTGGCGGTTTGCGCCAAGCCCTGGGTGATGACCGGAGCCAGTTGCTGCAATGCCGATGCCAGCGGGTGCAGCCAGCGGCGGTCGTCCACCGTCAGCTGGCGCCCGGGGTGCAATTGCAGCCAGGCCTGGGCGACGCCGGCATCGAGCTGGCGGATCACCTCGGTGACGGCATGGTGCATGCCCAACTGGCGCAGCGCATGGGCTGCCGCCAGCATCGGGGCTGCCACCACCATGCCGCTTCTCGGGTCGATCGGCCAGTTGGGCTGGCCCCAGGAGAGGGTGATTTCTTCGGCACGCAGGCTGTTGAAGACAGGCGCGGCCAGGTCAGAGTTGAGCCACATCGTCCAGCGGGCCTGCAAGGTGGCGTCGAGTGTGTTCCAGGCGGCCTCTGCAGCCAGACCCCAGGGCTGTACATAGCTTTGCTGGATGGCTGGCAGCAGATGGAACTGCCGGGCATCCTGGTCGATGCTGACCTGAAACAGGGTTTCCCACTCCATATCCGCCAGCCGCTGCTGTCCGAGGGCGCAACCCATGGTATGGGCTGCGCGTTGTACGTGCGTGGCCACCGTCCACCACAGCAGGGCCACCTGCGTGTTGTCGCCCAGGCTGCGCTGCATGGTCTTGAACCACGGATTGGCGAACAGGCGCTCCTGCGCGGCGCCCACCTGTCCAGCCCCCAGGCCCGCCCCGGCGGTCAGCAAGGCGCCCGCAGCCATCTGGCGGACAAACTGGCGCCGACTCTGGGCCGTGGATGGAGGCGAAGATGGGGTGAAATTCGTCATAACACACGCATTCATGGAGGAATGAAATGCATTATGTCGTTATGAGTGGCAATTAACCTGCCTTTTTGACGAAAATTGGTAAGCATTCGCTGGCTTCCGGTGCAGAGCCCTGACATACCGCGCCAGCGCCGCACGCGGAGCAGGCGAGGCGGGCGTCTGGTGCCGTACAGAATGGCTCATTGCGCACCGGCAGCCTCCAGTATGGCTGCCCAACATGAAAGGGCGATGACGAGGCAGGCAGGGGTACGGCCGCATTCTGCAAAATTTGCATAAAGATAGCCATTTTTATTCGTTTTGCTTTTATGGAGTGGCTTCTACAGTGGCATCACCGCGATGGATTTGCCACCGCCCCTTGAGGAAGCCGCCATGTCTGCCCTGTTCGATGCCCTGACCGCTCACCCGTTCTCCTTCCGCCGCCCGGTGCCGGACTCGGCCCTGCGCCAGGCGCCAGCGCGCGCTGCCGGTCCCGCGTTTGAAGTGCGCCCCATCAGCCAGCCCGATGGCGCCAGCAGCCGCCTGGGGGTGGAGGTGGCGGGGCTCGATCTGGCCGAGCCGCTTGGCAGCGACGATTTTGCCCGTCTACACGAGGCGCACCTGCAGCACAGCGTGGTGGTGTATCGCAACCAGCGCATCACCCCGGCCGAGCACATTGCGTTCAGCCGCCGCTTTGGCCCGCTGCAGCGCCATGTGCTGCGCAATTTCAAGCTCGATCAGCATGACGAGATTCTGGTGGTCTCCAACATCATCGAAGGCGGCCAGCCCACGGGGCTGGGGGATGCCGGGGCGTACTGGCATTCCGACCTGTCGTACAAGCCCAAGCCAGCCCTGGGTTCGCTCCTGCACGCGCAGGAGCTGCCCGAGGTGGGCGGCGATACCCTGTTTGCCGACCAGGTGGCAGCCTACGACGCGCTGCCATACACGCTCAAGCAGCAACTGGCGGGCCTGCTTGCCGAGCACAGCTATCTGCTCAAGTACGAAGAGTTGCGCGCGCGCAACCCGTTCCGCCCCAAGCTGAGCGATGAGCAGGTGGCCGAGGTCAAGCCCGCCATTCACCCGGTGGTGCGCACGCACCCCGAAACCGGGCGCAAGGCGCTTTTTGTCAGCGAGCATTTCACCACCCGCATCGTCGGGCTGCCGCAGGCCAGGTCCGACGCGCTGCTGGCCGAGTTGTTTGCGCACAGCACGCAGCCGCAGTTTGTGTACCGCCACCACTGGCAGCCGCACGATCTGCTGTTCTGGGACAACCGCGCCGTGCTGCACCTGGCCACCGGCGTGCCCGAGGGGCAGCGCCGCAAGCTTTACCGCACCACCATCGAAGGCGATGTGCCGGTATGAAGAATTTGAATGAAAACAACCTATCGCGCCCATCCAGCAAGCGCGGGCAGCTCCTGTTTTTGATGTCGATGTGCATGGCTGCCGCGTGTTGATGCCAGATGGAAAGCGCGGCCATTGCGGCCCCTCAACGGCTTTCACCTCCTGCCTCTTCGCGGCGATTGACGCCCTGCCCCCGGCACGTACCTTCACGCGCCTCCTCGCACTTCGCAAGGTGCGCCTGCCGGGGCCATTTACCCCTCGCATCGTATTTAAGCCATGAAATTCAACAACCAATGGGCGCCTACCGCTCGCCAATCGAAGCAAGAACATTCAAAAACCATAGCGGACAGCGCGCAGCCATCCTCTGCCGCCAGCCGCCGCCGCGCCCTGCGTGGTGCCCGCAAGAACGCGGCCGCCGTGCTGGCCGCCACGGCACTGCTGTGGGGGCTGGGCACCGGCGTGGCGCAGGCGGCCGAAGGCCAGCTGCGCATTGCCCAGCAGTACGGCATCGTCTACCTGCTGCTCAATGTGGCGCAGGACCAGCAGCTGATCGAGAAGCACGGCAAGGCCCAGGGCGTGGACATCAAGGTCAACTATCTGCAGTTCTCGGGCGGGCCTGCGGTCAATGACGCGCTGCTGTCCGGCAACGTCGATATCGCGGGGGCAGGGGTTGCGCCGCTCTTCACGCTGTGGGATCGCACCAAGGGCAAGCAGAACGTCAAGGGCGTGGCGTCGCTGGGCAATTTTCCGTATTACCTGGTCAGCAACAACCCGGCCGTCAAGACGATTGCCGATTTCACCGACAAGGACCGCATCGCCACACCGGCGGTGGGTGTCTCGGTGCAGTCGCGCGTACTGCAGTACGCATCGGCCAAGCTGTGGGGCGACAAGGAATACCAGCGGCTCGACAAGCTGCAGGTGGCCCTGCCGCACCCGGATGCAGCGGCAGCCATCATCAAGGGCGGCACCGAGATCAGCGCGCACTTTGGCAACCCGCCCTTCCAGGAGCTGGAGCTGGCGGGCAACCCCAACGCCCGCATCGTACTGAACAGCTACGACGTGCTGGGCGGCCCCGCTTCATCCACGGTGCTGTACGCAACCGAGAAGTTCCGCCAGGAGAGCCCCAAGACCTACCGCGCCTTTGTCGATGCGCTCGACGAATCGGCACAGTTCATCAAGGCCAACCCGGACAAGGCGGCCGACATCTTCTTGAAGAGCGGTGGCGGCGGCAAGGTGGACAAGGCACTGGTACTGCAGATTCTGAAGAACCCGCTGGTGCAGTTCATCATCCAGCCGCAGAACACGGTGGGCCTGGGCCAGTTTCTGTACAAGGTCGGCGTCATCAAGACCCGGCCGGAAGCCGCCAAGGATTACTTCTTTGACGACCCACGCATTGCCGGAGGGAGTTGATCGGAGCACCCCTCTGAGGCGCTCTCGCCTTGCTTGCGCAAAGCGGGCAGGGAGACGACAGCCTCGGTGCGCGGCGGCGCTTCCTCGCTGTCTCGCAGATGGGCGACGCCGGTTGGATGTGCTGCTTGCGGCGCACAGCATGATGGAGAACAGATATATGTGGCGAAATTTTGCTTTTGGAAATCTGGGTGGTCTGGGGCGTGATGCAGGCGGGCAGGACAGCGATGTGGCCGTGGGGGCCTCTGCCTGGCTGCGCAGCGCGGCCGAGCCTTTTGCCAGCCAGGCAGAGGCGGAGCTGGCGGGTCGCCTCTCGGCTTCTGCACAAACTTATCCACAAGCGGGCTCGGAGCCGCAGCGCAGTGGCGCCCTGCTGGAGGTGGACCGGGTCAGCATCGACTACACCACCCGCGAGCGCGTGGTGCGGGCCACGCACCAGGTGAGCTTTGGCGTGCACGGGGCCGACCGTTTTGTGTTGCTGGGCGCCTCGGGCTGTGGCAAATCCACCTTGCTCAAGGCCATGGCGGGGTTTGTGCCGGTAAGCGAGGGCGCCATTCGCCTGGGCGGCACGCCGGTGCACGGCCCGGGGCCGGACCGGGTGATGGTGTTTCAGGAATTTGACCAGCTGCCGCCGTGGAAGACCGTGCGCGAGAACGTGATGTTTCCGCTGCTCGCCTCGCGCCGTGCCAGCCGGCAAGAGGCCCGTGAACGCGCCGACTGGTACCTGGACAAGGTGGGCCTGGCCCGCTTTGCCGATGTGCACCCGCACCAGCTCTCAGGCGGCATGAAGCAGCGCGTGGCCATTGCGCGCGCGCTGGCCATGCACCCCCAGGTGCTGCTGATGGATGAGCCCTTTGCCGCGCTCGACGCGCTGACGCGCCGCCGCATGCAGGAGGAGCTGCTGGCGCTGTGGGACGAGCTGCGCTTCACCCTGGTGTTCGTCACCCACTCGATCGAAGAGGCGTTGGTGGTGGGCAACCGCATCGCCATCCTCTCGCCGCACCCCGGGCGCCTGCGCGCCGAGATCAACGCCCACAGCTTTGATCTGGCCAGCAGCGGCAGCGCCGCCTTCCAGGCCGCGCACCAGCGCATTCACCGGCTGCTGTTTGACGAAGAGCTTGCTATCCATGCGGACGACGATGCGCCCGCCAGCTCTGAGCCAGTGGCTAAAGACATCCCCCATACCCAGGGCGGCGGCCTGCGCCGCGCGGCATGAAAGGTATCCTCCCATGACATTCGTCACGATTGCCGCAATCACCCCTTCCGGCGGCGCACCTTCCTCTGCATCCGGCAGCGGCCCGCAGCAGCCGCCCATCCGGCCCGAGGCCGAATACGCGCTGCCTGCTGCGCCCGCCGACATCCAGGCGCGCGCGCTGCCGCTGGCGACAAGGCTGTTGCAGCACCCGCTGCTGCGCAAGGCCATCATCCTGGCCGTGCTGGCGCTGGTATGGGAGGTAGCCGCCCGCTGGCAGGACAACGATCTGCTGCTGCCCACCTTCACCCAGACCGCCGCCACCCTGGTGCGCGATCTGGCCAATGGCGAGCTGCTGGCCAAGGCGGCGGTGTCGCTCGGCATTCTGGTGCAAGGCTATGTGCTGGGTGTGGCGGGGGCGCTGCTGCTCACGGTGCTGGCCGTCTCCAGCCAGTGGGGGCGTGATCTGCTCACCACCCTGACCAGCATGTTCAACCCGCTGCCCGCCATTGCCCTGCTGCCGCTGGCGCTGCTGTGGTTTGGCCTGGGGCAAGGCAGCCTGCTGGTGGTGCTGGTGCATTCGGTGCTCTGGCCGCTGGCGCTGGCCACCTACGCGGGCTTTCAGTCCGTGCCCGACACCTTGCGCATGGCGGGCCGCAACTATGGCCTGCGCGGTGTGCGCTACGTGCTGCAGATTCTGGTGCCTGCGGCGCTGCCTTCCATCCTGTCGGGGCTCAAGATTGGCTGGGCCTTTGCCTGGCGCACCCTGATCGCGGCAGAGCTGGTGTTCGGCGCCTCATCGGGCAAGGGGGGCCTGGGCTGGTACATCTTCCAAAGCCGCAACGAGCTTTACACCGACCAGGTGTTCGCCGGGCTGGCGCTGGTCATCATCATTGGTCTTCTGGTGGAAACGCTGGGCTTTCACCAGCTGGAGCGGGTCACCGTCAGGCGCTGGGGCGTGCAGCGGTAAACCGGTTATCGGGTGGTGGATTCGCGGACAATGGTTGCTTGAGTACCTTGTCCGCTTTTTTGCAGCTTTCTGAACCACCGCCTCCGCCATGTCTTCCTGCCTGTTCACCAATGCCAAAGTCTTCACCGGGCGCAGCGAAACCGAGTTTGTCTCCGCCTTTACCGCCAGAGGCGGCAAGATCACCTGGGTGGGTCATGCAGGCGATGTCCAGCAGCCCGCCGCAGACTTGCAGGTCGATCTGCAGGGCAAGACTGTCGTGCCGGGCTTCATCGATGTGCACACCCACCCCACGTTCCTGTCGCAGATTGTGGATGCGGTGCCCTGCACCGTACCCTTGGTCGAAGACATTCCGGGCCTGATTGCCGCGCTCCGCAAACACCCCAAGGCGGGCATGGGCCCGAACGACTGGATCGAAGGCTGGGGCTATGACGAATCCAAGCTGAAGGAAGGGCGCACGCCTACGCGGCATGACCTCGATCAAGTCTCCACCACGCAACCGGTCTATGTGGGGCGCTCCGACTGCCACTCGGGCATCTGCAACACCCGGGCATTGCAGCTGGCAGGCATTGGCCGGGAGACACCTGATCCCATTGGCGGCCACTTTGGCCGCGACGCAGACGGCACGCCCAACGGCGTGCTGACCGAGCTGGCCGCCAACAGCGTGGTGCAGCGCGCCAAGGCCGTGCAGGATTACGCGCAGGCCGTGGGCAGCCTGGCGCGCACCTCGCAGCGCTTCAGCGAACGCGGCATCGTCGCCGTGACCGACATGATGGCCTTCACCCAGCCGTTTCACCACCTCTATGTGTACCGCGATGCAGCGCAGGCAGGCTTTCGGCAGCAGGCGGCGCTGTATTTTTCGTGGGAGCCCTGCAAGGGCGATCTGCTGGCAGGCCTGCAGGCCGCGCAAAAGGAGGGGCGCGTCAAGATTGCAGGCATCAAACTGTTTGCCGATGGCTCCATCTCTGGCAAGACCGCCTGGTGCAGTTGCGCCTACAAACATACTGGCAGCCAAACCGGCAGCCTCTTTGGCATGTCGCTGCTCACCAGCGCGGCGCTGGAGCAGGCCTACGAATGGTCGCGGGCCAACGGCGCGCAAATGGCCGTGCACGCCATGGGCGATGCCGCGCTGCAACTGGTGATCGATTTCTTTGCCGACAAGCAGCCCTGGCTGCCTGGCGGCATCCCGTCGGTGCGGCTGGAGCACGCCACCTTGCTCAAGCCCGCGCAGATTGCGCAGATGAACGCCATGCCCATGCAATGGGGCGTGGCCACGCAGATCATCTTCATGTTTGCCGAGTACGACGCCTATACCGAGAACCTGGTCGATGCGGAGTTTGAGCAGTCTTACGCGCTCAAAACCTTCTACCAGCAGATTGCGCACGTGGCGCTGTCGTCCGATGCACCGGCCACCACCTGGGCCGATCCGGACAATGTCTTCGTCTCCATCCAGGCAGCCGTGCAGCGCCGCGCCTACAACGGCGCGCCCATCGTGGACAGCCAGGCGCTGACCGTGCCGCAGGCCGTGCTGCTCTACACCGCCCGCGCAGCCAGCCTCTCGCCCTTTGACGGGCAACTCGGCCAGATCGCCCCGGGCTTTGAAGCGAGCTTTGCCGTGCTGAGCGGCGACATCTTCAGCGTGCCTGTGGCAGACATTGGCACGCTGCGTGTCGATGCCACCTGGGTGGCTGGCGAGCAGGTGTACGCGGCTGCGTAGAGATCGTAAATACGTTCTTAAGGCTGCGAAAGTTCTACACATGGCAGCCATGTTCCGCTGGCTGATCGTCGTCTTTCTTGCTCTGTTGCTGCTCAACGGCTTTTCTGCGCTGCTGCGCAAGATCGGCCTCGGGCGTCTTCCGGGCGATTTCGAGATCACGGTCTTTGGGAAAAAGATTTGGCTACCGATTGCCACCACGGTGTTGCTGAGCATGCTGGCGGCGGGCATTGCCAGGTACCTGTAGTGGCTGCCCTTCGGCTTGAAACTGTCATATTCGTGACGCATGCGAAAGGCGGCTGAGAATGTCTGCGCCTTGATATCGCACGGATATGCGGGAAAGTTTGTAAACAAATTGTCATCGTACCTTCATACACTGGGGTGATGTCATCCATTGAGTTAACGCAGGTTGCCAAGTCCTGGGGCAACACCACGGCCTTGCATTCCGTGGATCTGAAGATCGCGCCGGGCAGCTTCTGCGTGCTGCTAGGGCCATCGGGCTGCGGCAAATCCACCACCTTGCGCATCATTGCGGGGCTGGAGAGCGCAACCTCCGGCAAGGTGTTGATCGGCGGCAAGGACGTCACCCATCTGCCGCCAGCGCAGCGCGGCATTGCCATGGTCTTCCAGAACTATGCGCTGTTCCCCCATCTGAGCGTGGCCGAGAACATCGGCTTTGGCCTGTCGGTGCGCAAGGTGCCCAAGGCCGAAGCCGACAAGCGCCTCAAGGACGCGGCTGATCTGCTGGGCCTGTCGCACCTGCTCGACCGCAGGCCCGGTCAGCTCTCGGGCGGCCAGCAGCAGCGCGTGGCGCTCGGGCGGGCGCTGGTGGCGCAAGCCCATGTGTGCCTGATGGACGAGCCGCTCTCGAACCTGGATGCACAACTGCGCCAGGAGATGCGCGCCGAGCTGCGCGAACTGCAGCAGCGCCTGGGGCTGACGGTGGTCTATGTGACGCACGACCAGGCCGAAGCCATGAGCATGGCTGACCAGGTGGTGCTGTTGCACCAGGGCCGGGTGGAGCAATGCGCCGCGCCGCGCGACATGTATGCGCGGCCCGCCACCACGTTCGCAGCGCGCTTCATCGGCACGCCTGCCATGAACCTGCTCAAGCTCGACGACGGTGCCATTGCCGGCAGCGACGTGCGCCTGGCCGCGCCGCTGGGCGCTGCCTGGCTGGGCCTGCGGCCCGAAGCCGTGGCGCTGGGGCAGGGCGGCGTGAGCGCACAGCTTGCCGGGCAGGAATACCTGGGCGCCGATGTGGTGCTGCGCTGCGCAATCGGCAGCGAGCAGATCACCGTGCGCGCGCCCGGCCAGCACCACAACAGTACCGGGCAGGCCATGCCATTGGCCTGGCAGGTGGAAGACATGCACTTTTTTGACGCCGAAGGCCGGCGCATGCAGTGAGGCCGCCCAGCTTTCGGTTCCCTTTTCTGACCTTTTTGGTCTTTCGCCCTTTGCTTTTTTGCCGATAACAGGAGTGATCCCGTGCAACGCCATACGTTCTTGAAAACCATTCTCGCCACCAGCGCCGCCATGCTGGGCCTGACCGCCACGGTCGCCCACGCAGCCGATCCGCTGGAAGTGCCGTTCTACTACCCGGTGGCCGTGGGTGGCCCGATCACCAAGGTGATCGACGGCTATGCAGCGGATTTCAACAAGGCGCATCCCCAGTACAAGATCACGCCGATCTATGCGGGCACCTACCAGGAAACCATCGTCAAGGCGCTCACGGCCAACAAATCGGGCAAGGCGCCAGCCACCTCGGTGCTGCTGTCCACCGACATGTTCACGCTGATCGACGAAGACGCCATTGCGCCGATTGACGATTTTGTGAAGACCGACGCCGACAAGGCCTGGCTCAAGGGCTTCTACCCGGCCTTCATGGCCAACAGCCAGACCGGCGGCAAGACCTGGGGCGTGCCTTTCCAGCGCTCGACGGTGGTGATGTACTACAACAAGGATGCCTTCAAGGAAGCGGGGCTGGACCCGAACAAGGCCCCCGCCACCTGGAAGGAGCTGAACGAGGCTGCCAAGAAGCTCACCAAAAAAGATGTCAATGGCAACGTCACGCAGTACGGCATCCAGATTCCATCCACCGGCTTTGCCTACTGGATGCTGCAGACCCTGACCACCCCCAACGACGTGCTGCTGGCCAACGAGGCGGGCACCAAGGTCACCTTCGACAACCCCAAGGTCATCGAGGCACTGGATTTCTGGGTCAACCTGACCAAGGAAGGCGTGCATCCGAAGGGCGTGGTCGAGTGGGGCACCACCCCCAAGGACTTCATGGAAAAGAAGGCCGCCATCATCATTACCACCACCGGCAACCTGACCAACCTGAAGGCCAACGCCAAGTTCGATTTCGGCGTGGGCCAGATCGCAGGCAATGTGCGCAAGGGCGGCTCGCCCACCGGCGGCGGCAATTTCTATATCTTCAAGAAGGCGCCCAAGGAGCAGCAGCAGGCCGCGTTCGAATTTGCCAAGTGGGTGACCCAGCCCGAGCGCGCCGCGCAGTGGAGCATGGACAGCGGCTACGTGGCCGTGTCGCCTGCCGCGTACGACACGCCAGCCCTCAAGAAATACGGACAGGAGTTCCCGCAGGCGCTGGTGGCGCGCGATCAACTGCCCGTGTCGGTGGCCGAGTTCTCGACGCATGACAACCAGCGCGTGACCAAGGCGCTGAACGACGCCGTGCAGGCTGCGCTCAATGGCACCAAGACTTCGGCGCAGGCCATGAAGGATGCGCAGAAGGAAGCGGATCGCATCCTGCGCAGCTACCAGTGATGACCGCGGGGCGTGCATGCAGGCCCTGATGCGTCATTGCCGCCTCAGCGTTTGTGTGCATGCCCGTGCGGTGCGATAGCTTCACCACGTAGAAAAAGAAATCGATTGGAATGAGTGCATCTTCCTCCTCCGCCGCCGGCTCGGGCCAGCGCAGCATCCACGCCTGGCTGCTGCTCCTGCCTGCGCTGGTGCTGCTGGTCACCTTCACCCACTGGCCAGCGGTGGCCACCTTCATCGACAGTTTCTATTCCACCCCCAAAGGCGCGCGCGCTGCCGTGTGGGTGGGGCTGGAAAACTATGAAACCATGGTCGATGACCCGGTGTTCTGGCAGGCGGTGCGCAACAACCTGTGGTTTGCGGCGGCCACCATTCCGGCGTCCATCGGTCTGGCGCTCTTGATGGCGGTGTGGGTGAACGAGCGCATCGCGGGCCGCACCTTCATCCGCATGGCGTATTTCACGCCCACGGTGCTGCCGATGATCGCGGTGGCCAATATCTGGCTGTTTTTCTACACGCCGCAGTACGGCCTGCTGGAGCAGGTCACCACGGCGCTGGGCCTGCCGTCGCACAACTGGCTGGGCAGTCCGTCCACGGCGCTGGGCGCGGTCACCCTGGTGGCGGTGTGGAAGGAAGCGGGATTTTTCATGATCTTCTACCTGGCCGCGCTGCAGACGCTCAACCCCAGCCTGAAGGAGGCGGCTGCCATTGAAGGCGCATCGCGCTGGTATTTCTTCCGCCGCGTGCAGTGGCCGCTGCTGATGCCGACCACCTTGTTCGTGCTGGTCAACGCGGTCATCAACGCCTTCCGGCTGGTGGACCACGTCTTCATCCTGACGCGCGGCGGCCCGGACAATGCCACCACCTTGCTGCTCTACCACCTGTACGAGGTGGGTTTCAAGTTCTGGGACACCGCCTACGCGGCGGCGATCACCGTGGTGCTGGTCGTGGTGCTGGCGAGTGTTGCGCTGTTCCAATTTTTCGTGCTCGATAAAAAGGTGCATTACAAATGAACGCCGCACCTGCTGTGATCTACCGCCACACCTGGTTCGACACCCTGGCCGCCTGGCTGCTGGCGCTGCTGTGGATACTGCCGCTCGCCTACGCGTTCTGGACGGCCTTCCACCCCAGCGACTACGCCATCCGGTTTGATCTGACCGCCCCCTGGACCTTGCAGAACTTTCGCAACGCCTGGGAAGCGGCGCCTTTTGCGCGCTACTTTCTGAACACCACCTTGCTCGTCGCCATCATCCTGGCCGCGCAACTGGTGCTCTCCACCCTGGCAGCATTCGCCTTTGCGCGCTACCAGTTCCGCGGCAAGAACATTGCCTTTGCACTGGTGCTGGTGCAGCTGATGATCATGCCCGACATCCTGCTGGTGGAGAACTACCAGACCATGGCGCGCCTGGGTCTCGTCGACACCCTGTTTGCCATCGGCCTGCCGTACTTTGCGTCGGCCTTTGCCATCTTCTTGCTGCGCCAGACCTTCATGGGCATCCCCAAGGAGCTGGACGAGGCCGCGCGCGTGGAAGGCGCAAGCACCCTGCAGATCCTGTGGCGGGTGTACGTGCCGCTGGCCAAGCCGGTGTACACGGCGTTTGCGCTGGTGTCCGTCAGCTTTCACTGGAACAACTTTCTCTGGCCGCTGATCATCACCAACAGCGTGGAGTCGCGCCCGCTGACCGTGGGGCTGCAGGTGTTCTCCAGCGTGGAGCAGGGCGTGGACTGGTCCACCATCACCGCCGCCACCTTGATGACTTCGGCGCCGCTCCTGGTGGGGTTCATCCTGTTCCAGCGGCAGTTTGTGCAGAGCTTCATGCGCGCAGGTATCAAGTAAACACGTTCCAATAACCGCTAATACGGTTGTGTTAATGGCACTAGGCCGGTTACAGTCAGCGCATCTTTCTGGGAGCAACCCATGTCCGGACCTGCAGCAGCTGGCGTGCTGATCTACGCCAAGAACCTTGACCTGTTGGCGCAGTTCTACGCGCAAATCCTCGGTATGCGCGAGCTGCACCGCAGGGATGAGATCGTGGTGCTGCAATCGGCGCACTTGCAGCTGCTGATTCACGCCATTCCTGCACCGATTGCCGAGCATGTGCATGTGTCCACGCCGCCCGCCAAGCGCGACAATGTGGCGCTGAAGTTTTTCGCCACCGTGGATTCCATGGCAACAGCCCGCGCCTTGGCCGCGCAGCTGGGCGGCCAGGTGTTTGACGACGAATGGCAGGGCCCCGGCTTCGTGGCTTGCAACGCCATGGACTGCGAGGGCAATGTGTTTCAGCTGCGCGCGCCTGCCGACGCTGTGTAGTGCAGTTGCTTTCTCCTGTTTTTATGGCATTTGGCGCTTGATGGGTGGGCGCCTGGTCTTCATTCGACGAGGTATTGGGGCGCATGCAGATACTGACCTGGAACGTGCAATGGTGCTGCGGGCTTGATGGCGTTGCCGAACCGGCGCGCATCATCCGCCACGCGCAGGGCATGGGCGACATCGACGTGCTGTGCCTGCAGGAGGTGGCAGTGGGCCACCAGGCCTTGGCAGGCGGCCCGGGCGATCAGGTGGCACAGATCCAGGCTTTGCTGCCCGGCTGGCAGCTGTTTTTTGCGGCAACCACCGATGGTTTTGATGCGCACGGCCAGCGCCGCAGCTTTGGCAACCTGGTGGCCACGCGCCTGGCGGTAGCCGAGGTGGCCCAGCACCGGCTGCCCTGGCTGGCGGAAGCTGGCGTGGTGAGCATGCCGCGCGGCTGCCTGGTGGTGACGGTGCGCGACCCGCACCTGGGCCTGGTGCGGGTGATGACGACGCACCTCGAATACCACAGCGCCACGCAGCGCATGGCGCAGGTGCGGGCGCTGCAAGGCATCCACGCCGAGGCGCTGGCGCAGTGCGGCGCGCCGCCCGGCAGTGCGCCCGCTGCCACGCCCTACACCACGCCGGTACACACACCGCATGCCGTGCTGTGTGGTGATTTCAACATGGGCCCGCTTGATGCCGAATATGCGGCCCTTGTGGCACCTGGGGCGGCCAGCCTGCACAACAGCTGGCAGGTGCTGCAGGGCGATGCGCCGCAGCCTGCCACCTTCTGCGTGTTCGACCACACCTGGGGCCCGGCACCGGTGGCCTGCGATTTTGCGCTGGTCAGCGACAGTCTGCGCGGCCATGTGCAGGGCTGGCGCAGCGACGGCGCCACGCAACTCTCTGACCACCAGCCGGTGCTGCTGACCCTGGCCTGACGCGGCCCGGCCTGACGTGGCCCGGCCTGACGTGGCGCGGCTTGAAAATGCGGCAATCGCCTTCAGTTGCAAGGCTGTGGCCTGCCCGTACGATGCAGGCCAAGGAGAAAAGCCGATGCATGAAGACAGCCTGCACATTGTGTGCCCCCATTGCCACACCACCAACCGCGTCAAGCGCGAGCAGTTGAGCGCACACCCCGATTGCGGCAGTTGCCACCAGCCGCTGTTCACCGGCGAGCCGGTACAGCTCGATGCAGAAAGCTTTGCCAGGCAGGTGGGGCGCAACCAGATTCCGGTCGTGGTGGATTTCTGGGCACCGTGGTGCGGGCCCTGCCGCCAGATGGCGCCCGGCTTTGCCCAGGCCGCCAAGCAGCTGGAGCCCTATGTGCGCTTTGCCAAGCTCGATACCGAGGCCTATCCGCATGTGGCTCAGCCCTTCAATATCCGCAGCATTCCGACCATGGTGGTGTTCAAGGGGGGCCAGGAGGTGCAGCGCATCTCGGGCGCCCTGCCGCCGGGCGATATCGTGCGCTGGGTGCAGTCGGTGGTCTGACGCGCTTTCGGTAGCTGCGCCGCCGGTGCACAGGGCTGCGAGCCAACGGCTTTCACCCCATCCCGATCAAAAGAAAAAAGGGCCATCCGAGGATGGCCCTTTTGGTGCTCCAGCGCGGCTGGCGGGGTGTGGGATTACAGCTTGATGCCTTGTGGCGCGCCGGTCAGGTAGCCCACGGCAGCGCCGAACTTGTCCTTGTAGTTGGCCTTGATCAGCGGATCGAGCTTTTCCTTGACCACGTTGTGGATGGCGCCCCAGTCGCCAGCGTGCTGGAAGTTGCTCATGATGTAGGTCCAACCGTTGATCTCGTCCACTGCATGCAGGCCGGTGGATTCGCCGCCCGCAGGGATCGACAGGATGCGCGAGAGCTGCTTGGTGTCGACGTTGTAGGCCCACAGGAAGTTGTTCACGTGCTGGCCGCTGTCTTCGCCGATGAACAGGGTGCGCATCTTCTCCGAAAACTTGAGGTTGTCAGGGTTGCAGATCTTGTTGGGGTTGCCGGTGTTGCCCAGGGCGTCTGCAGCAATGTCTTCGCCTGCCAGCAGGGCCTTGGTGTCGATGGGCATCCATTCGCTGTCGATGGCGGCGCCGCTGGTGTCCTTCTGGCCGCCGCGCAGGTTCAGCGCCATTACGGCTCCGGCCTTCAGGGTCTTGGGGATGGAGACGCCGTTGCCTGGCACGTTGGCGGCATCACCTGCCACCATGGATTTTTCGCAGTTCTGCAGTGCAGAGTAGGCGATCTTGTCCTTGGCGTTGACGGTGGTGCCTTCCATCTTGGTGAAGCCCATGCTGGCGCCCTTGTAGGCGGCATAGCGGTGGGTTTCGAGGAAGGCGGCGGCCTTGTCCATGCCGGGGTTGATCTTGATCCACTCGGTCTTGCCATTGGCCACGATCTTGGTGAAGCTGGCGTCTGCCGGGTCCTTGCTCGCCACGGTCATGATGTCGGTGGGCTTGAGCGTGTTCGCCAGGTTTTCGATTTCGGCGCTGGTGGCCGAGCCGAGCTTGATCCAGGTGAGGCCTGCAGCGCTGCCGGTGGCAGGGTCGATGGAGAACCCCGCACCCACCTGGGCCGCGTACAGCGAGCCGGAGGACAGGTCCTTGGCCTTGTCGGCCACGAACACGAAGTAGGCGCTGTTGGTGGCGTCGTCGCCCATCAGTGCGGTGCGCGCGTCGGGCATCACCTGCACCAGCTCGTGCGAGATGCGGCCCATGCAGAAATGCTTCTTGATCGACGCGGTGCCGTCCTTGTTCACCGTCACTTCCGGCATGTGGCCGTAGTGGTAAGGGTTGGCCTTGGTTTCATCGCCGTACAGGTTCTTGCTGTAGGCCTTGAACTGGGCGTTGCTGGCAGCCGTGAACGCATCGGGCTCGTATTCTTCGCTGGACAGGTGGGTGCCCCAGGGCGACAGGCTGGCGCCGCAGGTGATCCACAGGCCGTGCACCTTGGAGGTGTCCACGTTGTGGTACTTCACCAGGCTCAGCTTGCCGCTGTCCTGGTCCTGGTCGAGCGTCAGCACAGCGATGGGCGAGGGCAGCTTGCCGTACATGTCGGTCTTGCCATCGCGTGCCCAGGTGGTGTATTCGAACTGCACCACGGCAAACACGGGCTTGCCCTTGACGCCGTCCACCTTGGCATCAGGCACGGTCAGCAGGGAGGTGCCGTCCGGCGAGTCGGAGAAGAACTGGCGCTCGCTGCCGGCGACGGTGGTGTCGGTGATGGGCTTGTTGTTGATGTCCACGTAGCCGCCCGCCAGGATCTTGCCGCCCTTGCCGTCGGAGACCATGTCGCCGGTCACGAAGAAGGGCTGGTAGGCCAGCTTGACTTCACGGGTGCTGTTGTCGGCGTAGAGGATGCTCATTGCCGCGTTGGTGGTAGTGGTGGCCATGGCAGCAGGTACTGCCAGGGTAGGAGCAGCCATGCTGACGAAGCTGACCGACTTGAATGGCGCGGAGGGTGTGTCGTCATCGCCACCGCCGCCGCAGGCGGTCAGCAGACCGGCTGCCGACAGCGAGCCGGAGAGCGGCAGCAGGGGCGCACCGCCCAATAGTTGCAAGAGACGACGACGCGATGTCAACACTGCGCTCATAACGGTAACTCCGTGGGATTTGTGGTGTATTGGAAAGTCCACAGAGGCCCCAACAAGCGGGACGAAGTACTCTGTGGCGCGCACCGAGTATCCGACCGCAAAATGGCAGCTTCATGACAGTTGCATAACGATTTGATGACGATGGAGGGGCGCCGCCCAACGCAGGAGTGGCGGGCTTTGGCGGGGGATTGGAGAGGTGTCGGAGGCGCGTTGGCGCGCACGAATCCGAAGGGGTGCGGGCGTCTTTACAGGCCCCAGGCGGGTGGTGGCGCTGGAACCAGAAATACTGCCCCCATTGCGGACATCCGTGTGTAGGACAGGTGGACTGGTCAAAGCTGGTGTAAGGTGCTACAACCAAGTCACGATAACGAATGTGTTGCAACTTTGCGGCATGGTCAGCCCCTTTGGTGCCGCCACGGAGGTCGTATGGATGTCATCAGCAACTCTGCCGCCCGCTACGTGCGCCTGCGCGAAGAGGAAATGTCGCTCGACGAGTTTCTTGTTCTGTGCCAGCGCGACCCGATGGTCTATGAAGGGGCTGCGCACCGCATGCTGGCCGCCATCGGCGAGCCGGAGATGATAGATACCCGCAATGATCCGCACCTCTCCCGCCTGTTCGCCAACAAGGTGATCCGCCGCTACCCTGCGTTTGCAGAGTTCTACGGCATGGAAGACTCCATCGAGCAGGTGGTGAGCTTCTTCCGCCATGCCGCGCAGGGCCTGGAAGAGCGCAAGCAGATTCTTTACCTGCTGGGCCCCGTGGGGGGCGGCAAGAGCTCCATCGCCGAGCGCCTGAAGTACCTGATGCAGAAGGTGCCGTTCTACGCACTCAAGGGCTCTCCCGTGAACGAATCGCCGCTGGGCCTGTTCGATCCGGTGGAGGATGGCCCGCTGCTTGAAGAGCAGTTTGGCATTCCGCGCCGCTGCCTCAACCACGTGCTCTCGCCCTGGGCCGTCAAGCGCCTGGAGGAATACGGTGGCGATATCCGCCAGTTCCGGGTCGTCAAGCGCTACCCCAGCATCTCCCGGCAGGTGGCCATTGCCAAGACCGAGCCGGGCGACGAGAACAACCAGGATATATCGAGCCTCGTGGGCAAGGTCGACATCCGCAAGCTCGAGAACTTTGCCCAGGACGACACCGACGCCTACAGCTACTCGGGTGGCCTGTGCCTGGCCAACCAGGGCATGCTGGAGTTTGTCGAAATGTTCAAGGCGCCCATCAAGGTGCTGCACCCGCTGCTCACGGCCACCCAGGAGAGCAACTACAAGGGAACGGAGGGCTTTGGCGCCATTCCCTTTGACGGCCTGGTGCTGGCCCACAGCAACGAGAGCGAGTGGAAGGCCTTCCGCAACAACCGCAACAACGAGGCGTTTCTCGACCGGGTCTACATCGTCAAGGTGCCGTATTGCCTGCGCGTGTCGGAGGAAGTGCGCATCTACGAAAAGCTCATCCGCGAATCCTCGCTGGCCAGCGCCGTCTGCGCGCCCGGCACGCTCAAGATGATGGCGCAGTTTGCGGTGCTCACGCGCCTGAAGGAGCCCGAGAACTCCAGCATCTTTAGCAAGATGCAGGTCTACGACGGTGAAAGCCTCAAGGACACCGACCCGCGCGCCAAGAGCTACCAGGAATACCGCGACTACGCCGGTGTGGACGAAGGCATGTCGGGTATCTCCACACGCTTTGCCTTCAAGATCTTGTCCAAGGTGTTCAACTACGACAGCACCGAGGTGGCGGCCAACCCGGTGCACCTGATGTATGTGCTGGAGCAGCAGATCGAGCGCGAGCAGTTCCCTGCCGAGCTGGAGACCCGCTACACCAGCTACATCAAGGAATACCTGTCGCCGCATTACGCCGAGTTCATCGGCAAGGAAATCCAGACCGCCTATCTGGAAAGCTACAGCGAGTACGGCCAGAACATCTTCGACCGCTACGTCACCTACGCCGACTACTGGATCCAGGACAGCGAGTACCGCGACACCGACACCGGCGAGGTGTTCGACCGCAATGCGCTCAATGCCGAGCTGGAGAAGGTGGAAAAGCCTGCCGGCATCGCCAATGCGAAGGATTTCCGCAACGAGATCGTCAACTTCGTGCTGCGCGCGCGCGCCAACAACCAGGGCAAGAACCCGAGCTGGACCAGCTACGAAAAGCTGCGCCTGGTGATCGAGAAGAAGATGTTCTCCAACACCGAAGAGCTGCTGCCCGTCATCAGCTTCAACGCCAAGGCCAGTGCCGAGGATGCGCGCAAGCACGAGGATTTCGTCACCCGCATGGAAGCCAAAGGCTACACGCCCAAACAGGTGCGCCTGCTGTGCGAGTGGTACCTGCGCGTGCGCAAGAGCAGCTGAGGCAGCGGGAACGGCGCGCCGGTACCGAACGCGCCGGGCCGACCATGCATGGGGGGCATAGATGGCATTGCAAATCATCGACCGCAGGCTCGCAGGCAAGAACAAGTCGGTGGGCAACCGCGAGCGCTTCGTGCGCCGCTACAAGGAGCAGATCGCCGAGGCGGTGCGCCGCGCCGTCTCCAAGCGCGATATCCGCCATATCGAGCAGGCCGAGAACATTACCATCCCGCGCAAGGACATCCGAGAACCCGTCTTTCACCATGGCCAGGGCGGCGTGCGCGACACCGTGCACCCGGGCAATACCGAGCATGTGCGGGGTGACCGCATCGCCCGGCCCCAGGGCGGAGGCGGCGGCCAGGGCTCGCAGGCCAGCGACAGCGGGGAGGGCGAAGACGACTTCACCTTCACCCTGACCAAGGAAGAGTTCATGGAACTGTTCTTTGAAGATCTGGCCCTGCCGCGCCTGCTGCGCACCCACATTGCCAGCACGATGCAGTACAAGACGCGCCGCGCCGGCTACAGCCACGACGGCACGCCGCACAACCTGGCTGTGCTGCGCACCATGCGCGGCGCGCTGGGCCGGCGCATCGCCCTTACCAAGGCGCCACACCGCGAGCTCAAGGCGCTCGAAGATGAGCTGGCGTCCCTGCTGGAGCAGGATGACGGCACGAGCGAGGCCGTGGCCGAGCTGCAGCAGCGCATTGCCGGGCTGCAGGCACGCATGGGCAAGGTGGCGTTCCTCGATCCGCTGGATCTGCGCTTTCGCAGCCGCACCAAGGTGCCTGAGCCCAGCAGCCAGGCCGTGATGTTCTGCGTGATGGACGTGTCGGGCTCGATGGACCAGGCGCGCAAGGACCTGGCCAAACGCTTCTTCATCCTGCTGTACCTGTTTCTCACGCGCCACTACGAGAAGATCGACATCGTCTTCATCCGCCACCACACGCAGGCTGCCGAAGTGGGCGAGGACGAGTTCTTCCATTCCACCGAGAGCGGCGGCACCGTGGTCAGCAGCGCGCTGGTGCTGCTCGACCAGATCATCCGCACGCGCTACCCCGTGGCTGACTGGAACATCTACGTGGCTCAGGCCAGCGATGGCGACAACTTTGGCGACGATGGCGGCAACTGCCGCAACCTGCTGACCGAAAAGATTCTGCCGCTGGTGCGCTACTTTGCCTACGTGCAGGTGGTGCAGGAGGAGCAAAGCCTGTGGGAGGAGTACAGCCAGCTCTTGCCGCTGTTCCCGCACTTCGCCATGCGCAAGGTGTCGGAGCCCGGCGACATCTACCCCGTGTTTCGTGATCTGTTCAAGA
This sequence comes from Comamonas odontotermitis, assembly GCF_020080045.1. NCBI lineage: Bacteria > Pseudomonadati > Pseudomonadota > Betaproteobacteria > Burkholderiales > Comamonadaceae > Comamonas > Comamonas odontotermitis. Next base: position 127,977 of record NZ_CP083452.1, read on the forward strand.
AGGAGGGGGTGGCGGTATGAACCTTTCTCGCATGAACCCTGCCCAATACCCGGTGCTGGCGCGGCGCAAGGGCTCGCACCACTGGAAGCTGGCACTCTCCAGCGACCGCTCCCAGCGTGATGTGCCTGCCACGCCCCGGCCAGCGGGCAAACGCCCGGGGCAGCCATTGCCCGATCCGAGCGACTGGACGTTCGAGCTGATCGAGCGTTACCACGCTGCCATTGCCGCCACGGCCGAGCGCTATGGCCTCGACACCTACCCCAACCAGCTGGAGGTGATCTCGGCCGAGCAGATGATGGACGCCTACGCCAGCGTGGGCATGCCTGTCGGTTACCGCCACTGGAGCTATGGCAAGGAGTTTCTGGCCACCGAGCGGCGCTACCGCCGTGGTCACATGGGTCTGGCCTACGAGATCGTCATCAACTCCAACCCCTGCATCAGCTACCTGATGGAGGAGAACACCACCGCCATGCAGGCCCTGGTGATTGCCCATGCGGCCTACGGGCACAACAGCTTCTTCAAGGGCAACTACCTGTTTGGCATGTGGACGGATGCGGGCAGCATCATCGACTACCTGCTCTATGCCCGCGACTTCATCGCCCAGTGCGAGGAAAAGCACGGGCTCGATACCGTGGAGCAGTGGCTGGATTCATGCCACGCCCTGGCCAACCTGGGCGTGGACCGCTACCGCCGTCCTTCCAAGAAAACCCTGGCGCGCGAGCGCGCCGAGCGCGAGCAGCGCGAGGCCTACGCCCAGCAGCAGATCAACGAGCTGTGGCGCACCCTGCCCGCGCGCCCGGACAAGAACAGCCCGGCGCAGCACCACGAGCGGTTTCCCAAGGAGCCGGAAGAGAATCTGCTGTACTTCATCGAAAAGAACGCCCCGCTGCTGGAGCCATGGCAGCGTGAAGTGGTGCGCATCGTGCGCAAGATTGCGCAGTACTTCTACCCGCAGCGCCAGACCCAGGTGATGAACGAGGGCTGGGCCACCTTCTGGCATTACACGCTGCTCAACACGCTGTACGACGAGGGGTGGCTCACCGATGGCGTGATGATCGAATGGCTCTCATCGCACACCAATGTCATTTACCAGCCGCCTGCCGGACACCGCGCCTACAGCGGCATCAACCCCTATGCGCTGGGCTTTGCAATGTACCGCGACATCCAGCGCATCTGCGAACACCCGACCGACGAAGACCGGCGCTGGTTCCCTGATCTGGCGGGCACGCCGTGGCTGCCTGCGTTGCACCACGCCATGCAGAACTACAAGGACGAGAGCTTCATCGGCCAGTACCTGAGCCCGAAGCTGATGCGCGACATGCGTCTGTTCGCCATCCACGACGACGCCAGCGAGCGGGAGCTGCTTGTGAGCGCCATCCACAACGAAGACGGTTACCGCACGCTGCGCCAGACGCTGTCGCAGCAGTACGACCTGGGCGCGCGCGAGCCCAATATCCAGGTGTGGAACGTGAATCTTCGCGGCGACCGTTGCCTGACCCTGCGCCACACCCAGTACCAGGGCCGTCCGCTGGCCGACGATGTGCAGGAGGTGCTCAAGCATGCGGCGCGCCTGTGGGGCTTTGGCGTGCAGCTCGAAAGCGTCAATGGAGACGGAGAGGCACCCGTGCTGCTGCACTCCGTGGCGCCTCCGCCTTCGTGAAGAGGTTCGTGGCGCTAGCCACGAACAGGCCCCCGTTGCATCAGTGCCTGAATCTGTGCCTCGCTCAAGGCCGTGGATGCAATCAACTCCACACTGCGGGCCCCGCAGCGTTGGCCCAGCTCTCGCAAGGCGCGGTGCTCTACCCCGGTCAGAGCCCCAATTGCCTGGGCGGGCGCAGGGCAAGGATGCAGCAGCATGTGTGGCGATGGCATCAACCAGCGATTGACGCGCTTGAGCTTCAGATAGGACAGCAGTGCATGTTTCAGAAACGCTTCCGCTGCTGTGTAATCGCTGATCAGACAGCGCGGGTGGCCAAAAGGCTCGCACAGGATGGCCCCCGGGGTTTGCGCCACTGCCAGCCGCGCGGCGGCACCAGCGGCCAAAACGCTGGGTTGGGGGCCTGCACGCAAGGCAAGCAACGCCTCATCGCTCCATACGACGTCGCTGTTGCTGCTGCGGATCAGGACCGCATTGGGTGCAATGCGCACATACAGCGTGGGCGTCAGCAAGTTCCCAAAAGCCATTACTGCTCGGCCTTCATCTCCTGCGCTACCGCGTGGCAGCGTGCCTCGTGCACCATCGCGCCAATCTCGGCGCCTTTTCGGCCCAGCTGGGCGGCGCGCTCCGCGACTTGCTTGGTGCTGACGGCTTGCGCCACTGCCAGCAGGCGCTGCAGCTGTTCGCGCTGCGGGTAGGGTTGGTCTTGCAGCCCGAGCCGCCCCTGGGCATCGCACTGGCAGGCAAGCAGCGCGTCGGCAAAGCGCGCGGGTTTGCGAAAGGCGTCACAGCGCTCCAGCAGCCGCACCACGGCAGCGGGGGCGATGCCCGGGCTGCGGTGGATGTTGCCGTGTTCGGCCGCCACCAGCAGGGCGAGCTCGGCGCACTCGCTGGGCACACGCAGGCGCTGCTGCACGGCACGGGCCAGCTCCACACTGCGCTCCTCGTGGCCGAGGTGGCGCGGCAATATATCGGCCGGGGTCGTGCCCTTGCCCAGGTCGTGCGCAATGCAGGCCCAGCGCACGGCCAGCGGGGCATTCAGTTGGGCGGCGCGATCCAGCACCATCATCACGTGTACGCCGGTGTCCACCTCGGGGTGGTAGTCGGCCCGCTGGGGCACGCCCCACAGGCGATCCAGCTCGGGCAGCAGGCGGGCGAGGGCGCCGCATTGGCGCAGCACCTCGAACATGCGCGAAGGCTGCGCTTCCATCAGGCCGCGCGCCAGCTCCTGCCAGACGCGCTCGGGCACCAGTGCGTCCACTTCGCCCTCTGCCACCATTTCGCGCATCAGCGCCAGGGTTTCGGGGGCGACGGAGAAATCATGAAAACGTGCGGCAAAGCGCGCCAGCCGCAGAATGCGCACCGGGTCTTCGCGAAAAGCTTGGGTCACATGGCGCAGCACCTTGGCCTGCAGGTCCTGCTGGCCGTGGTAGGGATCAAACACGGCTTCGCTGCCCGTCCAGTCTGCGGGGGCTGCCATGGCGTTGATCGTGAGGTCGCGCCGCGCCAGGTCTTCTTCCAGCGTCACGTCGGGCGATGCGGCAATCGAAAAGCCGTGGTAGCCACGGCCCCATTTGCGTTCGGTGCGCGCCAGCGCGTATTCCTCGTGGGTCTGCGGATGCAGAAACACCGGAAAGTCCTTGCCCACGGGCACATAGCCCTGGGCCTGCATTGCCTCGGGCGTCGAGCCCACCACCACCCAGTCGTGGTCATTCACGGGCAGGCCCAGCAAACGGTCGCGCACAGCGCCACCCACCATGTAGATTTTCATCCGGGCAAGTTTACCTGCGGGGCGCCTGCACATACACGCCGCTGTCGTGCAGCTCGCCCTCGGCGGCTTCGATGCGGGCGACGGCCTCCGGCCCGGCGCGGCTCACCAGCACTTCCAGCAGCGACTCGGCCAGGGCCTGTGCAGCGGTGACCGAGGGGAAGAACGATGGGCTGTTGACGGCAAACAAGAGGGTTTCGTCGGCGGCCAGCGACAGGGGCGATGCCAGGCTGTCGGTCAGCGCCAGCACCTTGCAGCCGCGCGCGCGGGCCAGCTCCACGGCCTGCACGGTTTCCTGCGAGTACGGCGCAAAGCTGATGGCCACCAGCACATCGCCCTTGTCCACGGCACGCAGCTGCATTTCACGAACGCCGCCCATGCCTTCGAGCAGATGCACCGACTGGCGGAACAGGCGGTACACATAGACCAGGGAGAACGCGACCGGAAAGCAGGCACGCATGCCCATCACATGCACCTGGGCGGTTTTTTCCAGCAGGCGGGCGGCGTTTGCGAGGCGCGGCGCGCTGTGCTGCTCGGTGGTGTCCAGGTTGCTGCGCTGCATGGCAAACATCTCGGCGGTGAGCTGCTTGTCGCGTGCGCGGCCGATCAGGCTGCGCGCCTTGTCGCCGTATTGGTTGGCAGCGTCGCTGCTCAGGCCCATGTCACCCGTCAAGGCCTGCTTGAACTCGTTCCAGCCCGCGAATCCGCAGGTCTGGGCAAAGCGCACCAGCGTGGTGGGCGGCACCTGGGCGTGCTGGCCCACGGTGCGCATCGATTGGGTGACGACATCGCCCGGGTGGTCGAGCACATAGCGGGCCACTTGCTGCAGCGAGGGGCTCAGGGATGCAAAACGGTCGCGCAGCTGGTCGATCACGCCCATGGTGGATTGGCTTTGTTGGGGGTTGAGGGAAATCACGGGTAGCCATTGTCGTTCATGGAGCATATGATCCAATTTATAAAAAATAGGAACATTAGTTCTGTTGCAACGCCATAGGGCATTGAGGCGCTAAGAGGGCGCGAAAGGAAAGTCGATGACGCAAATCAATTACACCGTGGCACGCCTGGCGATGGCTGCCGCGATGACGTGCGCCGCTGCCGGTGCCATGGCGCAGAGCGCGCCCACGCTGGACAAGATCAAGAGCACCGGAGCCATCACCCTGGGGTACCGCGAGTCGTCGTTCGGCTTTTCGTACCTGGACGCGAATTTGAAGCCCGTGGGCTACAGCATGGACATCTGCTACAAGATTCTGGACGCGGTCAAGGCCAAGCTGGGCTTGACCGACCTCAAGGTGGGTTACCAGGCTGTGACCTCGGGCAACCGCATTCCGCTGGTGCAGAACGGCACGGTCGATCTGGAATGCGGCTCCACCACCAATCTGGTGGAGCGCCAGAAGCTGGTGGCGTTTTCGCCGGATATCTTCCGCTACAACGTGCGCATGCTGGTGAAGAAGGATTCGGGCATCAAGGGCATTGCCGATCTGCAGGGCAAGGCGGTGGCCACCACCACGGGCACGACCTCGTTCCGCTTGTTGCGCCAGGCCGACAAGGCCAGCAACCTGGAGATCACCAATGTGCCGGGCAAGGACCATACCGATTCCTTCCTGCTGGTGCAGGGCGGCAAGGCCCAGGCCTTTGTGCTGGACGATATTCTGCTGGCAGGCCAGATTGCCAACGCACGCGATCCGCAGAACTACGAGATCGTCGGCGAGAGCCTGCGCACCGAAAACCAGGCGCTGATGCTGCGCAACGACGACCCGGCCTTCAAGAAGCTGGTGGACGATACCGTGGCGGGCATGATGAAGTCCGGCGAGATGGAAAAGCTCTACAACAAGTGGTTCATGTCGCCCATTGCGCCCAAGGGCATCAACATCAACTACCCGCTGAATGCGGAGACGCGCGATGCGTTCGAGCATCCAACGTCTAAAGGCATCTGAGCGCGCAGTCAGAATCTGAGGCGTTCTGCACCGTTGCTCTTTTCCTGCATGTCTCGCGGCAAGGAAAGGGCTGCGCTCAACGGTTACTTTAATTTTGATAGCTGTCAGCGCTTTGCGGATAAGCGCTGACAGCTGTTTTTATTGAAAATTTTCAACGCTCGGCGCGGTAGGGCTCGTCCATCGGCACGAAATCCTTTTCTGCCAGGGCACCGTCGATCCATGCCTTGACGCCGGGCAATTGGTGCACGCGTTCGACGTAGGCGGCGATCTCCCCGGGCACGGGCAGCTGGTAGGTTTTCAGGCGCATGCAGACGGGCGCGAAATAGGCGTCGGCAACACTGAACTGGTCAAACAACAGGGGGCCGCCATGCTGGGCCAGCAGGTGGCTCCACATGCTGCACAGGCGTTCCACGTTCTTGCGCACGCCAGCGTTGTCGCGCCAGACGATCTTGCCCACTTCGGCCAGATCGGCTTCGATGTTCATCGGGCAGGCGCCGCGCAGGGCGGTGAAGCCGCCGTGCATTTCGGCGCAGATGCTGCGGGCAGCGGCGCGGGCGGCCTTGTCCTTGGGCCACAGTGCCTTGTCTGGAAACTGCTCGGCCACGTATTCGGCGATGGCCAGACTGTCCCAGACGGTGACGTCACCATCGCGCAGCAGCGGCACGGTGCCCGTGGGGCTGACGGTGGCCATGGTGCGCTTGAACTCGGACTGGCTGTCGAAACTGTCGAAGCGCACGTATTGCTCGTCGAAGGGAATGCCCGCCTGGCGCAGCAGCACCCAGGCGCGCATGGACCAGGAGGAGTAGTTTTTGTTGCCGATGTAGAGCTGCAGCATGGTCTGGGCGCAAAGAAGTGAGGGGAACCCGATTTATACCGCAGCCGCCCTTCAACGCAACTTCCGCTGCACCACGACAATAACCGCCGTGACGGCAGCGACCGCTGCCAGCCACTGGTACAGCTGCTGGCAGGCCATGAAGAAGGCCTGGTGGTCCACCATCTGGGCCAGCATCTCCAGCGCCGCGTGCCGGGCCTGCTGGGCAACCATGCCGTGGTGCTGCAGGGTGTTGGCCGTGGTGTCGAGCCACTGCACCGCCGTGCTGTTGCCTGGGGTGAGGCGGCTGGCAAGGTCGGAATACTGGGCGAACTTGCTGTCCTGCAGCGCAACGGCGGCCACGGCCGATGCCAGCGAGGCGGTCATCTGGCGCAGGATGTTCTTGCTCTGGTAGCCCTTGGCAAAATGCCGGGCGTCGAGCGCCCGCCAGGTGAGCGCCGCCACGGGCAGCACCATCAGCACGCCAAAGCAGCCCTTGATGGCGAGGGCGCCGTACAGCGCGGCGGCGGGCGCGTCTGGCGGCAGGCGGCTCATCCACCACGCGGCGGCGGCCATGGTCAGGCACCCGGCCATCATCAGCGCGCGCTTGTTGGCAATGGCGGCGCTGTAGCGGATGTAGACCACCGCCACCACCAGGCTGGTGAGCGCCGAGAAGCTGTTGAGCCAGCCGGTGGTGATCAGCGGAATGCCCAGGCCCCGCTCGGCATACTGGGGAAACAGGTAGTTGCTGAAGTTGACGACAAAGTAGTACACCGCGTAGAGCGTGAGGCCCGCCAGAAAGCCGGGGCTGGTGAGGTCGCGCAGGTGCAAAAGCGGCTCGTCGTGCCGCCACTGGTGCAGGCCGAACAGGCCCAGCAGCAGCACGCCGGCGAGTACCAGCAGCGCCAGATGCTCGGGGCGGTCGAACAGGGCATAGCGCGCCTCCGAAAAGCTCCACTGCACACAGCCGATGGCCAGCACAAAGAGCAGGAGCGGCGTGATGCTCCAGCGCACGGGCTGCTCGCTTTTTCCCAGGGCGGCAGGCAGCAGGCTGTAAACGCCCAGCGCCATCAACGTGGACAGCGGCAGCACGCTCCAGAACACCCAGCGCCAGCCCCAGTTCTCCACCAGCCAGGCGGCGCCCAGCGGTGCTATGGCACCCACGGCAAAGATCATCAGCATGTAGATGCGCGTGGCCTGCGGGCGTTGCTGCACGCCGAACATCATCGGAATCAGCACCCGCGTGCTGATGAAGAAGGCGCCGCCACCCATGCCCTGCACCAGGCGCGCGGTGGTGATCTGCGCCAGCGAATTGGCGCTGGCCGAGGCCACATCGCCCAGGCCGAACAGCAACAGCGCCAGCAGCAGGTAGTTGCGGTAGCCAAAGTGGCGCGAGAGCCATTGCTGCAGCGCAATCATCAGCATGCTGCCGACGGCGTAGGCGGCCTGTACCTGGGCAAACTCGCGCGGCGCGGCGCCGATGCCGCCCAGAATGTGGCTGGAGCCGAAGACGAACATGCCGTTTTCGAGAAACTCCATGCCCACCAGGCCGCCAAGCAGGAGCATCAGCAGCCGCTGCTTTTCCCAATGCTTCCAATGCGCCAAGTGAACGCTGCGCGCCCAGCCGTGCTGGCGGGCGGCGGTCATGGCGCTGCCGGATCGTCGGTGCGTGCTATGTTTTTTGATGTGCTGGCGCGCGCAGAGCGGGCGCTGGCGGCCTTTTTCTTATGGGCATCATCGGCAATGCCGGTTTCCAGGCCAGCGAGCACCTTGCGCAATTGCTGGCGCATGGCGCCCGTACCGTCCTCGCCCAGCACGGCCCAGGTCTGCAGATGCACGGCTTGTACCAGCGGAATGGCCTGCTCCAGCAGGTGGGTGCCGCGTTCGGTCAGCGCCAGCTGCAGTGCGCGGCGGTCCTGCACGTCTGCGGTGCGCACGGCCAGCGCCTTGGTTTCCAGGCTGTCGAGCAGGCGGGTGACCTGGGTGCGCGTGGCGTCCAGCGATATGCTGAGGGTGGAGGGGCTGATGGGTTCGTGCGCGCTGTCCGAGAGCAGGTACAGCGCCAGATACTCGCGCATGTGCAGGCCCAGCGGCGCCAGCGCGGTATCCATGCGCTGCTCCAGCAGGGCGGCGGTGTGCTTCAGGAGCCGGGTGGATGCAACCGCGTCCACCAGGGACTGCGGCTTGCCAGCCAGAATGCGCTCAAGTCGGGAATCGAAGCTCATGGGGTGTTGGTGTATTTAATTTCATTCGTAATTATATTGTTTGAAATTAAATTTGCAAGCACCCGCAGGAGCAGCTAGGCTCCTGCACGTATGGTTTTTTGCCCAAGGCAGCCCTGGCGCACAGAGGATGGGCGCGGGCTGCTATGGTTTTGTTTTCAAGGCGCGGCGCAGAAAGTCACACCGGCCAGACGACGCCATTGTCGTTCAGGATCGCGTCGAGCGGCAGATCATGCGGCTCGGGCTCGAAGTCGTCGACAAAGCCGTCGGTAAAGCCCAGGCCCACGGTGAACGGCCGAGGCTCCAGCGCAGCCAGGGTGCGGTCGTAAAAACCGCCGCCGTAACCCAGGCGGTAGCCGCCCGGCCCATAGCCCACGCAGGGTACGAACAGCAAGGTCGGCACCACCAGTTCGGTGTTCTGTGGCTTGGGAATGTCGTAGGCGTCCAGCTCCATCGGGCAGCCGGGGTACCAGGCATGGAAGGTGAGGGTCTTGTGCTGCTTGTTGACCACGGGCAGGCCGATGCGGCGCAGCAGCGGCTCGTCCATCAGCGCACCGTCTTCCTTCCAGCGGTGCAGGGCGGGCAGCGGGTCGAACTCGCCCTTGATCGGCCAGTACGCACCAATGACGGTATCTTCTCGCTCGGTGAGCCAGAAACGCAGCACCTGCTGCAGTTGCTCGGCGCGCTCCAGGCGGTTGGGCATATTCAGGCGTTTTTCGATCAGCGCCTGACGCACGGCTTTTTTATCCATCGCGGGGAACCCTCCAAAAACTCTCGCGGTCGTTCCATTCTGACACCTGGCAGCCCCCCGCCAGGAAAAACGAGCTAGTAAAAACACCAGTCTGCTTGATGCATGTTGCCTATCAAAGTAAGCGCTTGTAAGAGCCGCCAATACAACCCTTGATACGTCGTTGCTTGGCCGGGGGCGCCCAGCCGGGGGCGCCGAGCCTTGTCGTACGTCTGTACTGCCTGCGGCCCGGCCTGACGCGGCCCGGCCTGGCGCGGCCCGGCTCCTCGTCTCAACCGCAAATCTACGATTTGCTGGGTTGTGGTGGCGGCTCTGAATGCCTGCAAGCCCCCAAAACTGTGGCCCCTGCGCTTTTGCGGGCCTGCCCGGATGTGTATGATTTTGTGATTCTTTCGCGGCGTCCGCTTTCCATCGTCCGGCCAGTGCTGGCGCCGCCTTCTTGCGAGAGTTCGAGCCCATGCGTTGGAAAGTTCTGTTCACGCCGCTGATGGCGGCCCTGTTGGCAGCCGGTGCGCTGCCGTTGTCCGCCCAGACCATCTTGCAGGGCGCCGTCCAGGTGCAGCCGCCCGTGCAGGCATCGGCCGCTGCGGTGCCGCAGACGGCTTCGCAGATGGCGAGCGACGATGTCATCGTGGACATGCAGCAGGCCTTCCGCAAGCGCGACAAGACCAAGCTGAGCCAGCTGCTGCCATCGACACGCGGCCATGTGCTGGAGCCGTGGGCGGCCTATTGGGAGCTGCGCGCGCGCCTGCAGGAAGCCACGCAGGATGAGGTGCAGGCCTTTCTCGCCCGCTGGGCTGGCACTTACCAGGAAGACCGCCTGCGCAACGACTGGCTGCGCCTGCTGGGCCAGCGTCGCGACTGGGGCAATTTCGATGCCCTGTACCCGGCCTTCCGCATGGGCGACGACCGCGAGCTGCGCTGCTATGCGGCGGTGATCGATCTGGCCAAGGGCAAAAAGACCGAGCAACTGGGCCAGACCGTCAAGGCCAACTGGTACGCGCAGCGTGATTCCGAAGACGGCTGCAATCTGGCCGCCTCCGAGATGTATTCGGCAGGCAAGCTGCAGGCCGACGACATCTGGCGCCGCGCGCGCCTGACCATGGAGACCGGGCGCACCCGCGCCGCGCGCGCTGCGGTGGAGATTGCCGCGCCCGTGCAGCTGCAGGCCTTCTCCACCATGCTGCAGTCGCCCGCCAAATACCTGGCCACCAAGGCCAAGCTGCAGACCAAGGAGCAGCAGGAGCTGGCCACCTTGGCGCTCATCAAGATGGCAGCAGACAACCCCGAGGGCGCTGCCAACCTGATGGACAGCCGCTGGGGCGAACTGTTGAGCCAGGACAAGCGCGATTGGATCTGGGGCGTGATCGGCAAGACCCAGGCAACGCGCCTGTCACCCGATGCGCTGGCCAGCTTCGCCAAGGTGGGCAAGGACAGCCATCTGAACGATGACATGCTCAACTGGAAGGCCCGCGCCGCGCTGCGTGCCGGCCAGTGGCAGCAGGTGCGCAAGAGCATCGAAGCCATGAGCGAGGAAGAGCGGCGTGACCCGACCTGGGTGTACTGGCGCGCCAAGGCCCTGCAGGCCGGCAAGGTGAGCGATACGCAGTCGGCCGAGGCGCGCGAACTGCTGCAGACCATTGCCGGCCCGCAAGGCTTTTACGAACAGCTGGCGCAGGAAGACCTGGGCCAGAAGATCAGCGTGACTGCCGCACCGGTGGCGATTGACGAGCCCGCCCGCCAGGCGGTGCGCAGCAACCCGGGGCTGGCACGCGCGCTGTACGCCATTCAGCTGGGCTTGCGCAGCGAAGGCGTGCGCGAATGGAACTACACCACCAACCTGCACGAAAACGGCGGCATGGGCGACAAGGAGTTGCTCGCCGCCGCCGAGCTGGCCTGCCAGCGCCAGATCTGGGACCGCTGCATCAACACCAGCGAACGCACCAAGTCGGTGGTTGACGTGGGCCAGCGCTTTCCCATGCCTTTCAAGGATGCGGTCGTCAGCCGTTCGCGCGAGATCGGGCTCGATCCCGCCTATGTCTACGGCCTGATCCGGCAGGAGAGCCGCTTCATCATGGATGCGCGCTCGGGCGTGGGTGCCTCCGGCTTGATGCAGATCATGCCTGCCACGGCGCGCTGGACGGCACGCAAGATCGGCATGACCGATTTCACCCCTGGCAGCATCAACGACCGCGACACCAACATCACCCTGGGCACCGCGTACCTGAAGCTGGCGCTCGATGATTTCGACGGCTCCATGGCCATGGCTGCCGCAGGCTACAACGCAGGCCCCGGCCGGCCGCGCAACTGGCGCAACGGCCCGGTGCTGGACGGCGCAATCTGGGCCGAGAACGTGCCCTTTGCCGAGACGCGCGACTACGTGAAGAAAGTGCTCTCCAACACCACCAGCTACGCGGCCATCCTTACCGGCCAGCCGCAGTCGTTGCGCGCGCGCCTGGGCACCGTGGGGCCGCGCGCGGAAGGCGAGCCCGATCCATCCAAGGATCTGCCGTAGGCTGTATTTGCCCTGTTTCTGATAGCTGCTGGCGCTTTTCTATAAAGCGCCATCAGCTATTTTTGTATAGGCGGCTACGCTTCGGCGCGCGGCACGTAGGAGGCGCGCATGTCGCGCCCGCCGCGCAGCGCGGCGCCGCCGTCCACAGGAATGATCGCCCCCGTCACGTAGCTGGCGAGCGGCGACGAGAGGAACAGCGCCATGTGGGCCACGTCATCCAGGCTGCCCATGCGCTGCAGCGGCACGGTGTCCGTGGCGCGCTGGAGGGCTTCGGGTGAGGGCGCAAGGCGCCGCATGCCCTCGGTATCGGCAATCGGACCGGGCGAGATGGCGTTGACGCGCACGCCCACCTCACCCCATTCCAGCGCCAGCACGCGGGTCATCATGTCGATACCCGCCTTGGCGGCGCAGGCGTGCACCTGGTACATGGTGGGGTTGACGCCCTGGGGCGCCGAAATGCTGATGACGCTGGCGCCGGGCTTGCGCAGCAGCGGGTAGGCCATGCGCAGCACGTGAAAAGTGCCGTTCAGGTCGATATCGACCACCGTCTTGAAGCCGTTGGCCGACAGGTCCTTGGCCGGGGCAATGAAGTTGCCCGCTGCGCCCGATACCAGCACATCGATGGGCCCGAACTGTGCATGCGCCTGGGTGAGCGCGGCCTGCACGGCGGCGGCGTCGCGCACATCGGCGCTGATGCCCAGGGCCTGCGCGCCCAGCGTCTGCAGGCTGGCTTCGGCCTGCTGCACCTTGTCGGGGGAGCGGCTCATCACGCTGACGCGGGCGCCCGCGCGGGCAAAGGCCTGCGCAATGCCCAGGTTGATGCCGCTGGTGCCGCCTGCGACGAAAACATGCTGCCCGGAGAAGGAGAAGGGTGGATTTGTCATGTGAGGTGGTTCCATTGCGCTGCGCCATCGTTCGAGTGCGCGACGGATGATGGAGAAATGAGGTCAGTCGAGCTGCAGTTTCTGGCTCAGGATCAGCTCGCCCCAGGTCTTCTGGTCATCTGCCACCTGCCTGGCAAACGCGGCCTGCGGCTTGCCGCCGGGGTTGCCGCCCAGGTCGCGGTAGCGCTTCTGGATGTCGGGGTCGTGCAGCACGGCCTGCAGGTTGTCGGTGAGCTTCTTGACGACGTCGGGCGGCGTCTTGGCGGGCACGAAAAAGCCCATCCAGCCGACCTTGTTGAAATCCTTCATGCCCAGCTCGGTCATGGTCGGCACCGTGGGCAGCTCGGGCTCGCGCTGGTCGCCGGTCACGGCCAGCGGGCGCAGCTTGCCATCCTTGATGTGGGCGAGCGAGGCGGTCATGTTGTCGAACATGAACTGGGTCTCGCCCGTCACGATGGCCATGGTGCCGGGGGCCGAGCCCTTGTAGGGCACATGCACCACATCGGTGGCGGTGCGTTCCTTGAACAACTCGCCCATCAGGTGCGTGGTCTGGCCCATGCCGGCAGACGAGAACGACAGCTTGCCGGGCTCCTTCTTCGCTGCCGCAATCAGATCGGGCAGGCTTTGGATGGGCGATTTGGCGGGCACGACCAGCACGTTCGAGAAATAGATCATGTCCGTCAGCGCCACAAAATCGCCGGGTTTGTAGCTGAGCTTCTTGTACGCCGTGTAGTTGATGGCGTTGCTGCCCGTATTGCCCACCAGCACGGTATAGCCATCGGGCTGGGCGCGTGCCACGAGGCCCGTGCCCAGGCTGCCGCCGGCGCCGGGTTTGTTGTCCACGATCACCGGCTGGCCCAGCCGCTCGCCCAGCTTCTGCGCCAGCATGCGCGCAGGTATGTCGGTGGAGCCACCCGCAGCGCCGGGAATGACAAGGGTGATGGGGCGCGAGGGCCAGTTGCCATCTGCCAGGGCGGGCAGGCTGAAGGCCGCGGTGCCCAGGGCCAGCGCGCTGGCCGCCAGGGTGGCAAGCGCGCTGCGGCGGGGAATAGAGGCGCGGGTCATGCGGTTGTCTCCTTGGGGTTTTGTGCCGGGCTTGCTCTTCTTTTGAGAGTTGATGCGCAAGCTGGTATTGCGCTGGCGGCCCATTTGGTTGAAATGTCTACTGGCCTCTCCACACCGGTTTGCGCTTTTCGGCAAACGCTGCGGCGCCTTCGCGCGCGTCCTGCGATTCAAAGACGGGCGTGGTGATGACGGCCTGCCGCTCCCACATCTCATCGCGGCGCCATTCGGCCGATTCGCTCGCCACCTGCTTGCTGGCGATCAAGGACAGCGGCCCGTTGGCCGCCACGGCGGCGGCCAGCTGCAGCGCGGCATCGAGCGCGCCGCCCACATCCGCGAGCCGGTTGACGAGGCCGAGCTGCGCCGCGCGCTCGGCGCCGAGCATGTCGCCGGTCAAAATGCATTCCATCGCCACGTGGTAGGGCAGGCGTTTGGGCAGCCGCATGAGGCCGCCAGCCGTGGCAGCCAGACCGCGCTTGACCTCGGGCAAGCCGAACTGGGCGTTGCGCGCCGCAACGATCAGGTCGCAGGCAAGCACCACCTCAAAGCCGCCAGCGAGCGCGTAGCCTTCGACGGCGGCGATCAGGGGTTTTCTGGGCGGGCGCATGGTGATGCCGCAAAAGCCGCGCCCCGGCACGCTGGGGCGCTTGCCCTGCAGAAAGCCCTTGAGGTCCATGCCTGCGCAAAAGCTGCCCCCGGCGCCGGTGATGATGCCGACCGACAGGGCCGGGTCGGCGTCGAGCGCATCCAGCGCCGCCACCATGGCCTCGGACATTTCCAGCGTGGCGGCGTTGCGCGCCTCGGGGCGGTTCAGGGTCATGATCTGCACGTTGCCGCGCACTTCAACCAGCAGGGGAGATGTCATGGAATGCCTTTCGAAATTCGACGGAGAGCCGGACGGAGCCTGGCGCGGCCCCGTCGGCGGAGGCGGCGCTGGCAATCAGCGCGGCTGCATGCGGATGGCGCCATCGAGGCGAATGGTTTCGCCGTTGAGCATGGGGTTCTCCAGAATGTGCAGCGCCGTGAGCGCGTACTCGTTCGGGCGGCCCAGGCGCGCCGGGTTGGGCACCGATGCTGCGAGCGACTGGCGTACGTTCTCGGGCAGCTTGGCGAGGATGGGCGTATCGAACAGGCCGGGCGCAATGGTGCAGACGCGGATCATCTTGGAGGCCAGGTCGCGTGCGGCCACAATGGTCATGCCGATCACGCCCGCCTTGGACGATGCGTACGGTATCTGGCCGATCTGGCCTTCGTAGCCCGCCACCGATGCCGTCAGCACGCAGGCACCGCGCTCGCCCTCGATGGGCTCGTTCTTGGCCATGGCCACGGCCGACAGGCGCAGGGTGTTGAAGGTGCCGATCTGGTTGATACGGATGATGTTGGTGTATTTTTCCAGCGATCCGGCGCTGCCATCTTTCTCGATCAGGCGCACGGGGCCACCAATGCCAGCGCAGTGCACCAGCGCACGAAACTCGCCGAACGCCTCGGCAGCCGCCACGGCTTGCTGCATCTGCTCGCCATCGGCCACGTCGGCCTTGACGAACCGGAGCTGGCCGCCGTACTGCTTTTGCATCGCGGCACCGCGCTCCTCGTTCAAATCCACGGCCACCACATTCAGCCCGCGCGCCAGCAGCGCCACCGCGCTGGCCTCGCCCAGGCCCGACACGCCGCCGGTCACCAGGGCCGTCATTCCTTTTTGCAGTTGCATCTCCAAAGTCCTTTTTTCAGTGTTCAGTACGCAGCCTTAATTCGCGCACGGCCCAGATGCGGACACCGAGGAAGGGCCGCCCCGCACCGAGGGTGTCGTCCCCCTCCCGTAGCGCGCAGCGCGTAGAGAGAGGGGGAAGGCGCGCAGCGCCTCAGGGGGTGATTTCCAAAATAGTTGCGTTGGCCATCCCGCCTGCTTCGCACATCGACTGCAGGCCGTAACGCTGGCCGCTGTCTTCCAGCGCGTGCAGCATCGTTGTCATGAGGCGGATGCCCGAAGCGCCCAGCGGGTGGCCCAGTGCGATCGCGCCGCCGCGTGGGTTGAGGCGTTCGCCGTCGGCGCCCAGCTCCTTCTGCCAGGCCAGGGGCACCGAGGCAAAGGCCTCGTTGATTTCGTAGTGGTGAATGTCTTGCAGCTTCATTCCGGCCTTGGCCAGCACGCGCTGCGTGGCGGGAATGGGGGCGGTCAGCATCAGCAGCGGGTCGTCGCCCACCACGTCAAAGGCGACAAAGCGGGCGCGGGGCTTCAAGCCCAGTTGCAGGGCACGCTGCTCGCTCATGATGAGCATGGCGCTGGCGCCGTCGGTCATCTGTGAGGCATTGCCTGCCGTGGTGGACCACTGGATTTGCGGAAAGCGTGCCGAGAGCTCTTCGTTCTCGAACACCGCCTTGAGCCCGGCGAGCTTTTCCGCCGTCGTGCTGGCGCGGATGGTTTCGTCGGCAGTCACCAGGCCTGCGGGTGTATTGATGCCGACGATCTCCCGCGCGAAGCCGCCGCCGGTTTGCGCCGCGTGGGCACGCTGGTGCGAGCGCGCGGCGTAGGTGTCCAGATCGGCGCGGGAGAGGCCCCATTTGGCCGCCACCAGATCGGCAGACACGCCCTGGCCAACCAGACCGGGGGCATAACGTGCGTCAAACCGCGCGCCGGTCGTGTTCTTGCCCATGCGCGAGCTGCCCATGGGCACGCGGCTCATCGATTCCACGCCGCAGGCGATCACGATGTCCTGCGTGCCCGACATGATGGCCTGCGCCGCAAAGTGCACCGCCTGCTGGCTGGAGCCGCACTTGCGGTCAATGGTGGTGGAGGGCACATGTGTGGGCAGGCCCGCCGCCAGCCAGGCCAGGCGCCCGGGCGTGCCAGCCTGCTCGCCCGCCTGGCTCACGCAGCCGCAGATCACGTCATCGACCTGGCCGGGGTCCAGCGCGGCATTGCGGCCCATGAGCTGCTGCAGCACCTGCGAGAGCAGATCGACCGGGTGCAACTCGGCCAGTGCGCCGTCGGGTTTGGCCCTTGCCATGGGGCTGCGGATGGCATCAACGATGACTGGAATGTTCATTGGATTAATGAGACTTGAGGATCATTATTTAAATAATAGGTTTCAAAAAAGTGAAGATGTACTGGTGTTTACCCGCGATGTATTTGGTGAATTCTGCTGAATACTGCTTTCTGAAACAAATAATGTGAGACAACGGATTCGAAATAAATTCGATCTGTAACGCAGGTGATTGCGCATTCCGATCGCTTGTGAAATGCGGAGACCAGGGATATGCACAACTTTTTCAGCTGGGCCGATGCACAGCCCGACCGGGTCGTCCTGACCCAGGCCGACAGCGGCAAGTGCCATACAGCGGGCGACATTGCCCGGGGCGCGCGGCGCCTGGCGCAGTGGTTTGCCGCGCAGGGCCTGCAGGCGCAGGACACCGTGGCCGTGCTGCTGGAGAACCGGCGCGAGATCGTCGAGCTGGTGCTCGCTGCGCGCGAGGCGGGTCTGTATGCCGCCGTCATCAGCACGCACCTGACGCCCGCCGAAGTGGCCTACATCATTCAGGACAGCGGCGCGCAGATGCTGCTGGTGTCTGGCAAGACCTGGCCCAACGCGCAGCAGGCGGTGCAGGCGCTGGGTGTCGCGGCCTATTCGGTCGATGAAGACACCCCCGGTGTGGCCGCACTTGCCAGTGCCGTGGAGGCGGCCAACGCAGCGCCCGTCGACCTGAGCGACCGGCCGCTCGGGCGCGATCTGCTGTATTCCAGCGGCACCACGGGCAAGCCCAAGGGCATCAAGAAGCCGCTGCTGGGCGCGCAGTACCGCAGCCAGGCAGACCCGGAAGTGGCCGCGTGGATGCGCAACATGCGCTTTGACAGCAGCGCGGTCTATCTGTCGCCCGCACCGCTCTACCATGCAGCGCCCCTGCGCTACAGCCTGCGCACGCTCGATGTGGGCGGCGCCGCCGTCATCATGGGGCGTTTTGACCCGCAAGAAGCGCTGGCACTGATCGAGCGCTACCAGGTCACCCACAGCCAGTGGGTGCCCACGATGCTGAGCCGCATGCTCAAGCTGCCCGATGCCGTCAAGACCCGCTACCGGCTGGACAGCCACCGGGTGGCCATCCATGCCGCGGCGCCCTGCCCGGTGCCGGTCAAGCAGGCCATCCTGGACTGGTGGGGCGACATTCTGCTGGAGTACTACGCTGGCTCCGAAGGCTGCGGTACCACCTTGATCACCTCCGAGGAATGGCGCGCCCGGCCGGGCTCGGTGGGCCGCGCCATCACCGGCCAGCTGCACATCGTGGGCGACGACGGGCAGGAGCTGGGCACGGGCGAGGTGGGGCGGGTGTACTTCTCGGGCGGCAGCCCGTTCCAGTACCTGAACGACGAGGCCAAGACGCGCGAGGCCATCAACGAGCGCGGCTGGGCCACCTATGGCGATATCGGCTACGTGGATGCCGAGGGCTTTCTGTTCCTGAGCGACCGGCGCGCCGATCTGATCCTGTCGGGCGGGGTCAATATTTATCCACAGGAAATCGAGACCGCGCTCGCCCGGCACGAAGCTGTGGATGAAGTGGCCGTGGTCGGGGTGCCGCACGAGGATTTCGGCGAGCAGCCGATGGCCGTGGTGGTGCTCAAGCCCGGGTTCGAGGCGAGTGCGGCGACGGCCGGTGCGATTGTGGCGCAGGCCGCCGGCCAGCTGTCGAAGGTGAAATGGCCGCAGCGCCTTGTGTTCGAGGCCAGCCTGCCACGGCTGGAGACCGGCAAGCTGCTGCGCCGTGTGCTCAAGGAGCGCTTTCGGCAAACCCCCGATGCGGGCCACGATGTGCGCAGCGCCATGGCGCAAAAAACATAGCAATCAGCGCTTGCTGGACGTGCGCTGGCAAGCATTTTTAATCAAAAATATTCATTTACCACCATGCAAGACCTGATCCAGCGCACCGTGTTCCGCGAAGACCACGAGCAATTCCGCGACGCGGTTCACCACTTCTTCGAGAAGGAGATCGTCCCTTTCCATGCGCAGTGGGAGCGCGACGGCCTCGTTCCCAAGGACGTGTGGCGCAAGGCGGGCCGTGAAGGCCTGCTCAACACCATGCTGCCAGAGCCTTATGGCAGCGGCGGCGATTTCGGCCACGCGGCCGTGCTGATTGAGGAGATTGCGCGTACCGGCGCCAGCGGCCTGGGCTTTCCGCTGCACTCGGACATTGTTGCGCCCTACATCAATGCCTATGGCAGCAAGGTGCAGAAAGACCGCTGGCTGCCCAAGATGGCGGCGGGCGAGCTGATCGGCGCCATTGCCATGACCGAGCCGGGCGCGGGCAGCGACCTGAAATCGGTGCGCACCACGGCCAAGCGGGAAGGCGACCACTACGTCATCAACGGCGCCAAGACCTTCATCACCAACGGCATCAATTCCGAGATAGTCATCGTCGTCTGCAAGACGGCGCCGGAGCTGGGCGCCAAGGGTGTGTCGCTGATCGTCGTCGAAGAAGGCACGCCCGGTTTCAGCAAGGGCCGCAAGCTCGAGAAGATCGGCCTGATGGCGCAGGACACCTCCGAGCTGTTCTTCGACAATGTGCGCGTGCCGGTGGACCACCTGCTGGGCGAGGAGAACCAGGGCTTCAAGTACCTGATGCACGAGCTGGCGCAGGAGCGGCTGGTGGTGGCCGTGCGCGCGGCCATGTCCATCGAGGCCTTTCTGCAAAAAACCATTGACTACACCCGCGAGCGCAAGGCCTTCGGTCAGGCGGTGTTCGAGTTCCAGAACACCCGCTTCAAGCTCGCCGAGGCCAAGGCGCAGGCGACGATGCTGCGCGTCTTTGTTGACGACTGCATCACGCTGCACCTGGAGCGCAAGCTCACGCCCGAGCGCGCCGCCATGGTCAAGCTCAACGCAACGGCGCTGCAGAACCGGTTGCTGGACGAATTTCTGCAGCTGCACGGCGGCTACGGCTACATGACAGAGTACCAGGTGGGCCGCGCCTGGACAGATGCGCGCATCGGCCGCATCTACGGCGGCAGCGATGAAATCATGAAGGAAATCATCGCCAGGGGGTTGTAGCCCCTTCAGGCGTTGCGCGCCTGGGTTGGCCCGTTATCAAGAAAAAATGATCAGGAGACTAGACATGCACCACCGTCGTTCGGCCCCGGGCCGTATTCTGAACCGTATTGCCAGCCTCGTGGGCGCTGCCGCGCTGGCGGCGCTGGCCGCCGGGGGCACCACGGCCTACGCGGCCGATGCCTATCCGAGCAAACCGATCCGGCTGGTGGTGCCCTACCCGGCAGGGGGCGGCACGGACATCATTGCCCGCCTGATGGGCACGCAGCTGAGCCAGCGCTGGGGCCAGCCGGTGATTGTGGACAACAAGCCCGGTGCGAGCGGCATGCTGGGCAACGACATCGTGGCCAAGGCGCCGGGGGACGGCTACACTGTTCTGCTGGGCATCACGGCGCTGGTGCAGATACCATCGCTGTACAAGAAGGTGCCCTACAAGCTGAGCGACCTGACGCCGGTCTCGCAAACCGCCAAATCGGCCGATCTGGTGTTTGTGCCGCGCAGCTCCGGCATCACCAGCCTGCAGCAGTTCGTGGCCAAGGCCAAGGCAGAGCCGGGCCAGCTCAACTACGGCTCGTACGGCAACGCCACCTCGTCGCACCTGCATGGCGAGCAGCTCAAGCTCAAGGCCGGTATCGACATGGTGCATGTGCCCTACCAGGGCTCGGGCCCGGAGACTGCGGCCATGCTGGGCGGCCAGCTCGCGTCGGCCTTCATCGACGCCACTGCGGCCTACCCGCACATCAAGTCCGACAAGGTCAACATCATTGCCGTCACCGGCGCACAGCGCCACCCCGCCTTGCCCCAGGTGCCCACCATGGGCGAATCCGGCTATCCCGGCTTTGAGGCCAATGGCTGGTTTGGCTATTTTTTGCCCGCCAGCACGCCGCAGCCGATTGTGGACAAGCTGGGCAATGAACTGGCTGCGATCGTGAAATTGCCCGAGGTCAACAAACGCCTGGTGGACATGGGCTTGATCCCGGTCGGCTCCACGCCTGCGGAGTTCAAGCCGGTGCTCGAACGCGACGCCGCGCACTGGAAATCCATCGTCGACGCGGCCAGGATATCGCTGGATTGACGAGGCGGGTTGAGCGGGGCGGGCCAGCCGTGGCAGACTATGCACATGCCCCAGCCCGCCTTGCTTGTTGCCGACGACCATCCCCTGCTGCGCGCTGCCGTTGTGCAGGTGATCCGCAGCCGCTTTCCGTCGTTCGAGGTTCTGGAAGCCTCCAGCGCCAGCACGCTGAGCGCCGCGCTGGCCGAGCACCCGCAGATCGAGCTGGTGCTGCTGGATCTGACCATGCCGGGCACCCACGGCTTCTCGGCGCTGTTGCATGTGCGTGGTGAGCATCCGCAACTGCCCGTGGTGGTCATCTCGTCGAATGACCACCCGCGCGTGATTCGCCGTGCGCAGCAATTCGGGGCCTCGGGCTTCATCTCCAAATCGGCGTCGGCCGATGCGCTCACCCAGGCCTTGAGCGCGGTGCTGGACGGGGACACGGCGTTTCCCTCGATCCACGCCGAGCGCTCCGAGGCCGATGCCGAGCTGGCCATGCGGCTGGCCCAGCTCACGCCGCACCAGTTCAAGACGCTGCTCTATGTGGCTGACGGCCTGCTCAACAAGCAGATTGCGCAGGAGATGGGCGTGACCGAGCACACCGTCAAGGTGCATGTGACGGCCATCCTGAAAAAGCTGGAATGCCACAGCCGCACCCAGGCGGCCGTGCTCGTCAAGAGCCTGGAGCCTGAAAGCCTGGGGTAGCAGGCGGCTGATTCAGTCTGCGCAGGCTTGCAGCCATGGCTTTAGCCAGCCCAGGCCATCGCTGGTTGCATGCGGCACGTTGCCGCGCGCAGGGCGGTATTCGCAGCCAATCCAGCCGTCCCAGCCCAGGCTGTCCAGCAGCTGGAACAGGTAGCCGTAGTTGAGCTCCCCCACATCGGGCTCATGCCGCTCGGGGACGCCCGCGATCTGGAAGTGGGCGATATTGCCGGTGGGCAGGTACTGGCGAATCTTTGTTGCCAGGTCGCCTTCGACGATCTGGCAGTGGTACAGATCCATCTGCACCTTGGCGTTGGGCTCGGCAATTTCGGCCAGCAGCGCGTGGGCCTGGTCCTGGCGGTTCAGAAAGAAGCCGGGCATGTCGCGGCCATTGATAGGCTCCAGCAGGATATGGATGCCGTGCGGCGCGGCCAACCTGGCGGCGTATCGCACATTGGCGATGTAGGTGCTGCGCACCGTGGCTGCATCGGCGCCCTGCGGCACGAGGCCGGCCATCACATGGATGCGGGGGCAGCCCAGGGCGAGAGCGTATTCCACGGCCTGGGCCAAGCCGTCACGAAACTCCGCTTCGCGCCCCGCCATGCATGCGATGCCGCGCTCGCCCGCGTCCCAGTTGCCGGGCGGCGCGTTGAACAGCACCTGCTGCAGGCCATGCGCCTGCAGCAGCGCAGCCAGCTGCGCAGGCGCGTAGGCATACGGAAAGAGAAACTCCACAGCCCGGAATCCATCGCGGGCGGCGGCGGCAAAGCGGTCCAGAAAGTCCACATCGTTGTAGAGCATGGACAGGTTGGCGGCAAAGCGGGGCATGGTGTATGTCTTGGTGTGTTACAGGCATTGGCGGGTGCAAACTGCCAACGTATTTTCAGTGTTATTGCGCAGGCGCTTCGCTCTCGCCGCTCTCGCTGGTATGGGAAGCATCGCCCCGCCGCAGCAGCATCTGGCTGGCCAGTGCGCGCAGTGCCGCTGGCCGCACGGGGGTGCGCAGAAACCCCCAGCCGCGGTCGGCTGCCAGGCGGCGCAGCGCGGCATCGTGTTCGTCGCCCACCAGAATGGCCTGCGGCCGCTGGCCCCAGGCCTGGCACAGCTGCTGGTACAGATCCTGCACGGGGGCGGCTGTAGCGTGCGCACCCAGCAGGAGCAACTGTGGCGCTTGTTGCGGTGCAGCAATTGCCAAGGCTGCCAGCGCAGCCTGTGCATTGCCCGCCAGCGGAACGCTGCAGCCCCAGCGCTGCAGCAGCGCGGCCAGGGCTGCGCTGGCTTCGGCGCTTTCGTCAATGCACCAGGCGCTGGCGCCCTGCAGTGGTGCGTCATGCTGCGGCGCGTTTTGCGGTGGTATTTGCAGCGGAGGAGCCATGCTGGGGGCGGCTTGGGCGAGCGGAACGCTGACCCAGAAGACGCTGCCGCGCCCCAGTTCCGAGCGCAGGCCGATCTCATGCCCCAGCAGCCGGCCCAGCCGCTGCACGATGGACAGGCCCAGGCCCGCGCCACGGTCGTGCTGGTGGCCGGTTTCCAGGCGGCGGAATTCCTCGAAGATCTCGGTCTGCAGGCTCTCGGGTATGCCCGGCCCCTGGTCATGCACTTCGATGCGCACGTGGGCGCCGCTGCGGCGGCAGCCCAGCACGATCTTGCCGCGCCGGGTGTAGCGGATGGCGTTGGAGACGAAGTTCTGCACAATGCGGCGCAGCAGCACCGGGTCGCTGTGCACGGTGGCCTGAGAGGCCACCACATGCAGCTCAAGGCCATGCTCCTGCGCAATCACGCCCAGGTTGTTGCCCAACTGCTGCAGCAGGGGCTGCAGGGCGAAATCGGCCCAGTGCACCTCCATCTGGCCCGATTCCATGCGCGAGAGATCGAGCAGGCTGCCCAGGATATCGTCCTGCGCGGCCAGCGCGCCTTCGACCTGGCTGGCAATCTTGAGCGCTGGGCCATCCGGCACATGCTGGCGCAGCAGGGACACGAACACGCGCGCGGCGTTCAGTGGCTGGAGCAGGTCGTGCACCGCTGCGGCGACGAACTTCGATTTGGAGCGGTTAGCCTGCTCGGCCTCGCGCTTGGCCTCGGCCAGGTCCTGCGTGCGGTCGGCAATGCGCTTTTCCAGGGCGTCGGCCAGCGAGCGCAGCTCGCGCGCGGCGTTCTTGTAGCTGGTGATATCGGCGTAGCTGGTGACAAAGCCGCCACCCGGCAGGGGGTTGCCGCGTATCTCCAGCACGGTGCCGTCGGCCTTTTCGCTTTCGCGCGCGTGCGGCTGGCCGCTGCGCAGGTATTGCATGCGCCGCTCGATGGCGCCGTCCAGCTCGCTGCCGCTTTGCTGGCCCCGGCCCAGCAAGCCGCGCCGGGCGTTGAAGCGGTACAGCTCTTCCACTGGCATGCCCACCTTCAGCATGCCGGCAGGCAGGCGGAACAGCTCGCGGTAGCGTGAGTTCCAGGCCACCAGATTCAGTGCGGCGTCGACCACGATCACCCCCTGGGGGAGGTGCTCCAGGCTCTGGCTTTTGCCGGCATCGGCCTGCTTGGCGGCAGCCACGATGCCGTCCTGCGCGGTGCGCAGCTCCTGCGCATGCTGCTGCAGCAGGGCTTCGAGCTCTTCCCGGCTGCGCTGGCGCAGGGCAGACAGGCGTTGGCGCTGGCGCACATACAGCACCAGCAGCGCCAGGGCCAGCCACGCGCCGCCCGCTGCCGAGGCGGCCCACCAGGCCGCTGCGTGGCTGCTGTTCACATCGTGGATGATGTGCAGCTGCCACCGGGTTTCGGGCAGATCCACCGCCTGCAGCAGCTTGTCGCCCAGCGCAGGGGTTTGCCAATGCACCAGCTCGCCGCCCTGGTCCAGGCTCTGCAGAATGCGCATCTGCAGCGGGTGCAGGGTTTCGTTGCCGTATTGCTGGGTGCGTTCGATGGCCTGCTGGGCACTGGGGCTGAGCGGGTGCAGCAGCCGGTACCGCCAGGCCGGATCACTGGCAAGAAACACGACACCGTTGGCATCGGTGGCAAACACGGTGTCGGGCGTCTGTATCCATTCGCGCTCCAGCTCCTGCAGGGCAATCTTGATGACGATCAAACCCACGATGCGGTCCCCGGCATCGTGGATGCCGCGCGAGAGAAAGTAGCCCGCCTCGCCCGTGGTGACGCCAATGCCGTAGAAACTGCCTTTGTCCTGCTGCAGCGCCTCTTGCACATAGGGGCGGAAGCTGTAGTTTTCGCCGACGTTGCTGTGTGGGGTCTGCCAGTTGCTGGCGGCCACCGCGATGCCGGTCTGGTTGATGAGGGTGAGCGTGGAGGCCTGGCTGGCACCGTTGGCGCGTTCGAGTTTCTGGTTGAGCTGTCGCACTGCCGACGCCGCAGGGGGCGAGACCAGGGCGGCGCGCAGTTCAGGGTCCAGCGCCAGCACGTCGGGCAGGGCGCGGTAGCGGTCGATGCGCTGGGCGAGCGCCTGGGCATAGAGGCTCACCTGGCGGTGGGCCAGCAGGTTTTCTTCGGCCAGGCTGTGCTGGAGCATCCAACGCCCGGCCAGCGTGGCAGCCCCTGCCGTGGTCAGCAGCACGGCGCACAAGGTCCAGGCGGGGTGGAAGGGTCGGTGCAAAGGCATGGGCGCGGAAGGCAAAACGCAAAATGGCAGCCGCCAAAGTTTAGGTGTTTTCCCTTGATTGGATTTTTCAATAGCTCGGGAGCGGCGCAGCCTAATACTAATGTGTAATGGGCATCTGGCATGGGCTGCGATACAAACCCGCCTCAGCGCACCGCTCAGGTGCAGCTTCCCTGGAGACACCATGCAGATCCCATCCACGCCTGCCGCACCTGTGGCGCACCCGCCGTTCTACCGCAGCCTGTACTTTCAGGTGATCGTCGCCATTGTCCTGGGCGTGCTGCTCGGGTACCTAGAGCCCCAGTATGGGGCAGCGCTCAAGCCACTGGGCGACGCCTTCATCAAGCTGGTCAAGATGATCATCGCGCCGGTGATCTTTCTGACCATCGTCACCGGCATCGCCAACATGACGCACCTCAGTGCCGTGGGCCGCGTGTTCGGCAAGGCGATGGCGTATTTCCTGTTCTTCTCCACGCTGGCGCTGATCGTGGGTCTGGTGGTGGCCAACACCATGCAGCCGGGCTCGGGCATGCACATCAATGTGGCTGATCTGGATCAGAAGGAGGTCAACTCCTATGTGGCCAAGACGCATGACATGACGGTCACCGGTTTCTTGATGGACGTCATCCCCAAGACCCTGGCCAGCCCCTTTGTTGGCGACAACATTCTGCAGGTGCTGTTTGTGGCGGTGCTGTTCGGCATTGGCCTCGCTATGGCGGGCGACCGTGGCAAGCCGGTGCTGCAGTTCTTCGAGGCGCTGACCACGCCCGTGTTCAAGATCGTGCATATCGTGATGAAGGCTGCTCCCATCGGCGCGTTTGGCGCCATGGCTTTCACCATCGGCAAGTTCGGGCTGGGCTCGCTGCTCAACTTGGCAGAGCTGGTGGCTACGTTCTACATCACCTCGCTGCTGTTCGTGCTGGTCATTCTGGGCGCGGTGGCGCGCCTGTGCGGTTTTTCGGTGCTCAAGCTGATCCGCTACCTGAAGGCCGAGCTGCTGCTGGTGCTGGGTACTTCGTCTTCTGAATCAGCACTGCCTGCGCTGATGGAAAAGATGGAGCGGGCCGGTTGCAGCAAATCGGTGGTGGGTCTGGTGGTGCCTACCGGCTACTCGTTCAATCTGGACGGCACCAACATCTATATGACCCTGGCCGCGCTCTTCATCGCCCAGGCCACCGATACGCACCTCACCCTGGGGCACCAGCTGGCACTGCTTCTGGTGGCGATGCTCTCGTCCAAGGGGGCCGCAGGGGTAACGGGTGCGGGCTTCATCACGCTGGCGGCAACTCTGGCCGTGGTGCCCGAAGTGCCGGTGGCCGGCATGGCGCTGATCCTGGGTGTGGACCGCTTCATGTCCGAATGCCGCTCGCTCACCAACTTCATCGGCAACGCCGTGGCTACCGTGGTGGTGTCGCGCTGGGAAAACGCACTGGATTACAACAAGCTCAACGCTGCGCTGAATGATCCCAATGCAGTGGATCCGGACGACGAACCCATTCGCGCCGCGACACACTGATACCGAGAAGGGTGCATGAGGGGCAGAACTCTGGCCCGCTACCCATGAAACAGCAAGGCCCGCCGTTCAAATGGCGGGCCTTGCTGTTTTTGCCGGGTTGGAGATAAAAAGGCTTTCAGCGCACATCCATCAAGCGCTATATGCTCTCATTTTTGTAGCAAGCCGTGCATGGCGCGTAGCCGCAGCACGTCGCGCCCCAGCTTGCGGCTGTCGGGCAGCCGGGCCACCCAGCGCATCTGCTGCAGGGTGCGCTCCATGGCGCTTTGCACGGCAGGGTCGGATTGCGCGAGCCAGCTGTGCCACTGCGTGCGCGCAGCGTCCAGCGTGCCCGCGTTGCGCAGGAACAAAGCGGTGGAGTGCGCGTAGCACAGCGCGTCCTTGACGATGCACAGCGCGGGCGGCAGGGTGGCCAGCGGGTCGTCCTCGAAGTCGATGTAGCCAATCACCCCGTCGGGGCAGCGCACCATGTTGCGGGCAAAGGCCTGGCTCAGGCAGGTGCCGCTGGCGTGCACCAGCTGCATGGCGGCAAAGCCCTGTTGCCACAGGAGAAGGGTTTCCTGCGGCGCTTCGCGGGCCGCCGCTTCGATCTCGTCGCTGAGCGACGGGCTGGGCAGGCCCGGCATACCCAGGTGGCGCATCAGAAAACCGTCCGGGCTGCTGGCCAGCACCTGCGGCACGCGCAGGCCACGGGCATGCAGGTCGCGCAGGCGCCGCACTTCGGTGGCCAGGGCTTCGCGCCCACCGGGGTTGACGACGGGTTGCAGCACCGGCACATCAAGCACGCGCGCAGCAATGGCAAGCGCCCGGTAGCGCCAGGCGGCAATCGGTGGGCCAGCTTTCTTGAGCCAGACCGATTCGCCCGGCAGCTCATACCGCACCACATTGAAGCTTTGCTGCGAAAGGTGCTGCTGCAGAAACTGCGCGTAGTCCACGCGGCTAGCGGTGCTGGCAAGGGCGGGCGGTGCAGCCTGTGGCAAAGGGGTGGAGTCAGTCATGCGCAGCGGAATGGCTGGCGCCCGGAAAACCCTCCCGGGCGCCGCAAACAGAATACAAACCGCGCATTATCACCAAGTTGGCCGCATTGCCTTCCATGGGCTGTCAGAGCGTGCCCGCCGCTTGCGGTGCCATGGCCTGGTGGTCGCGCGGCGCAGAGGGCTTGACCTGGGGCGCCGTCACGGGCTGGAAGCTCTCGGCGCTGGCCAGCGGCCAGTAGGTGCGGAAGACGTCATGCTGGTGCGCCAGGTCTTCCAGCAGGGCGCCGGGGCGCACCTGCAGCAGCAGGTTGGACAGCAGGCGCACCTCGGTATCACTGATGCGGCGCACGATGTGGTGGGCGTTCAGCTCGCTGGGGTGGTGCAGCCCGGCGGCCTGCACCAGCTCCTGCAGGGCATGCAGCGTGCTCTTGTGGAACTGGGCCACGCGGGTGGCCTTGTCGGGCACCACCAGCGCCTGTTGGCGCACGGCGTCCTGCGTGGTCACGCCGGTCGGGCAGTTGCCGGTGTGGCAGGTCTGGGCCTGGATGCAGCCCAGCGCCATCATGAAGCCCCGGCCCGCGTTGCACCAGTCGGCGCCCAGCGCCATCATGCGGGTGATGTCGAACGCGGTGATCACCTTGCCTGCGGCGCCCAGCTTGATGCGGTCGCGTAAATTGACGCCAATCAAGGTGTTGTGCACCAGCAGCAGGCCTTCCTGCAGCGGCACGCCGACGTGGTCGGTGAATTCCACCGGCGCCGCGCCGGTGCCACCCTCGGCGCCGTCGACCACGATGAAATCGGGCGTGATGCCGGTCTTGAGCATGGCCTTGACGATGCCGAACCATTCCCAGGGGTGGCCCAGGCAGAACTTGAAGCCTGTGGGCTTGCCGCCCGAGAGGGTGCGCAGCCGGGCGATGAAGTGCATCATCTCCTCGGGCGTGCTGAATGCGCTGTGCTTGGCGGGCGAGATGCAATCCACGCCCACGGGAACGCCGCGCGCCGCCGCGATTTCGGGCGTGACTTTGGCGCCGGGCAGCACACCGCCGTGGCCAGGCTTGGCGCCCTGGCTCAGCTTGAGCTCAATCATCTTGACCTGCGGCTGTGTGGCATTGGCGATGAATTTCTCTTCGCTGAACGTGCCATCGTCGTTGCGGCAGCCAAAGTAACCCGAGGCCACCTCCCAGATCAGGTCGCCGCCATGCACACGGTGGTGCTGGCTGATCGAGCCTTCGCCCGTGTCATGGGCAAAGCCGCCCACCTTGGCGCCCTTGTTCAGCGCCAGAATGGCATTGGCCGACAGCGCGCCAAAGCTCATGGCCGAGATATTGAACACGCTGGCATGGTAGGGCTGGGTGCAGGGCGATACCGATGGCGATGGCGCATCGGGCGAGCCTCCGATCCAGACGCGGAAGTCATGGCCATCCAGCCGGGTAGGCGACATCGAGTGGTTGACCCACTCATAGCCGCGTGCACCCACATCCATCAGGGTGCCAAAGGGGCGGTTGTCGGGGTCACCCTTGGCGCGCTGGTACACCAGCGAGCGCTGTGCGCGCGAAAACGGCAGGGCCTCGGTGTCGCTTTCGATGAAGTACTGGCGCATTTCCGGGCGGATGAACTCCAGGAAGAAGCGCATATGGCCGATGACCGGGTAGTTGCGCAAAATGGCATGGCGCGTCTGCTGCAGGTCGTAGACGCCCAGCAGGGTCAGCGCGGTGCCGGCGGCCACCGCCAGCCACCACCAGGGGCTGCCGTCCGCCACCAGGGCAGCAACGCCCAGCAGCAGCAAAAACATGCACAGCACCATGACGGTGTAACGAACGGGGAAAATCTTGTTGAGCTGGTTCATGGGGGCGTGTCGCGCGCCGAGCCATGGTGCCGCCTGTCAAAACCCGGGCTGCAGCAAAGTGCCGGTAGCGGCGCTACACTGCATGCCCTTCCTTGCCCGGCGGCCATCTGCCATTGCGCTGTTGTTACGAATCCAGGCCCCATCATAGGGGCTGTGCGCTCGGGCGGTACCCGTATTGGAGAGAACCACCATGACCAAGCCCCAGATTCCCGCCGGACTGAACGACGACCAATTGGCCGAGATCGACCAGATGCTCGACGACATGCGCGAGCGCGCCGAAGAGATTCCGCAGTGGGAATTTGTCGATGGCGTGCTGACGGCGCTGGTCTGCACCCGCCGCGCCGTGCCCGAAGAAGAGTTTTTGCCCATGCTGGTGGGCGATGGCGAAATGCTGGAGCGCAGCGCCGACGGCAGCCTGCCCGTGCTGCCCGCCTTTGCCGACCGCGCCCAGCAGGACCGTTTTCTGGCGCTGTGGAACATTCGCTGGGCCGAAGTGGTGGCCCAGCTCGATACCGATGTGAAGAGCCTGGAAGAGGACGACACCTTCCAGCCCGATGCCATGGACATGCGCGGCGCCGTTGCCAGCCTGCCCGAGGAAGAGCGCAAGGAGATGGAAGGCCAGGACATTCCGTCGTTCGGCCAGGTCTGGGCGCTGGGCTTCATGTTTGTGGTGGAAAACTGGGCCGAGGAATGGGCCGCGCCACGCGACAAGGACGCCGCGCGCTGGCTCAACGATGCGCTCGACTCCGTGGTGGCACTGACCGAGGATGACACCGGCACCCCCACCGTCTGCATGTACGACGAAAACGGCCCCGCCAGCACCAGCCAGGAGCGGGTGGAAACCTTTGGCGAAGCCATCTGGGCGGTGTACGACCTGCGCCAGATCTGGAAAAGCATGGGCCCGCGCCAGGCCACCGTCATCAAAGGCGATGTGCCCGGCCGCAACGACCCCTGCAGCTGCGGCAGCGGAAAGAAGTATAAAAAGTGCTGTGGCGCTTGATAGGTAAGCGCTTGGTGCTATGAAAAAAGAGGCATTGCGCACGCAATGCCTCTTTTTGTATGTGCCAACGTTTGCCTGGGGCTTGCAGTGACCCGGTGCCTACTTGGGCATGCGCACTGCGGTCACCTCGATCTCCACATACCAGGCCGGGTTGGCCAGTGCGGCAATCTGGAAGGCGGAGCGCGAGGGCAGGTTGGGCTGCTCGGCCGTGCCAAAGAACTGGGTGTAGCCCTGCATGAAGCCGGCAAAGTCCATCTTGTTGCCCTTGGCCGGGTCGGCCACCAGGAAGACCTGCATCTTCACTACATCCTTCATGGTCAGGCCCATGGCCTTGAGCTGCTTGTCGATGGTGGTCAGCACGCCAATGGTCTGGGCGCGTGTGTCGCCGCCATAGGCGGCAGGGTCATTGGCAGGCTTGGAGGCATCCACCACCGGCGGCACCTGGCCGGAGAGGTACACCGTTGTTGCGCCAGGCGGTATTTCCACGGCATTCGAGATGGGGAAGTTGGAGCCCGGAATGCCGTGGCGCACCACGGACTGCGAGCGGCCGTCGCCCATTGAAGAGCTAGCGCAGCCCGCCAGGGTGCTGATGGCGGCCGCGGCGGCTGCCAGGGTCATCCAGGTGCGCAAGGCGGTGCGGGAAGAGGTGCGATGGGAAGGGGGCATGGGTAGGGGTCTCCTTGGGTTGGGATGGTTGCAACAGGGGGATCAACCCCATGAATCCTTGAAGGATGCGGCGTCCGGACGCATCGGCTTCACATCTTCGGGCTTGACGGCGTCCTTGTAGTCATTGCCAAAATGGGTGCGTACGTAGTTGACCACATCGGCAATCTGCTCGTCGGTCAGCCGGTTGGCAAACGATGGCATACCATGCAGGCCGCGCGATACGACGATCACCGGATAAGCGCCTGCGGCGAGCTTGGGGTTCTTGGCCAGCGCAGGGTAGAAGCCCGCGCCCTGCGCACCCTGGCCGTTGACCATATGGCAGCCCTGGCACAGCGATTGGTAGATCTTCTCGCCGCCCTGCTGCGAAAACGTGATCTTGTTGTCGGAGAAGCCACCAAACGGGCCGGTGGGAGACGATTGCGCCTTCACTTCCTCGGCTGTGGGAGCGTGGTTGCTTTGGGCGTAGGCGAGGCCACAGGCTGCAGCGCCTGCGGCAAGAAGGAATGTAAGGGTTTTCATGGTGAAATCCTCGTGGGTGTCATCGGTGCTGGGTCGGGGCAGATCAGGCGGTGGCCTGGGCTTTGTCATGCAGGCGCTTGACGGCGTCGAGCGAAGAGAGAATCGCACCCTCTTGCCAGGCCGGGATGTACGAGCAGTGCTCGCCCGCCAGCACGATGCGGCCATCGATCTCGCACAGATTCTTGTAGTGCTGCTCGCGCAGGGCATCGGTCCACAGGCCAAAGCAACCGTTGATCCAGGGCACGCGGTGCCAGCCCACGGAAAAACCGCTCAGGAACTCCTTGGGGTACTGCGCATGCAGTTTGGCGCCTTGCTCCACCGCTGCCTGTATGCGCTGGGCCGGCGACATGGCGGTGTAAGCATAGGCATGGGCGTTTTCGTACTGGTAGCCCCCCAGCAGCACGGCAGGCCCCTTGCTGAAGAAGTTGGTCGAGGGGTAGGAGATCTGGCCAATGGGCAGATCGGTGTAGCTGATGCCGCCGTAGATGCGCTCGTCTTCTTCCCAGAAGCGGCGCTTGAACTCCAGCCCCACCTTGAACGAGGCGCCATAGGGCAGCGACTGGATGGCCTGCTTCATCGCATCGCCCACCTGGATATCGATCTGCGCCAGGATGGACGCTGGAATCGTGCACACGCACCAATCGGCCTTGACCTGCTGCGCGGCACCTCCCTTTTTTGTGTCGCTGAAGGTCACGGTCACGCCTTTGTCGTTCTGCTCGATGCGGGTGACCTTGCAGTTGTGGCGCACGAGGCTGCCCACCTCCTTCTCGAAACCCTTGGCAATGGCATCCATGCCGCCCACCGGCTCGAAGATCGCCGTCTGGAACTCCATCAGATGGCCGTCGTTGATCTTATTCCACAGGCCCGATTGGAGCAGGCTGCTCATCTCGATGGGCGTCGAATACTGCGCTACCGGCATCAGCCCGCCGGCGGGCTCGATCTGGAAGCCCCGGTGGTTGCTCACTGAATGGCTTGCCACGTAGCGGAAATCCTTGTCGAGCGCGCCCCAGCCGCGCAGGCTCTCAAGCAGCTTTTCCTTGTCTTCCTTGGTCACGCCCTGGTCCAGCGCGCCCTGGTTGGTGGCCTTGGCCAGCAACTCGGCCACATAACCGTAGGCATCGGCCTGCACCTCGCGGAACTTCTGCGGCTTGCCGCCAAAGGCCTTGCTGTTGTGCACCAGAGCGTTGTAGTTCACCTGCATGAAGGGTTCGAGCTTGACACCGAATTTCTTGCAGTAATCCAGCACGGCATAGTGGTGGTAGGGCACGCGCCAGGGGCCGGGGTTGATGTAGTTGCCCTTGGCAAAGCTGCAGGTCTGTTTGGCGCCGCCCAGTTCGGTAAAGCTGTCGCCGCCGCGAACCGTCCAGCAGCGGCCGCCCGATCGCTCCTGAAACTCCAGCACCTGCACCCGGTAGCCTGCAGCACGCAGCTCATAGGCGGCCGTCATACCTGCCAGGCCTGCGCCAAGGATGACCACCGACCCGCCACGCTTGGCCTTGGACAGCTCCAGCGGGCCGCGGTAATTGGATTCCTGCGCGTAGCCCAGCGACGACATGGCCTGGTACATGACACTGCCGCCAGCAGCCTTTCCAATCATGGACAGCCAGTGGCGGCGACTCAAAGTGGGGATCGATGTAGACATGCTCTCTCCTTCAGGCGCAGAGCGATGTGCAGGCAAGAGCGGGAAAGCCGGCACATGTGTTATGGGTTGTGGGGGGAGGGCCCCGTGCTTTCTCTGCCAATTGATGATAGAAGTTAACAAATGTGGCAGCCTGTAGGCCAGGCCTCGGCGCCTCGGTAGGATCGGTCTGACCCCCATTGCCGCGCGGCCGTTGCAGCCCGCCGGGCGAGAGGCCGGAAAGCGAGCCCTCCGGAGCGCGCACGGGTTGGTCTGCGATGTGGTGGTGAGGGATGCCAAACACGTTCTAAAATGGGCCGGTTTTCTCCTTTTCACAGAGCAAGGATCATCCATGAACCTCATGAATATCATCACCAAGCAACTGATCGAGATCATCGAGTGGACCGATGATTCGCGCGACACCTTGTCGTATCGCTGGCCTGATGAAGACAAGGAAATCAAGAATGGCGCACAGCTGATCGTGCGCGAGTCGCAGCAGGTGCAGTTTGTCTCCGAAGGCCAGTTTGCCGACCTGTTCGGCCCCGGCCGCCACCAGCTGACGACGCAGAACATCCCGATCCTGTCCACGCTGCGGGGCTGGAAGTACGGCTTCAACTCGCCCTTCAAGTGCGATGTCTATTACATCAACACCCGCCTTTTCACCGGCAACAAATGGGGTACCTCCAACCCCGTGATGATGCGCGACAAGGATTTCGGTGTGGTGCGCATGCGCGCCTTCGGCACCTATGATTTCCG
This sequence comes from Comamonas odontotermitis, assembly GCF_020080045.1. Lineage (NCBI taxonomy): Bacteria > Pseudomonadati > Pseudomonadota > Betaproteobacteria > Burkholderiales > Comamonadaceae > Comamonas > Comamonas odontotermitis. The sequence continues at coordinate 161,862 of NZ_CP083452.1, forward strand.
CATCGTGAATCCGGCGAAGTTCCTCAAGGAAGTGGCAGGTACCGACCAGAACTTCCGCATCGACGAATTTGCCGACACCATGCGCTCGCGCATCGTCAGCATCTTCAGCGAAGCCCTGGCCAAGGCCCAGGTGCCGGTGCTCGATGTCGCGCAGCGCTATTCCGAACTGGGCGATGCGCTGCTGCAGCTGATCAACCCCGCCGTCACCGAAAAATATGGCCTGGAGATCACCAGCTTCCTGCTGGAAAACGTGTCGGTGCCGCCTGAAGTGGAAGAGGCCATCGACAAGCGCTCGTCGATGAGCGCCATCGGCAACTTGAACGACTACGTGAAGTACCAGATGGGCCAGGCCATGGCCAATGGCGGCGAAGGTGCGGCTGCGGCCACCATTCCCGCCACCATGGCCATGGGCTTTGGCATGGCGCAGGAGATGATGAAGGGTATGCAGCAACCCGCAGGCGGCGCTGCCACCGATCCCTTCTCGCCCGCTGCAGCGCAGGCTGCCCAGGCGGCGCAAGCCCCTGCTGTGGGTGGCGGCGTGCAGGTGCTCACCCCCGAGCAGGCCGCGCAGGTGCTGGGGGTGACGGTGCAGGATGTGGTGGCCGAGCTGGAATCGGGCGCGCTCAAGGGCCGCAAGATCGGCAGCGCCTGGCGTATCTCGCAGGAGTCGTTGAACGAATTCCTGCGCGGTGGGTAAACGCCACCCCCTGTGGCGCTGCGCGCCTTCCCCTGGCCGGGCGCCCCCTCTCTGTAGTGGAGGGGGACGACACCCTCGCTGGGGCAGCCCATGCTGCGGGGCGGCGCGGCCGGCGTAGGCCCTTGCTTGGTGTCTGCACCTGCGCTGTGATAGTGCAGGCGCATTGCCCATTTGTGTTGTATTGCTATGATTTTGATGGCTATTGGCGTAGACTGGTTGTGCGCTAGAGCCTGATTAGCTGTGAATTCATCTACCCCCGTCCCCGATCCATTTGCGCCGCCCTCGACCACGATGGTGGCCAAGCATGTCTGCCCCGAGTGCGGCGGCAATCTGGAATGGGATGCCAAGGCGCAATCGCTCAAGTGTCCCTACTGCGGCACTGTGGTGCCCTGGAGCGAGGAGCAGCAAAAGCAGCTGGGTGGCGACATCGTCGAGCAAGACCTGGCTGCGGCGCTGGCAAACCCCGCCACTGGGCGCGGCTGGGGAGACGCGCGACGCGAGTACCAGTGCCAGAACTGCCGGGCGATTTCGGTTTTTGTTGATGGCCGGGTGGCTGCGCGCTGTGACTTCTGCGGCTCTCCCGCGATCCAGGCGCATGAAGAGCGCAACGACGCCATCACGCCGCAAAGCCTGCTGCCATTCAAGATCAGCGACGGCCAGGTGCGCGATTTGATCCGCAAGTGGTATGGCAGCCGCTGGTTTGCGCCGAACAAGCTCAAGAATGCGGCGCTGACCGATACGCTCAAGGGCATCTACCTGCCGTACTGGACGTTCGACGCCCGTGTGCAGGCCCAGTGGCGTGCAGATGCCGGTTACTACTATTACATGACCGAGCAGTACCGCGACAGCAATGGCAACATCAGCACCCGCCAGGTGCAGCATGTGCGCTGGGAGCCAGCGGCAGGCAGCCTGCAGCATTTCTTCGATGACGAATTGGTGGCAGGCACGGTGGGCGTACACCCTGCGCTGCTGCACAAGGTGGAGCCTTTTCCCACCACCACCGATCTGAAGCCGTATTCGCCCGAGTTCGTGCGTGGCTGGACGGTGGAGCGTTACCAGGTGGATCTGCGCCGGGCTGCCGATGTGAACGAAGGCGATATGGACCAGCAGGTGCAGTCGCTGTGCGCGCAGCAGGTGCCGGGCGATACGTACCGCAATCTGCAGGTGCAGCGCGCCTACCAGGGCCGTACCTTCAAGCACGTGCTGGTGCCGGTGTGGCTGGTCAGCTATACCTATGGCGCCAAAAGCTACCAGATCGTGGCCAATGGCTACACCGGCCAGATTGCGGGCGAGCAGCCGTACAGCTGGGTGAAGATTGCGTTTGCGGTGCTGTGCGCAATCATCCTGATCGGAATTTTTCTGTCTTTGTCACAAAACTGATGCGCGGCCCCGGGGCGGGCAGCGCGGAAAAAACAACAAAGCCGGGCAAGCCCGGCTTTGTTGTCTGTGCATGGTGTGTTTAGCGGCGGCGTTTGCCGTCCATGTTGTCACCCACCTGGTTGCCGAAATAGGCACCTGCTGCGGCGCCACCAATGGTGCCCAGGGTGGAGCCAAATACCGCGTCACCCAGCACACCGCCAGCCACGGCGCCGATGCCGGTACCGAGTTGTGCATTGGTAGGGTTGCTGGAGCAGGCGCTCAGCCCCGATACGGCCAGAACAACAGATGCAATGGTGATAGCAAATTTTTTCATGCGGAACTCCTCGTAAGCGCTGCGAGCAATCATGCCGGATGGCATTGTTGCACACATGCGGTCATGCTTTAGTGTCGCGCGGCGACGGCATTGTTTCCATCGGTCAAGACTCAACCGTGGTGTGGGACAAGACTTACCCGGCGTGCGCGTCCGCTGCTTCCACCAGGGCCAGCAGGCGGCGCAAGGCGTGCTGCACGGTCTGCTGGCGGATGCTGTGGCGATCGCCCTCAAAATGCATGGCTTCGCTGTGCAGCCTGCCGGCCACCTGCCAGCCAAACCACACGGTGCCCACGGGTTTGGCGGCGGATCCGCCATCGGGCCCCGCAACCCCGGTCACGGCCACACTCACCTGGGCCTGCGATTGCACCACCGCGCCCTGGGCCATGGCGCGTGCCACAGGCTCGCTCACGGCGCCGTGGGTGGCAATCAGGGCGGCGGGCACATCCAGCATGGCCGATTTGGCGCGGTTGGAATAGGTGACAAAGCCGCAATCGAGCCACTGGCTGGAGCCGGGCCGCTCGGTGCAGGCACCGGAGATCAGGCCTCCGGTGCAGCTCTCGGCGGTCGCCATCAGCCAGCCCCTGTGCGTCAGGGCATGGGCCAGTTGCGCAACGTATTCGCGCGTTGGCAGCGCATCTTTGGATAGCAAGGCAGCGGTGGTACTCATACAAAATGCCTCCACAGTGCAATCACCAGCAGCGTACAGAACGCGGCTACCAGATCATCCCACATGATGCCCCAGCCGCCTCCCCAGCCAAAGCCCTTGAAGCAGCGGTCGGCCCAGCGCACGGGCTGGGGCTTGGCGGCATCAAAGTAGCGGAACAGCGCAAATGCGATGAACTGGCCCCAGAAGCCCACCGGCATCACCAGCCACAGGATGATCCAGAAGGCGACTACTTCATCCCAGACGATGCTGCCCGGATCGGCAATGCCCATGTTTCTGGCCGTAGCCGTGCAGGCCCACCAGCCCAGTGGAATGGACACCGCAATCAGAATGCCGATGGCCTGCGGTGTCAGCCACAGCTGTAGCACCAGATAAGCCACCCAGGCCCACAGGGTGCCCACCGTACCAGGCGCCTTGGGGCTGAGGCCGGAGCCAAAGCCCATGGCGATCCAATGCAATGGATTCTGCAGCATGAACGCCCAGCCGGCTTTGCGCGGGGCCTGCATGGGGCTGGCAGATTCCGTCGGGGCGGCATGCGGCGTGGATATTGGCGTATCGCTCATGGCGCCAATGATAAGCCTGCATGCACCGGCGACTATTGAATCTCTTCGACGGTCACATCCTGCGGATAACGGATGTCATGCTGCGCGCTGAACTCTGCCGTGTCGCCAGCGGCCAGCGGCTGCCACCACTCCACCATGCCGGCCTGGTCCTGCCAGCGTTGGCTGCGCGGCTCGGGCCGGTAGGTGGAGGCCACGGCGATCCTGTCATTGCGCGATACCGGTGCAGCTTCCAGAACCTGCAATTGCACGGTGCTGTCATGCCGGTTGGTAATGGCGTAGCGGTGCAGCACCTTGCGTGCAGTCTTGTTGGCCAGAAAGCCGCCGCTGCCCGTGTCCTGCTCGGAAGGCAGCTGGCGCACGCTGATCCTGTCATCGCGGCCAAACGACAAGCCGTGCGCCAGTGCTGTGGCATTGCCAAAATCCAGCTGGCCATTGCCGACAAAGGCTGCGTCGCGGAACAGCGCCACCGGGCCCGCAGGCCATACGCCGGGGGGCGCTGCCAAGGTGGCAACCAGGTAGGCCGCTTCTTCCACCGCCGGTGTGCTGCGCGTGATCAGGCTCACCGGCTGATTCACGGAGCCCAGAGACAGGGTGATGCGTTCGCTGCTGGCGGGCACGGTGATCTTGTAGGGCACCATAAACTGGGTGCTGTAGGCGGTGTTGATGCTGGAGACATCCAGCTCCGGTAGCGGCGCGCTGGTTTTGGCATCTACTGCTTCAAACAGGGGCGCTGAGCTTGGGGCGGGTGCTGGAGGTGGGGCTGCAGCGGCAATGACACGCGGCCTGCTTACATCCAGTGTCCAGGGCCGGGGCAGGCGGGCCTGCGTGTTGCGCCCAGGCTGGCCGGTGGACAGCGTCAGTTGCACATTGCTCCAGTCTTCGCCGCTGGCCTGCACTACCAGGGCCTGGCGCTCCAGCTGCACCTGGTTTTTGGCGGTATCTAGCTGCGCCCGATAGCTGGGCTGCCAACTGGGGCCGCGCACCTGGTAATTCAGGCGCACGGTGGCGTCGGCATTGGTGGCCAGTTGCACCGTTACGCGCATCACCTGGGCGCGTTGTGCGCCAGTGCGGTCGCGTTCCAGGCGCAGTGGTTTGAGCTGTTCCTCGATCAGCTCTTTCTGGCGCAGCAATTGATGGGCGCGCAGCGCGTTGTCGCGGCTGGTGGTGCGCAGGGCGTCGCTGGTTGCACCAATCTGGCTGGGCGGTGTGGGCTTGCTGCCTTCGCTGCCGGGCTGGGTGAGGCCCTGCAGATAGCTGGCCACCAGGGTTGATGCGCCGGTGTCGGCATTGATCGCGGCAAGCTGGTCTTCCAGCGCGCGGATCTGCGTATCGAGCGGGCTGGCACAACTTTTTCCGGCTACATCGCGCGGCTGGAGCAGGGTTTTGTAGTCTCCGATGCGAACCTGGGCATCGGCGCTGACCTGCAGGCTGGTCACATCGATGGCGGCAGGCAGGCATTCGAATGTGAGCTGGCGCGTGCCTGCATGGATGCGGGCCGTGCGCTCGACTGCGGCCACGCCGGGGTAGAGCACCACCTGGCTGATGGGCGCCTGGGCGCCCGCCAGCACCTGCGCGCCCGGGTCAGCCGCGAATGCAGGGGCGCATGCTGCAACCAGAGCTGCGGCCAGGGTGATGGGGGTGGCGTGGGTGAATTGCCGGGGCTTGCGTTGCATGAAATCTCCTGTACCGTCGCACGATAGCAGGCTTGGCGCCTGCCGTGGTTGCTGGCGCGCCGCAGGCAAGCGGCCCCTTCAGAACTTGAAGTGATCGAACGACCGCCAGTGCTGTGCGACAGGCTGGCCTTGCGCATCCAGCACGCGCAAGCCGGGCGTGGCAGTGATGCGGCCGATGCGGTGGACAGGTGTCTGCGCGGTGGCACTTGCGGCCTGCACGGCAGCGCGCTTGCTCACGGCAGCGGTAAAGCACAGTTCGTAGTCATCGCCGCCGGCCAGGGTGCATTGCTGCAGAAGATTTTGGTCAAAACCGGATACGGCGCTTTCCCATAAAGCGCTTGATGCTATCAATTTGGTAGCATCTTCCAGATGAATCTCGGCCCCCACCTGGCTCGCCTGCAGGATGTGCGACAGATCGCCCAGCAGGCCGTCGCTCACATCCAGCGCGCTGTTGGCAATGCCGCGCAATGCTGTACCCAGCGCCACGCGTGGCGTGGGGCGCTCCAGCCTTTCGCGGGCGGCAGCCAATGCTTGCGCGGGCAGGGTGATGTAGCCGAGCAGGGCTTCCAGTGCGAGCCGTGCGTCGCCCAGGTTGCCGCTCACGTAGATGTCATCGCCTGCCTGTGCACCGCTGCGCAGCAGTGCCTGCCCGGCGGGGACATCGCCGAACACCGTGATGCAGATATTGAGCGGGCCTTGCGTGGTGTCGCCGCCGATCAGTTCGCAGCCGTGGGCATCGGCCAGTGCAAACAGGCCTTGGGCAAAGCCCTGCAGCCAGGCCTCCTCGACCTGCGGCAGGGCCAGCGCCAAGGTGAAGGCGCGCGGCGCGGCACCGCTGGCGGCCAGGTCGCTCAGGTTGACGGCCAGCGCCTTGTGGCCCAGGGCGTGCGGATCCACATCGGCGAAAAAGTGGCGGCCCTGCACCAGCATGTCGCAAGAGATGGCCAGCTGCATGCCGGGAACGGGGGCGAGCAGGGCGCAGTCGTCGCCAACACCCAGCGCGGCGCGGCGCACCGGTCGCTTGAAGTATTTGGCAATCAGATCGAATTCGCCCAGCGCCATGTCAGCGGCCTCCAACGGGCTCTGCCGTTGCGCCCTTGTTCAGCCGCAGCGGCAGCAAGAAGCTCATCGGGCGTGAGAAAAAGCGCTTGGTCAGCGCCTTGTAGATGTGTGAGCGCTCGACGTTGCTGACGTTCTGCGCGCGCAGCGCCAGGCGGAAGGCGAGGTAAAAGCTCACCAGAATGTTGAAGCCCCCCATGAAGGGCAACGCGGCAATCGCCAGCCAGAAACCGGGGTAGTGCAGGGCTTGCAGGCCCATGCTCGCCGCTGCAGCCGCTGCCTGGCCCGACGCCAGGGTGACGTGGCGGATGTCGATGGGCAGGCCGAAGAACTGCGCCGTTACGGGAATCAGCCCGAGCATGAAGCCCAGCGAGATGTTGGAGGCAAACCCCGAGACATTGCGCCGCATGAAGCGGGCCCAGCGCGCGGCGCGTGCCTTGCCCAGAAAGCCGGTGATGCGCGGGTTGTAGCGGATGGCCGAATCCATATGGTGCAGCACGAACCAGTTTTCCGTCCAGCCGGCAATGATGCTCGACGAGAACAGCAGCACGCCAGTGAAGGCGGCATACAGCACCGACGGCCCCAGCAAGCTGATGGAGTGCAGCGTCTGCGCGGCATAGATCTTGTCGATGAACGGCGTGCCTTTGGCGTAGGCCCAAGCCAGGGCCAGAACCAGCACCGTAGGGAACACCACCAGCACATTGCCCAGTACCGCAGCCACCTGCGAGCGCACCAGATAGCTCACCTCATCGACAAACGACGCAATGCCAGCATCGGTGTTGCCCGATTCCTTGAGCTTGGCCGCCATGGCGGGTGCAGTCATGGCCGGTTGCTTGGTGGCAACAGTGAAATGCAGCAGCTGGATCAGCACGAAGCTGATCGCGTAGTTGATGCCTGCAATGAAGCCGCCCCAGAAGGCCGAAAGCGCCACCGCATGCAGTGCAAACTTGATGAGCGTGGTGAACGCCATCACGAAACCGCCGCCTGCGGCCTTGCGCACCATGTGCGCGTACTCGCGGCTGTCGCGGGTGATGTAGTGCTCGCCCGTCTCGGCGCTGCGCTCGGCCACCTTGGAGGCCAGCAGTGAGGAGTTGGACGAGATCAGCGCGCGCACGCTCTGGCGCTCCAGCCCCACCACGACCAAGTGGGCCAGCAGCTTGGCGGTGATGGTATTGGGGTTGGCGGACAGCAGGCAGTCGAGCAGTTCACGCACCCGCAGGATACGCATGCGCAGCTGGCGCAGGCGAAAGACGACACCGACCGACACGCCGTTGTCCTCGAAATGCCCATAGATCGATGCGACGGCGGCACGGCACTCGTCCAGGCTGCTGCGCACGCTCACCTCGGCCTCCAGAACATCGGTGGCCTTGGGGCTGTGGTGCAGCATGGCCTTGCGCAGCTCTTCCACATGGCTGATCAAGGTGTAGAACGGTTGGGTGTTCTGCGCGCTGCCGCTCATGCGCAGGCGCAGCTCGGGTGTGAAGCCGGAGGCCAGGATCTGCCCGGCGCAGTAGGTGACGGCATTGAGTACCAGCATCTGCCAGGGCGAGAGCCGGTTGCCGTAGTGCTCCTGCCCGGCGATAACACCTTCATGCACATCGCTCTGTGCGATCTGGGTGGGCACCACCACGGGCGTTTCAATCGCCGCAAAGCCGGGCGAGAGCAGGGCGGCAATGCGCTCCAGTGTCTTGGCATCCAGTGCCTTGAGCCACTGCGCGTCAAACGGCGTGTGCAGCGCCATCGAGAACAGCACGGTGGCGTCGATTGTCTCGGGCGTCGAGGGCAGCAGCTTCCAGCGCAGCCGCTCGGCCAACTCATTGAAGAAGGCAGTGCGCGGTGCAAAACCGAAATCGGCCAGCAGTGCCGTCAGATCTACCGTCTGCAGCAGGCATGCCCACCAGGCCTGCAGCTTGCGGCGCAGCTCGGGGTTGGCCTCCATGGCATCCAGCAGCAGGCCCACGCGGGCGACGGCCGCATCCACCGACACCTGCTCGCCACGGATCCAGTCGGCCACCTCGATGATCCACAGGTTGCGCTCGGCCAGCGGTGCATTGGGGTTCAGGCTGGCCAGCAGGGCAGGCAGCCGCTCTTGCTTTTTTTTGCCAAACATCAGTGCAGAACCCGTCCTTGGGCCAGATCGTCATCCTGCTCGGGGTACTGCGTGGCATCCAGCACAAAGCGGGGAATCGGGCAGTCAAAGGTGTCGGCATCTTCGGTGATGCAGAAATACGTGCCCTCCATGCTGCCCTGCGGCGTCGCCAGGCGGCATTGGCTCTGGTACTGGAAGGATTCACCAGGCTGCAGCAGCGGCTGGTGACCGACTACGCCCAGGCCATGCACTTCCTGCAGCTTGCCGCTGGCATCCTTGATGATCCAGTGGCGCGCGATCAGCTGCGCAGCGGTGGCGCCGCTGTTGCGGATGGTGATGGTATAGGCGAACTGGTAGACCCCGGCTTCGGGTGCCGAGTGCTCGGGCATGTATTGCGGTGTCACTGAGACATCAAACTGGTGCTTTGGCATATGGAAATACTAAATGCGACAATAACGGGATGAGCTCCCCTTACCGAATTGCCCCCTCGATCCTGTCCGCAGACTTTGCCCGCCTGGGTGAAGAGGTGCGCTCCGTGCTGGCTGCCGGCGCCGACTGGATTCACTTTGACGTGATGGACAACCATTACGTTCCCAATCTGACATTTGGCCCCATGGTATGCGCGGCCCTGAAGCCGCACGCGGTGCTGCCCAATGGACAGCCTGCGCCCATCGATGTGCACCTGATGGTGCAGCCCGTCGATGCGCTGGCAGCCGCCTTTGCCGAGGCGGGTGCTGACTATATCAGCTTCCACCCCGACGCCTCGACCCACGTCCACCGCAGCATACAGGCCATCAAGTCACAGGGCTGTAAGGCGGGTCTGGTATTCAATCCGGCAGCGCCGCTGGATGTTCTGGACTGGGTGATCGAGGACATCGACCTGATCCTGCTGATGAGCGTGAACCCCGGTTTCGGCGGCCAGAGCTTCATCGACAGTACCTTCCGCAAGATCGAGGCGGCCCGTAAGCGCATCGAGGCGAGCGGCAAGGACATTCGCCTGGAAGTGGATGGCGGCATCAAGGAAAGCAATATCCGCAAGGTGGCGGATGCGGGCGCAGACACCTTTGTGGCCGGCAGCGCCATTTTCGGCAAACCGGACTACAAGGCGGTGATCGACCAGATGCGCACGGCCTTGGGGGCTTAAGAACGTATTTACGCGTCTCCAACGCGGCGCGAGGAGATCGTAAACACGTGCTAGGTGTTCAGTCCCGGCATTTGATGGATCGGATCTATCTTGAACCGTTCAGGTTCGGATGTCCACTGTTTGCAGATGAATTCGTAGGGTGTCAGGCCTTTGAGGGTCTTGAGCCTGCGGCCGAAGTTGTATGCATCGATGAAGTTGGCGAGGTGCTGCCGCAACTGCGCGTGATCGTCATAGTGGAAGCGCTTGACGGTGGCTTCCTTGATGGTCCGGTTCATTCGCTCGACCTGCCCATTGGTCCACGGATGCTTGACCTTTGTGAGGCGATGTTCGATACCGTGTTCCTCGCAGACTCGACCAAAGATGTGCTGGAAGGCGTACCGGTCTGAACTGCGGTTGGCAAACTGAATGCCGTTATCGGTGAGCACCGTATGGAGGGTGTACGGCACCGCTGCGATCACATTGCGCAAGAACTGCGCCGCAGTCATCTTGTCAGCCGAGGGATGGAGTTCGGTGAGTGCGAACTTGGACGTCCTGTCGATGGCCACGAAGAGATAGAGCTTGCCCTCGACTGTCTGCACTTCGGCGATGTCGACATGGAAGTAGCCAATGGGGTAGCTCTTGAACCGCTTCTTGGCTGGCTTATCGCCCTGCACCTCGGGCAGCCGCGAGATACCGTGCCGCTGCAAGCAGCGGTGCAGAGACGAGCGCGTCAGATGCGGGATAGTCGGCTGCAGCGCGTAGAGACAGTCATCCAGCGGCAGCATGGTATGCCTGCGAAAGGCGACGATCGCTGCCTCATCCTCAACGGACAAAACGGTGGAGCGCGGCTGCCTGGGCCCTGTCGGCAGATCGGTGACCGAAGGCCGATTCTTCCACTTCGCCACCGTCTTCTGATTGATGCCATAGCGTGCAGAAAGCGCTCTCAGGCTCTCTTGACTATGTTGTATCGCTCGACGGATCGCCTCCGTCGTTGTGGCGCTGCCGTGCAGAACCTGGCCCATAGTGCTTCCTTCCATTCATGAGAGAAGATTGCACCATTAAAATCTGGGACCATACATGGCTGCAATCCCACAATTTCGATCCGCAGGTGCCAGTGACTTGCCGTGGGCAGCGCCACACGCTGGCCGAAGCCCTTGCTGTGAGCCTGCTGCCCGATACCGTGCACGCGGGAAGCTCTGCGCAATCGATTGCAGACAGGCTGCAAGCTTTGCACGGGCGCAGATACTCTGTGGCATCGCTGCCGGAGGACAGGGGTATCGAGCTGTGGGTGCGGCAGGCCATTGCGCCCGCCGAAGCCGGTGGGGAGCCGCGCCTGGGCCTAGCTTCTGGCTGGCTCACACAGCACGCGGAGATTGGCGCAAGTCTGGTGCTGCGGGTTCTCGCCAATCCAGGCTTCTCGCCAGTGGAGGAGCCGGGGCTGCCTGCGATTTTCATTGGCAACGGTTCGGGCTACGCGGGCCTGCGGTCGCATCTGCTGGCTCGCATGCGCGCGGGAAACCACGACAACTGGTTCATTTTTGGAGAGCGGCAGCAGGCATTCGACCACAGCGTGGAGAAGGAAGTCCGCGCATGGCTGGCCGGTGGCCGGTTGCAGCGGGTTGATTTCACCTACTCGCGTGACGCCGGTGCGGAACCTTCGCTGCGCTACGTGCAGGATGTGCTGCGCCAGAACGCCGCAACCCTGAAAGAGTGGATCGCTCGTGACGCCACCCTCTTTGTCTGCGGCAGCCATGCAGGAATGGGCAGCGATGTCGAAAGGGCTCTGGCCGACATTCTGGGAGAGGATGGGGTGCAGGCGCTAAGGGCGCGCAGGCGCTACCGGCGTGACGTATATTGAGATACGCACAGGCAGGCTGCTCTGCCGTGGGTGGTCTGGCTCTTGGGCGGTGCGCAAACTTTATACTTCGGGTCGTACGATCGGTACGGCACACATGGCAGAGCGCATTCAGTGATTCGAAACTCCTCTTTATTGGCCCAGCTCCGCTGCGAAGCCGTGATCGTCGACCTGGACGGCACCATGGTCGACACCATGGGTGATTTTGCCGAGGCCCTCAACCGCATGCTGGCGGATCTGCAACTGCCCGCGATCGACGCGCAAGCCATCGAGCCCATGGTGGGCAAGGGCTCGGAGAATCTGCTGCGGTCGGTGCTCCAGCACGTGCTGTCGCAGCAGGGTCACGCGCCTGCTGCTACCGAGATCGACAACTACTACGCCCGCGCCTGGGAGCAATACCAACACCACTACCTGGCGATCAACGGCCGGTTCTCCAGGGTGTATGACGGCGTCGAACAAGGCTTGCGCCAGATGCGCAACCTGGGTCTGAAGATGGCCTGCCTGACCAACAAGCCGCTGTCTTTTGCCGAGCCGCTGCTCAAGGCCAAGGGCCTGCGTGATTATTTCGACTGCGTCTTTGGCGGTGACTCGTTCGAGCGGAAAAAGCCCGACCCGTTGCCGCTCATCAAGACCTGCCAGGCCCTGGGCAGCCAGCCCGCCACCACGCTGATGGTGGGCGACAGCAGCAACGACGCAGAGGCGGCGCACAACGCTGGCTGCCCCGTGGTGCTGGTGAGCTACGGCTACAACCACGGCCAGCCGATCCGGCAGGTGCAGGCAGCTGGCTACGTAGATTCGCTGGCTGAACTGGTGCGGTGATTGCTATTGATTTAGGAGTTGTTGTGCGCATAGGCAAACCGCTGGCAGTCGATTTCATCTGCACAGCCGCTGTGCCGCACAAGCCTCTGCCGCTATGATGGCGCTATTGCCAACCGCCTGCATGGCGGCCTTGGGCGCATCTTCACCCTTGCCAAACTACACTCTTGCCCCATGGATGGATTGCATCTGACCGCCGATTTGTACCAATGCCAGTGCGCGCCGTCGCTGCTGACCGAGCAGGTGCAGCTGGCGCAGCTGTGCGTGGGGCAAACCATGCGCTCGGGCCTGACCGTGGTGGCGCAGCGCTGGCACAGTTTTGCGCCGGTCAACGACCAGCCGGCAGGGGTGACTGGCACGGTGTTGCTGGCCGAGTCGCACCTGGCGATCCATACCTGGCCTGAGAGCGGCAGCGTGTCGCTGGATCTGTACGTCTGCAACTTCTCTGAAGACAACACCGTCAAGGCCCACGCGCTCATGCAAAGCCTGCTCAAAGCACTGGCACCCACCCGCGTGCACCAGCAGCAATTGCGGCGGGGGGACGCCAGCGCGGCAGTTGCCTTTGGCGCCGGCAGTGGCAGCAATGGTGACCGCTGATTGGCATATCTGCAACGCTGCCTGACAGCACGATCACACCGCTTTAGGGGCCAATACCCGGCATTTGCGGGAATTGGCACTGGTGCCTCCAATCGTTTGCTACACTAAAGCCCATGTTCATCCATCACGCAGTCATTGCAGGTCTCGCAGGCCGGGGAGCTTGGCCCTGGCGTAAGCCTGCGACCATGTCTGTTTGATTGCCGCTGGGTGACACGCCCCAGCGTGCGCCCGAGGCCATGCCGACCGGTATGGCCGCCAAGATGAACTGCAGCGCACGATACGCACACATCCAGCGTGCGCTGCCAAAGCTGGGGACGATTCTTCGTGATCACCGAACTCGAATTCAAAAGTCTGGCCAACCAAGGCTACAACCGCATTCCTCTCGTCGCTGATGCGTTTGCGGATCTCGAAACACCTCTATCGCTGTATTTGAAGCTCTGCCACGCGCATGACGATGGCAAAAACAGCTTTCTGCTGGAATCCGTCGTGGGCGGTGAGCGCTTTGGCCGCTACAGCTTTATCGGCCTGCCCGCGCGCACTCTGCTGCGTGCCACCGGTTTTGGTGCTGCTGCCAAGACCGAAGTAGTGACCGACGGCCAGGTGGTGGAGACGCACCAGGGCAACCCGCTTGACTTCATCGCTGCGTACCAGCAGCGCTTCAAGGTGGCGCTGGGCGCGGGCCTGCCGCGCTTTTGCGGCGGCCTGGCGGGTTACTTTGGCTACGACGCCGTGCGCTACATCGAGAAAAAGCTCGAAAACAGCTGCCCGCCCGATACCCTGGGCACGCCTGACATCATGCTGCTGCAGTGCGAAGAGGTCGCTGTCATCGACAACCTCTCGGGCAAGCTCTACCTGATCGTCTACGCCAACCCCGGCGAGGCAGAGGCCTACAGCAAGGCCAAGAAGCGCGTGCGCCAGCTCAAGGAGCAACTGCGCTATTCGGTCAGCGTGCCACGCATCCGTGCGGGCGAAAGCTACCCGGCCGAGCGTAGCTTTGCCAAGGCGGATTATCTGCGTGCCGTTGAAGAGGCCAAGGAGATGATTGCTGCAGGCGACTTCATGCAGGTGCAGGTGGGCCAGCGCATCCACAAGCGCTACACCGAAAGCCCGCTTTCGCTGTACCGGGCGCTGCGCTCGCTCAATCCCAGCCCTTACATGTATTACTACCACTTTGGTGACTTCCAGGTGGTGGGGGCCAGCCCCGAGATCCTGGTGCGGCAGGAGCAGGTCGAGCACGAAGGTGGCGTGGCCAAGAAGATCACCATTCGCCCGCTGGCTGGCACGCGCCCGCGCGCATCCACGCCAGAAAAGGACAAGGCAACCGAGCACGAGCTGGTGAACGATCCCAAGGAGCGTGCCGAGCATGTGATGCTGATCGATCTGGCGCGCAACGACATCGGCCGCATCGCCAAGACTGGCAGCGTCAAGGTGACCGAGGCCTTTGCGGTGGAGCGCTACAGCCATGTGATGCACATCGTGAGCAATGTCGAAGGCATTCTGAAAGTCGGCATGACGAGCATGGATGTGCTCAAGGCCACCTTCCCGGCGGGCACGCTGTCGGGCGCCCCCAAGGTGCATGCGATGGAGGTGATCGACCAGCTCGAACCCGTCAAGCGTGGCATCTATGGCGGCGCCTGCGGCTACCTGAGCTATGCCGGTGACATGGACCTGGCCATTGCCATCCGCACCGGCGTGATCAAGGACGGCATGCTGTATGTGCAGGCCGCAGCCGGTGTGGTGGCCGATTCGGTGCCCGAGCTGGAATGGAAAGAGACTGAACACAAGGCGCGCGCATTGCTGCGCGCGGCCGAACTCGTAGAGGAAGGATTGGAATGACCCGCGCTATCGACAAAGTGCAAGACTGCAACACCATGACCGACGTGCGCTGCCATGTGAATGCGCTCGACGACATCCTGGTGCCGCTCTTGGTGGAGCGCGGCGGCTACATGACCCAGGCTGCCAAGGTCAAGAACAACCCCGATCTGGTGCGCGACGAAGAGCGTATCGAAACCATCGTTGCCCGCGTGCGTGAGCGCGCCGCACTGGAAGGGGGCCAGCCCGACGTGATCGAGGCCATCTACCGCGCGATGATGGAAGCCTACATCGCCTATGAACACCGTGAACTGGCGCGCCTGCAGGCAGGCGGCACACCGAGGGAGTGACGATGAAAAAACTGTTGATGGTCGATAACTACGACAGCTTCACCTACAACATCGTCCAGTACTTTGGCGAATTGGGTGTCGATGTGGTCGTGGTGCGCAATGACGAAACCTCGCTCGACGAGATTGCCGCCCACCAACCGGACTGGCTGGTGATATCCCCCGGGCCCTGCAGCCCGGCGGAGGCGGGAATTTCGGTGCAAGCCATCCAGCACTTTGCTGGCAAACTGCCCATTCTTGGCGTGTGTCTTGGTCACCAGGCCATTGGCGCAGCCTTTGGCGGCAATATCATCCGCGCGGTCCAGCAGATGCACGGCAAGACCAGTGTCATCCACACCACGGAGCAAGGCGTGTTTGCCGATCTGCCAGAGGAATTTACCGTCAACCGCTACCACTCGCTGGTGATCGAGCGCAGCACCTGTCCCGATTGTCTGGAAGTGACGGCGACCAGTGAAGACGGCGAAATCCAGGGTGTGCGCCACAAAACACTGCCGATCCAGGGCGTGCAGTTCCACCCCGAGAGCATTCTGACCGAGCACGGCCACGCCATGCTGAAGAACTTTCTGGAGCAGCGCTGATGACTGGCGCCGCCGTCCTGGCTTCGCAATTTGCGTACAAGCGCTGGGCCAACGAGGAATTGGTGCAACTGGGGTTGGCGTCGCAGCATCTGCTCTCCGCCGATGAACTGCGCCTCTTCACCCGCATCCTCAACCACACCTGGGTGGTCGATCAGATTTTTGCTGCGCACATGCAGGGTGCCGTGCACCAATTCGGCTCGACCAATACCGAGGACACGCCAACGCTGGCCGATCTGCAGGCACGTCTGGCCCGTTCCGACGCACAGCTGGAACAGTACGTACAAGACCTGCAGGATGCGCAACTGGGCGAGCTGATCCGGTTCCGCTTTACCGATGGGGATACCGGCAGCATGACGCGTAGCGAAATGCTGCACCACCTGATCGTGCATGGCACCTACCACCGAGGGGCGGCCGGACGTGTTCTGGCGCCTCATGGCGTGGCCTTGCCACGTGATTCACTCACCACCTTCTTGCACCGGCTGGAGCCGGAGCGCCGATGGCAGGCCTAGCTTCCATTTGCCTCACTCCACTTGAATGTTCTAGGAATCTCCATGTCGATTACCCCCCAGGAAGCGCTGCAGCGCACCATCGAGCACCGCGAAATCTTCCACGATGAAATGCTGCATCTGATGCGCATGATCATGAAGGGCGAGCTCTCGCCGGTGATGACGGCATCCATCCTCACCGGCCTGCGCGTCAAGAAGGAAACCATTGGCGAGATCAGCGCGGCTGCCGAGGTGATGCGCGAGTTTTCCAACAAGGTGCATGTGAACGACCGCAGCAACCTGGTCGACATCGTCGGCACGGGGGGCGACGGCGCCAACACCTTCAACATCTCCACCTGCTCCATCTTCGTGATCGCGGCTGCTGGCGGCAAGGTCAGCAAGCATGGCGGGCGCAGCGTATCGAGCAAATCCGGCAGTGCCGATGCGATGGAGGCGCTGGGCGTCAACATCAACCTCGCTCCCGAACAGATTGCGCAGAGCATTGCGCAGGTGGGCATCGGCTTCATGTTCGCGCCCAACCACCACCCGGCGATGAAGAACGTGGCGCCCGTGCGCAAGGAGCTGGGCGTGCGCACCATCTTCAACATCCTGGGCCCCCTCACCAATCCGGCGGGCGCGCCCAACATCCTGATGGGTGTGTTCCACGAAGACCTGGTCGGCATCCAGGTGCGCGCGCTGCAGCGCCTGGGCGCCGAGCACGCACTGGTGGTGTACGGCCGCGACGGGCTCGACGAGATCAGCCTGGGCGCTGGCACCCTGGTGGGCGAGCTGAAGGACGGTGTGGTGCGCGAGTACGAAATCCACCCCGAAGACTTCGGTATCCAGATGGTTGGCACCCGTGCTTTCCGCGTGGACAACCCTGAGGAGTCCAAAGCCATGCTGCTGGGCATTCTGCAGGGCGAAAAAGGCCCGGCGCGCGACATCGTCTGCCTGAACGCAGGCGCGGCGCTCTATGCGGCCAATGTGGCGGAATCCATCGAAGACGGCCTGCGGCGCGCGCGCGAGGCAATCGACACCGGCGCTGCACTGGCCAAGCTCAAAGCGCTGGTGGCATTCACTCAGCAGTACGCCAACGCCTGAAGAAAGTAATACCTATGTCCGATATCCTGAAAAAAATCTGCGACGTCAAAGTCGAAGAAGTCGCTGAAGCGAAAAAGCGCTTGTCGTTTGAAGGCATGCGCCGCGATGCGGAAAGCCGCGTTGTGACGCGCGATTTTGTAGGGGCCTTGCGCGCCAAAATTGCAGCCGGTGAGGCGGGGGTGATTGCCGAGATCAAAAAGGCGAGTCCGAGCAAGGGAGTGATTCGTGCAGACTTTGACCCTGCCGACATTGCACAAAGCTACATGGTGGGCAATAGCAACAACAAGGCCAAAATTCACGGTAACGCGACGGCGGCTTGCCTGTCGGTGCTGACGGACCGCCAGTTCTTCCAGGGAGAGCCCGACTTTCTGAAGCAGGCGCGTGCCAGCACTTTGCTGCCGGTGCTGCGCAAGGATTTCATGGTCGATCCCTATCAGATATATGAATCGCGGGCGATGGGCGCCGACTGCGTGCTGCTGATCGCTGCCTGCCTGGATGATGCGCAGATGGCCGAGATGGAGCAGATCGCACGCAGCCTGGACATGGCCGTGCTGGTGGAAGTGCACGACGGGGCTGAGCTGGAGCGTGCCCTCAAGCTCAAGACGCCGCTGGTGGGCATCAACAACCGCAACCTGCGCACGTTCGAGGTGGATATCCAGACGACGCTCGATCTGCAAAAGCGCGTGCCTGCCGACCGCCTGCTGGTGACGGAATCGGGCATCATGACCCGCGACGATGTGAAGACCATGCGCGATGCCGGTATCAACGCCTTCCTGGTGGGGGAGGCGTTCATGCGTGCGGATGAGCCGGGCGAAGCGCTGGCTGCCTTGTTTGCCCATCCGGTCGAACGCGCTTAATTTACTATCAAAAAAAGAGCTGCTGGCGCGCTACCCTGGTGCGCCAGCAGCTCTTTTTTGTGGAAAGACCGGTGCTATTTTCGGGCGCGGATCTGCTCCAGTTGCTCGGTAAACCACTGCTTGCTGTCGATCTCGGGCTGGCCGGGGCAGCGCACCCGGTAGGGTTTGCTAGACATGCTGCTTTGGCTGGCGGCGTGGTCGATGAAGGCTTCGCTCGTGGGCACCAGCTTTTTCTTGAGCAGGTAGTCGTACTTGCCCTGCAGATGCTGGCTGGCCTGTTTGGCGTTGTACCAGCTGCCGTTGCGGTTGAACTCACAGCCGGATGTGAGCAGGGCCGAAAACAGGCCGTCAATTTCGATGGCCGTGGCGGCTTGCGTTGTGGCATGCACCGAGGCAGCTGACAGGCAGGCGGCGGCCAATGCAGCCTTGGCGAAGGTGAGAATGGAAGATGGCATGCGCAGATATTGCCGTGAACTGCTCCTTTACGCTGTAAACCTGTGTTAACATTTTATTGAGAATTATTCGCATTCATTGGTGCGAATCGCCACAGCATGCCATTCTGCTGCTCTGCAGGGGGCCCTTGATGGCGACTCGCACGCTCGCCTCAGCCAAGCAGACTTCTGCCGTGCCCAGCCAGCAGGCCTGATCCATCTCCCCACCCAGCGATTGCTCTGACGACCTGCCAGCCGTACCGGGTAGGGCTGTGTCGTCTTCGCGCGCCGGGTGGGTGGATAGATGGAATGACACCATCGCCGAGGTCTATCTTGAAAACCAAACTCCTGAGCGCGCGCAAGGCGCGTCGTCTGCATGGCGTGGCTGCCGCCATGCTTGCCATCTCTCCTGCCGCATGGGCGCAATCCGCACCCCTGGCCTCCTCTTCTGCGCAAAATGTGCCGGAGTCCACCTTGAGCGAAGTCAAGGTGCAGGCCGCGCAAGACAAGAGTCAGCTGCCGCGCCTTGCGCCCGGTGGCCAGGTGGGCAAGGCTGCAGGCCTGGGCCTGCTGGGCAATGTCGACACCATCGATGCGCCCTTCAACATCACCGCCTACAGCAGCGAACTGATGCAGGACCAAAATGTATCCACCGTGGCCGCCGTGCTGGAGAACGACCCGTCGGTGCGCTTTACCACCAACACCGGTCACATCAACGAGAACTACCTGATCCGCGGCTTTGACATCAATGCCAGCGAGGTGGCCATGAATGGCCTCTATGGCATTGCGCCGGACAGCAACATCCCTACGGAGTTCATTGAACGCGTCGAGCTGCTCAAGGGGCCGGGCGCATTGCTGAGTGGCATGTCTCCGGCAGGCGGCGTGGGCGGCGTGGTCAACATCGTCACCAAGCGGCCCACTGCCCAGCCGCTCACACGGGTGACAACCTCCTTCACTTCGGGCTCGCAATGGCAGGCGCATGCCGATGTGTCGCGCCGCTTCGGGCCCGAAAACCGCCTGGGCATCCGCTTCAACGGCCTGCTGGGCAATGGCGAGACCTCGGTGGACGACCAGAAACGCCGCCGCAACCTGGGCGCGCTGGCGCTCGATTACCAGGGCGACCGCTTCAGCCTGGGGCTGGACGCCTACCGCTACCGCGCACACATGAACAATGGCAGCCCGGTGATGGTGAGCTTTGCCAAGATGGACCACCTGATCGCCGCACCCGATGGCCGCAACAACCTGTTCCGGGGCGTCAATTCGGTGGTCGAGAACGAAGGCGTGGTGCTGCGTGGCAGCGTTGACCTGAATGACCGCTGGCAGTTGTACGGCAGCGCGGGCCGCGCGCTGCACCACTACGAAGGCCAGCCCACGGGCACGCGCGTGGTGCTCAATGCGGTGGGCGATGGCTCGGCCATCGGCCAGACCTACAACCTCGAAGGCTTCACCAACACCACTGCCTGGGAGACCGGCGTGCGAGGCAGCTTCGAGACCGGGGCGGTCAAGCACCAGGTGGTGGTGGCCTACAACTTCATGAACCAGAAAAGCGGCCGTGCACTGCCGATCACTGTCAGCCCCAACTACACCACCAACATCTACGATCCGGTCGACCCCATCCTGGCACCGGCGCGCCAGGGCATGCGGCGCGAGAACGACAACGACATCAGCAGCCTGGCGCTGGCCGATACGCTTTCGTTCGCGCAGGACAAGGTGCTGCTGACGCTGGGCCTGCGCCACCAGCGCGTGCACCAGAAGATGAAGGGCTACGACGAATCAGCCGTGACACCCGCTGTGGGCCTCGTCGTCAAGCCGTGGGGAGACGACGTATCGCTGTACGCCAACTACATCCAGGGCCTGAGCCCAGGCGTGGAAGTGGGCTCCACCTACGCCAACGCGGGCGAGGTATTTCCGCCCTACAAGACCAAGCAGATGGAGATGGGCGTGAAGTGGCGTGCTGGTGCGTTCACCAATACGCTGGCGCTGTTCCAGATCGAAAAACCATCGACCGTGATCGACAGCGCAACCAACACGCTGCAGCTGGGCGGCGAGCAGCGCAACCGGGGCGTGGAATGGAACACCTCGGGCGAGGCGCTGCGTGGCTTGCGTGTGCTGGGCGGCATCGCCTACCTGCAGCCTCGGCTGACGGGCACGCAAGGTGGCAAGAACGACGGCAACGATGCCTTTGGCGCGGCGCGCTGGACGGCCAACCTGGGTGGCGACTGGGACATTCCGGGCCTGCCCGGCGCCGCGCTGAGCGGCCGCGTGGTGCACACCGGCAAGCAGTGGGTCAACGCCGCCAACACCTTGCGCGCCCCAAGCTGGACGCGGGTGGACCTGGGCGCGCGCTATGCCACCACGGTTGCAGGCAAGAAAACCGTGTTCCGCGCCAATGTGGACAACGCCTTTGACCGCAAGTACTGGGCGGGCGCCTTTGCCGACAACTTCCTGACCGTGGGCGCACCGCGCACCTACCGTGTCAGCGCCTCTGTGGATTTTTAAGAATGATAGCTACGAGCGCTTTACTGATGTGCGCCGACACCTTGTCTTATCCGAAGTCATGGCGCAAATCCGCGTGCCGCATCGCCGCCGTACTGGCTGCTGCCAACCTGCTGGCGGCTTGCACTCCGAGCCACCGCATGAATACTGAAACCGCACCATCGACCACCCAGGCCTCTGCGTCCTTTTCCGTATTGGCAGTCGGCACGGCCGTGCAAGGAAGGCTTGCACCGGGCACGCAGCAGCGCTGGCAGCTCGACACCCGCGCGCTGCCCGCAGGCAGCGTGGTGCGCGGCGAGATCGATGCCACCGGTCTGCAGCTGGATGTGCAGGATGCGCAGGGCCGCCACGTGCGGCGCCTGCTGGGCAAGGATGCCAGGGGCGAGGGCTTTACCTGGCAGGTACAGGCGGGCGAGCAATTGGTGCTGCATGCCAGCGATGCCGCGCATGTGGAGTATGTTGCTTCGAAAAAGATAGCTGATGACGCTCTGCCTGTGGGTGAAACGCCAAGAATCGGCCAATACCGCCTGCTGCTGGAGCAGGCCTGGCAGCCTGCCGCAGACCAGCAGGTGAAACTGCCTGAGAGCCCGTTGCGAAGCCCACGTCTGCAGGCGCTGGCCCAGCAGTTACAGTCTGGAGGCAATACCGATGCCTTCTGGCGCGAAGTGGCGCAACAGGGCGCGCCGTTGGTCGAGCCATGGGGCGAGCGCGAGCGCCTTGTCACCTTTGTGTGGCGCGGCGCGCAGCACAGTGTGCGGCTGTTCGGGTCGCCCAGCGGCAACCATGAGTCACTCCAGCGCATGGGCGCGTCCGACGTGTGGTGGGCCAGCTTTGTGATGCCCAGCGATGTGCGGCTGAGCTACGGCTTTGCGCCCGATGTACCCAATATCGATGCCCCGGCGCTGGAGCAGCGGCGCAGCATTCTCGCCACCTTGCAGCGCGACCCCTTCAATGCCCGCACCTGGGGCGCAGGAGCAGACGGCGCGCCGCCAGTGGATCGCTACCAGGGCCGCTCCGTGCTGCAACTGGCCGATGCGCCGGCCCAGCCGTGGGGCCAGAAGCGCGCAGGCGTGCCGCGCGGCGATCTGCAGCGCCACTGGTTTACCTCGCAAGCCCTGGGCAACGGGCGCGATGTATGGATCTACCGCCCGAAGGGCTGGTCGCAGGCGCCAGCGGCGCAGCGCAGCGTGCTGGTGCTGTTTGACGCGCACGCCTACCTGTACGACGTGCCCACGCCGCAGATCGTGGACAACCTGGTTGCCGACCAACTGGTCCCCAGCACCGCCGTGGTACTGGTAGCCAATGCCAGCAGCGCGCTGCGCGGCAAGGAACTGCCGCCCAACCCTGACTTTGCCCGCATGATGGGCGAGGAGCTGATGCCCTGGCTTGTTGCGCAAGGCATCGAGGTGCCTGCGGCGCGCACGGTGCTGGCCGGGTCCAGCTATGGCGGCCTGGCCTCCGGCTATGTGGCGCTGCAATACCCCGGGCGCTTTGGCAAGGTGTTGAGCCTGTCGGGCTCGTACTGGTGGGCCCCCCAGGGCGAAGCGCCCAATGCACTGGCCCGTTGGTGGGAGGCCGCGCCCCGCCTGCCGGTGGCGTTCTACTTTGACGCGGGCCGGTATGAAAGCGCACGCGGCGGCCAGGCGGGCATTCTGGAGACCAGCCGCACCCTGGGCGATGTGCTGCGCGCCAAAGGCTACCGCGTGACGCAGGTAGAGCACAGCACGGGTCACGACTATGTGCACTGGCAGGGCTCGCTTGCCTGCGGACTGGTGGCGCTGTTGCAGCCTGCCAGCTGGAGCCGGGCGCAGGGGGCATGTGCGTCTGCAGGCGCACACTGAGCATTGCGTTTATCCCGACCGCCCTGTACCTTGTATCAGACTGGCAAGTGCGCACAAAGTGCACAATGCGGCCCATGCAATTGACAACCGAAGCCTTTCACAACCACCAGGTCGCCCCGGGCTGGCAGCCCGTGGTGGACGCCTTCTTTGCAAGCCCCAAGGGCCAGCAGCTCACGCAGTTTGTGCAGCAGCGCCTGGATGCGGGCGCGGTGATTTTCCCGCCGCAACCGTTGCGAGCGCTTGAACTGACGCCGCCCGAGGAGGTGCGCGTGGTCATTCTGGGGCAGGATCCGTACCATGGCCGGGGGCAGGCCGAGGGGCTGGCCTTTTCGGTGGCGCCCGGCGTGCGCATGCCGCCGTCGCTGCAGAACATCTTCAAGGAAATGCAGCGCGACCTGGGCGTGCCGTTTCCGCCATTTCCCGAGCCCGGCGGCAGCCTGGTCAAGTGGGCGACGCATGGGGTGCTGCTGCTCAACACCTGTCTCACGGTGGAAGAAGGTCAGGCTGCCAGCCACAGTGGCAAAGGCTGGGAGCAACTGACCGATGCCGTCATCCAGCAGGTGGCAGAGGGCGACAGGCCAGTGGTCTTCATGCTGTGGGGCAGCCATGCGCAGAGCAAACGCGCCTTCATTCCGCAAGACCGGGGCCATCTGGTACTGACCAGCAACCACCCGTCTCCGCTGTCCGCGCTGCGGCCGCCGGTGCCATTTATCGGCAACGGCCACTTTGGCAAGGCCAAGGCGTTTCGCGAGGCGCAGCAGGCCGGTTAGTTTTGCAAAATTCCGAAGAAATTGGCTGATTGCGTATGTTGGATAGGTGCCAGTAGCTAATAAAAAAGGAGCGTCTGGCGTCAAGGCGCCAGTTGCGCCACCAGCAACTCCAGAAACGCCTTGGCCGCCACCGGCAGCTGGCGTCCGGCCAGCGTCTGCACTTCGATGTCGCGCAAATCCATGCCCGCATCGGAAAGCGGTCTGGCGACCAACAGGCCCGCTTCCAGCATGTGCCGCGCGCCCACCTCGCTCGATACGGTGACGCCGCCGCTGTGCAGCACAAAGTTCAGCAAGGTCTTGGCGTGGTTGGTGGTGAGCACGGCATCGAGCTGCAGGCCCTGGCGGCTGCAGGCGAGGTCGATCATCTGGCGGATGGTGGTTTCGGCTGGAGGCAGCGCCAGTGGATGGCGGGCCAGATCGGCCAGTGTGAGCGTGGCTTCCCGGGCCAGTGCATGGTCGGGCCGCAGCACAGCCAGCACGGGGGCGCTCTGGCGGTAGACCACGGCAATGTTCTGCACCGGCGACATGCTGAAACGCAGGCCGATGTCGGCATCGCCCGCCAGCACCCGGGCCGAGACCTGCAAGGTCGGCACCATGGTCACCTCAAATCGCACGCCGGGATGCTGGCGTTGGAAGGCGGCACAGGCCTGCGGCACCAGCTCGTTGGCAAAGGCGTCGGAGGTGGCTATGCGCACCGTGCCCGCGCGCAGGCTGTCGAGCGCGTTGATGGCATCAATGGCCTGCTCTGCGTCGAGGCTGATGCGGCGCGCCAGTTGCGCCACGATGAGCCCGGCCTCCGTGGGTACCATGCCACGCGCATGGCGCTCGAACAGGGGCGTACCCAGCTGCGCCTCCAGCCCGCTGATCTGGCGGCTGATGGCCGAGCTGGCGACATGCAGGTTGGCTGAAGCTGCACTGACCGTGCCGCACTGCACCACCTCAAAAAAATAGCGCAGGGCGGTGTCTTGCAGGTGCGAAGGATGGCGCGTGGGCATGGCGGTGTTGCTGAAAATATGCTGATTGCAATTATTGCATTGCCGAATCGGCAAACACCCCTTGCCAAATCAGTGATGGCGCCTTGCAGCCGCTGCTTTTACTATCAATGCCTTGAATTGATTCAGAAGCACCACACCGCAGCGCACACAAACACCCAGGTAGGCGCGATGGCTGGCGTTAAGCACGCAGGGCCAATGGCGGGGCAGGGCTTTTTGGTATCCGGTACTTGCGCGGTACGCCTTCAGCGCCCCGCAGTGCCTCGTCGTCAGCCACGCTTTTCCCGCTTTTCTGCTTTTTCAGCCTTCTCATGCCACGCACTACCACTCCATCTCTCTGCTCCTTCCATAGCCCTCAGCCGCACATGCAGCGCTCTCCATCGCGCCGGGGCGCAGTTGCCGCTTTGCTTAGTCTCATGGGTCTGGCCGCCTTCGCGGCGCTGCCGCAAGCTGCGCTGGCGCAAGGGGGTGGCTGGCCCGACCATGCCATCCGCGTGATC
The DNA here is from genome assembly GCF_020080045.1 of Comamonas odontotermitis. Taxonomy (NCBI): domain Bacteria; kingdom Pseudomonadati; phylum Pseudomonadota; class Betaproteobacteria; order Burkholderiales; family Comamonadaceae; genus Comamonas; species Comamonas odontotermitis. The sequence continues at coordinate 186,901 of NZ_CP083452.1, forward strand.
GTGCCCTTCCCGGCGAGCGGCGCCACCGATCTGGTGGCGCGCGTCGTGGCCCAGAAGGTAGCGCACGAGCTGGGCCAGTCGCTGGTGATCGACAACCGCCCGGGCGCAGGCGGCACCATTGGCACTGCAGAAGCGGCCAAGGCGCCCAACGATGGCTATACGCTGCTCTTTACCACCAGCAGCACGCATGCGATCTCTCCGCACCTGATGCCCAAGCTGGCCTACAAGGCAGACAAGGATTTCACCCCCATCGCCCATGTGGCTGATGCCGCCAGCGTGTTGCTGGTCACGCCGTCGCTGCCCGTCAAGAATGTGCAGGAGCTGATTGCCTACGCCAAGGCCAACCCTGGCAAGCTCAACTACGCCACCAGCGGCAACGGCACGATCGTGCACCTGAACACCGCTGCCTTTGCGGCGCAGGCGGGCGTGCAACTGACGCATGTGCCTTACAAGGGCACGGCGCAGTCCATCAGCGATCTGGCCACCGGCCAGGTGCATATGCTGTTTGACTCCATCCCCACGGGCATGCCGCACGTGGCCAGCGGTCGCCTGCGTGCGCTGGCGGTGACGAGCGAGCAGCGCACCAAGCTGGCGCCTGACCTGCCCACGATTGCGGAATCCGGCCTGCCGGGCTATTCGTCCGTCACCTGGTTTGGCGTGTATGGCCCCGCAGGCATGAAGCCCGAGCTGGTGGCCAAGGTGAATGCCGCATTCAACAAGGCGATCCAGACGCCGGAGGTGGCCGCCAATCTGGCCAAGCTGGGCGCCGATGTGGCCAAGCCTGGCACGCCTGCGCAGTTTGCCGATATGGTGAAGGCTGACAGCGCGCGCTGGGCCAAGGTCATCAAGGACAACCACATTACTTTGGAATAAGAAGGCAAAGACATGACAACCATCCGTGATTGGGCGCTGCCCTATGCATCGCACCGCTCGTCGGTGCTGGGCCGCAATGTGGTCAGCACCTCGCAGCCGCTGGCGGCGCAAGCCGGCCTGCGCATGCTGCTGGCCGGTGGCAATGCGGTGGATGCCGCGCTGGCAGCCGCCATGGCCCTGACGGTGGTGGAGCCTACCGGCTGCGGCATTGGCAGCGATGGCTTTGCCATCGTATGGGACGGCAAGGAGCTGCATGGCCTGAACGCCTCGGGCCGCGCGCCCGCAGGCTGGACGCCCGGGTACTTCGACAAGCTGGGCGGCATTCCCGAGAAGGGCTGGAACGCCGTGACCGTGCCGGGCGCGGTGTCGGCCTGGGTCGAGCTGTCCCGCCGCTTCGGCAAGCTGCCCTTTGCGCAGGTGGCGCAACCGGCCATCGATTACGCGCGCCATGGGTTTGCCGTCTCGCCCACCATCGCCAGGCTGTGGGAGCTGGGGCTGGCCAAGCTGGGCGATCAGCCCGGCTTCCAGGAATGCTTTGCTCCAGGCGGCAGCGCGCCCAAGGCGGGCGAGGTGTTCAAGAGCGAAGCCCATGCACAGACCCTGGAAGAGATTGCCGCCACCATGGGCGAATCCTTCTACCGGGGCGCGCTTGCCAAGAAGATGGCCGCGCACAGCCAGGCCAACGGCGGCGTGATGACCGTCGAAGACCTGGCCGCGCACCGCTGCGACTGGGTGGGCACGGTCTCCCAGTCGTTTGGCGATTCGGTGATCCACGAAATTCCTCCCAACGGCCAGGGCATCGCCGCGCTGATGGCGCTGGGCATGCTCGATAGCCTGGACATCGGCAGCGACCCGCTGGACAGCGCGGAAACCGTGCACCTGCAGATCGAGGCGATGAAGTTGGCGCTGGCCGATCTGGCGCAATACAACGCCGACATCGACCACATGCGCGTCAAGCCGCAGCAGGAGCTGCTGAACCCCGCCTATCTGGCCGAACGTGCGCAGCTGATCGACCGCAGCAAGGCCCGTGTGGCCAGCTATGGCGCACCCCGTCCCGGCGGCACGGTGTACCTGTGCGCGTGTGACGAGAGCGGCATGATGGTGTCCTTCATCCAGTCCAACTACATGGGTTTTGGCTCGGGCGTGGTGGTGCCGGGCACTGGCATCAGCCTGCAGAACCGTGGCGCGGGCTTTACCACCGAGGCAGGGCACGCCAACCAGGTGGCGCCGGGCAAACGGCCTTCGCACACCATCATTCCTGCGTTTGCGATGAATGCCGACGGCACGCCGCAGATGGCCTTTGGCGTGATGGGCGGGCCGATGCAATCGCAAGGCCATGTACAGATGGCGGTGCGCGTGCTGCGCTACGGCCAGAACCCGCAGGCTGCTGCCGACGCTCCGCGCTGGCGCGTGACCGGGGGCAACAAGGTCTCGGTCGAGCCCGGGTTTGATCCGCAGGTGGTGGAGGCGCTGCGTGCGCGCGGCCATGAGATCACGGTCGAAGAAGGCAATGGCGTGTTTGCCTTTGGCGGCGCGCAGCTGATTCTGCGAGAGGGCGGCCACTACATCGCGGGCTCCGACCCGCGCAAGGACGGGCAGGCGGTTGCCTACTGACCAGGAGAACACGCCCAGCCAGCGCCGCAGTGCCATTGCCTGCGGCGTTTTTTTGCCCCGGCAGCAGCCATATGTAGCGGGCAGGCCACGGCACAACCCCTGGCAGGGCAGGTCGCGGCATTGGACGACGCGCCGCCCGCGCAGGCCTTTGGATAATCGGATGGTTTTATCCACAAGGAGTGAACCATGGCTACCAATCTTCCACTGTCTGATTCATTGCGGCACACCGTCGGCCGCAGCTGGTGGGTGATCTTGCTGTTCGGCATCGTCTCTGCGCTGTTTGGGGTGATGGCGCTGGTCAACCCACTGTCGATGGGCGCGAGCATGACCTGGGCCATCGGCATTCTGGCGGTGGCAGAAGGCGTAGTGGGTCTGATTGGCGCATTTGGCAAGAACGCCGGGGTTTCGCGCGGCTGGATGATTCTCTACGCGCTGATTTCGCTCGCCTTTGGCGTGATGGCGATCGCCAACCCGGTCTCGATGGCGGCCAGCATTGTCATGGTGATGGCGGTGTGGTTCATCGTCTCGGGCGTGATGCGCATCGTATTTGCCATCCGCGTGCGCGAGGAGATCGACAACGAGTGGATGCTGATTCTGGGCGGTGTGCTGGGCGTCATCCTGGGCGGCCTGATGCTGGCCGCGCCGCTGGCCGGTTTGATCGTCGGCGTGATCTGGATTGGCGTGGGGGCGCTGGTGTACGGCCTCTTGCAGATTTTTGCAGCCTTCAAGGTGCGCAAGCTGGCGTCTTGATGCGCACTGCGCTGTGAACGTTTCTGGCCCCGCCTTGGCGGGGCTTTTTGCTGGCCGCAATCAGGGGCCAGCAAAACAATGAATAAAAGCGTCTCTGGCGCTTATCTGTAAAGCGCAAGATGCTATCAAATAAATAGCTATCGCGATTCCCGTACCGACAGCCACGCGCTCAGCGCGCCGCCCACGGCAATGGCCACCATCCCCAGCACCGCCCAATGGTCTGGCATGTGGCCGTACAGCAGCCAGCCGGAGAACACGGCGAACGGGATCTGGCTGTAGAGGAAGGGCGATATGGTTGCCGGCTTGGCGTGTTCGTAAGCCTTGAGCAGCATCAAGTGGCCAATGGTGCTGCCCACGCCCATGGCGAGTGAGCCCAGCCACAGGGCCGCAGTATCGGGCATCTGCCAGAACCAGGGCAGGCTCGCGGTGGTCAGCACCAGGGCGAGCAGGCTGGTGTAGATCTGCGTGGTCAGCGGCCGTTCCTTGCCGGCCATCTGGCTGCTGACGATCTGGTAGGCCGTATTGGCGGCCAGTTGCAGCAGGGGCCAGACGAGGGCGCCGCCGCTGAAATTGGCGCCGCCGGGGCGGATGATGACCACCGTGCCGATAAACCCCATGGCCACCAGCACCCAGCGCAGAGGACTCACCGGCTGGCGCAGCCACAGTGCGGCCACCAGGGTCATGGCGAGCGGCGTCATCGCCACCACGGCGGTGAACTCGGCCAGCGGCAGGTAGCGCAGGCTCATCATGGCGCAGGCATTGCTGCTGCAAAACAGTGCGGCGCGCATCACCTGAAAGCGCGGGTGCGTGGTGCGGAAGATATCCATACCGCTCTGTGCCAGCCCCCAGCTCACTGTGAAGATCGATTGCAGCACGTAGCGCAGCCATAGCGCCATGAGCAGGGGCAAAATGGCGCCCACGTACTTGGAGCCGGTGTCCAGCAGGCAGAAAAAGGCGCAGGCCGTAACCGTCATGGCAATGCCGGTGAGGGCCGATCCCTTGCCCGGACGGGGAGCGCCTGGCGATGGCAAGGTCGCGGGTGCTGCGGCGGCCGGGGCTGTAGGCAGCGCTGACGCGGAGGGTGGGGTCACGGTCAAATCGCCTGGGCGCAGGGCCACAGGCGCGGGGGAGGCGGTCGGGGAGGTCACGCGGGCTGGTGCAAGGCGCGGCAGCCGGTCTCCTGCGGAGTCGAAGGGCTGGCGCAATGACTTGTCCATTGTAAAAAGCCTGCCGCCGTTGGCGAGCCTGCCGTGGCTCCCGGCAGGCGATTTCGTGGCGCTGTTGTCCGGCCTGCGACACCTGCAAAGCCGCACGCGCCATGCAGGAATAAAGGCCTTGCGTTTGGTTGAGGTGGCAACAGCGTGTTACCATTAAATGAGAATGATTCGCATACGTGTTAATTTGCGTAAAGCTCGTGCAGCGGTGCCCTTTTTCGCGGGGTTTGCGGTCATTCCAGTAAATCAACCGCTGGAGCATATGTGGCGGGCGCAAGAAGCTATGAATTGGAGAGCAATCAATAGCATCACGTAGCGATACGGGCTTGGGTCGGATGCATGCATGGGCTGCCAGCTCACCGACCAAAGGATGTTCCATGTCGCGCTTTGCCTTGTCTTCTTCGGGGACTTCGACGTTTTCCGTCAACCGCCGCCAGTCGCTCCTGCAGCTGGGTGCGTTGGTGACCCTGCCCTGGGCGGCGGGCTCGGCCCTGGCACAGCAAAGCTTCACGGTGCAGCAATCCAATGGTGCGGTGCAGATTCCCGTCAAGCCGAAAACCATTCTGGTGTTCGACATGGCGGCGCTCGACTGCCTGCGGGCGCTGGGCGCGCAGGTCAAGGGCGTGCCCGAGGTGGTCAAGTTTCCCCAGGTGCTGGAGCAGTACGCCAGCAAGGACTACACCCGTATCGGCAGCCTGTTCGAGCCCAACTACGAAGTGGTCAAGGGCCTCAATCCCGATGTGATCGTGGCCGGTGGCCGTTCGGCAGCGAAGGTGCCCGAGCTGTCAAAGATTGCCCCAACGCTTGATCTGACGGTGAACAACGCCAAGCCGGTGGAAAGCGCTTTCAAGCACCTGAAGATTCTGGGCCAGATGGTGGGCGCCGAGGCCAAGGCGGATGAACTCATCGCCGCCATGCAGGCCGATATCGACAAGCTCAAGGGCTTGACGGCGGGCAAGGGCACGGGCCTGATGGTGATGACCAATGGCGGCAAGCTCAGCGCCTACGGCCCTGGCTCGCGCTTTGGCATGCTGCACGATGTGTACGGCATTGCGCCTGCCAACAAGGACATCCAGGTGGCGGGCCACGGCCAGGCGATCTCGTTTGAATTCATCCTCAAGACCAATCCCGACTGGCTGTTCGTGCTGGACCGCGATGCCGCCATTGGCCGCGAAGGCGCATCGGCGTCCAAGCTGCTGGACAACCCGCTGGTCAACGCCACCAAGGCGGCCAGGAAAAAGCAGATCGTCTATCTGAACTCGGCCAACTGGTACCTGCTGGGCAACGCCAGCCCCGGCTCGCTGCACGACGATGTGACGCAGCTGATCAACGCATTCTCCCAAGCCTGATGGCTGGGCTGCAGCCAGCCTTGCCGCGAGCCACAGCATGACAGACATGGTTTTGAAAGCGCCACGCAGCGAGCGCAGCCCGGTGCTGCGCCCGCTGGCTTTCGCGCTGCCCGCCGTGGCAGCCCTGGCCGTTCTGGCCTTCATCAGCCTGCTGGTGGGGGTGAGCGATGTGTCGGTCGCCACCATCGTGCGCCTTTTCTCGCACAACGAAGACGACCTGGCCACGCAGGTGCTGGTTGCCAGCCGCGTGCCGCGCACGCTGGCGCTGCTGCTGGCGGGCAGCGCCATGGCCGTGGCGGGCCTGTTGATGCAGATGCTGGCGCGCAACCACTACGTGGAGCCGTCAACCATGGGCACTGCCGAATCCGCAGGCATGGGCATGCTCGTGGGCGTGCTGCTGTGGCCGGACATGCCGGTCTTTGCCAAGATGGGGCTTGCTGCGGTGTTTGCGCTTGCGGGCACGGCGCTGTTTCTGGCGGTGCTCTCGCGCATCCGCCTGCGTGCTGCGCTGATCGTGCCGCTGGTGGGGCTGGTGCTGTCAGGGGTGATCGAGTCGGCCACGACCTTCATCGCCTACCGCTTTGATCTGATGCAGACGGCGCGCTCGTGGATGACGGCGGATTTTTCCGCCATCGTGCAAGGCCGCTACGAGCTGCTGTGGCTGTCGCTCGTGGTCACCGTCGTGGCCATGGTGGCAGCCGACCGCTTTACCGTGGCCGGCATGGGGCAGGACTTTGCCACCAATCTGGGGCTCAACTACAAGCGCCTGGTGGCGCAGGGCGTGGCCGTGGTGTCGGTGGTCACGGCATCGGTCATCGTCACCGTGGGCATCATCCCGTTTGTCGGCCTGATCGTGCCTAACCTGGTGCGGCTGGTGGTGGGCGACAACGTGCGCAAATCGGTGTTGTGGGTAGCCTGGGCCGGGGCCTTGATGGCGCTTGTCTGCGACCTGATCGGCCGCCTGGTGATTGCGCCCTACGAGGTGCCGATCGGCACGGTGATGGGTGTGATCGGCAGCGCCATGTTCCTCGCCCTGCTGCTGGCGCGGCGCAAGCGCATGGGAGGCTGATGTGAGCAAGGCATCCATGCAAAAAATGCCTGCAGTGCTTGCAGGTGAAGCGCCATCAGCTATGAAAAAAGCAGCAAATTTGTCGCTGTTGGGAACCCCCGTACGTCGCCTCTGGCTGCTGCTGGCGCTTGCGCTGTTTGCCAGTGGCCTGTTCATGACCATTGACGTGCAGGCTGAATGGAGCTTTGTGCTGCCGCTGCGGGGTACCAAGCTGGCCACCTTATGGACGGTGGCGTTTGCAATTGGCATATCGACGGTGCTGTTCCAGACGGTGACGGGCAACCGCATCCTGACGCCTGCGGTGATGGGCTTTGACGCGCTGTTCCAGCTGATCCAGTCGGTGCTGGCGTTCACCGTGGGGGTGGCGGCCATGCAGATACCCGAGCTGGCGCGCTTTGGCATGAACGTGGGGCTGATGGTGGTGCTGTCCACCACGCTGTTCGTCTGGCTGTTTCGCGGGCAGGCCAGCAATCTGCATCTGCTGCTGCTCGTGGGCATTGTGGCGGGCATCTTCTTTCGCAGCCTGAACAATTTCGTCTGGCGCGTGATGGACCCGAATGACTTTGTGGTGCTGCAGGACCGTCTGTTTGCCAACTTCAACACCGTCTCGCGCCCGCTGCTCGCGCTGTCGCTCGTGGTGATTGCGGCCATGGGCCTGTGGGTATGGCGCCAGCGCCATGTGCTGGATGTGCTGGCGCTGGGCCGCGAGGTAGCCATCAACCTGGGTGTGGACTACCAGCGCGCGGTGATGGACATCCTGGTTGTGATCGCCATTCTGGTGTCGGTCTCGACCGCGCTGGTGGGGCCGGTCACCTTCTTTGGCCTGCTGGTGAGCAACATGGCCTACCAGCTGATGCACACGCACCAGCACCGCTACACGCTGGTGGCCACCGTGCTGCTTGGGGCCTTGCTTCTGGTAGGCGGGCAGATGGTGCTGGAGCGCATGTTTGGTTTCAACACCTCGCTGTCGATCGTGGTGGAGTTTCTGGGCGGGCTCACCTTCATCTACCTGCTGGTACGAAAAACCAGGCATTGAGAGCCGGAGAGTCAGAAAGTCATGATCGAAACAGAAAAACTGTGCAAGACGCACGGCACCACCACGGTGCTGCATGGGGTGGACCTGCGCATTCCGCAAGGCAAGCTCACCGCCATCATCGGCCCCAACGGCGCGGGCAAGTCGACCGCCCTGGGCCTGATCAGCCGCCTGGTGCCAATGACCTCGGGCCAGGTGCGCATCGAAGGGCAGGACATTGCCACCACGGCCAGTGATGCGCTGGCACGCATTCTGGCCATTCTGCGACAGGACAACCAGAGCGCGTTGCGCCTGACGGTGCGCGATCTGGTGGCCTTTGGCCGGTTTCCGCATTCCAAGGGCCGACTGAGTGCGGAGGACAAGACCCATGTGGACCGGGCCCTGGCCTATCTGAACCTGGAATCGCTGGAGACGCGCTTTCTCGACGAACTCTCGGGTGGCCAGCGCCAGCGGGCCTATATTGCCATGGTGCTATGCCAGGATACGCGCTACATCCTGCTCGACGAGCCGCTCAACAACCTGGACATGGCCCATGCCGTGGGCATGATGAAGCTGCTGCGCCAGGCCGTACAGGACACGGGCAAGACCGTGGTGGTGGTGTTGCACGACATCAATTTTGCGGCCACCTACGCAGACCACATCATTGCCATGAAGGACGGCCACCTGTACCGTGAGGGCCCGCCGCAGACGGTGGTCTGCAATGAGGTACTGAGCGACCTGTACGCCATCCCGGTGCGGGTGCACGAGGTGGCGGGGCGCCGGTTCTGCGACTATTTCTGACCGTTCCCCATCGCGATTCTTCAAGGTTGGATGGCGAAAAATAGGTACTTATCTGCCTATAAGCAGCAGATATTGACAGCGAGTGCGTTTGGTGATTTATTGTGAAATTGTTTAATTAACAATTAAGTAGCAAGAATTTCGCGCCGTGGAATTTTTACTACTTAGTATAATTAATAGCAATTTGATACAGAACACCTTCAACGATCTTCCCATGACCACCGAATTGCTGATCAAGGAGCACAACAGGCTTGCGTTGCGCTCGCTGTTCCTGGAGGACGGCTTTTCCACCTTTGGCCGTGAAGCCAGCAGCGCCATCGTGATGGACCATGCCAGCGTCAGCCGCCACCATGGCGCCTTTTTTCTGCGCGAGCGCTTCGGCATTCTGACGGTGGAGGACCATGACAGCACCAACGGTACCCTGGTCAATGGCGTGCGGGTCAAGCGCAAGATACTGTTTGCTGGCGATGTGGTGCAGGTGGGAGACTTCCAGGTCTACGTGCGGCACGGGTCAACCCAGGCGGGCGGTGCCTCGGCGGATGAGGGTAGCGCCCAGCAGGGCTGAGCGCTACCCATCTTCCCCTGTTCAACTGCATGTTTTTGGCGCTTCGGGAAGCGCTGCTACAAGTGCCCAATGACAAAAAGCTGCTGAAGGCAGCAGCTCTTAGTGGGCGATGGGCCAGTGCCTCAGGCCGCAGTGCCGGTGTTGGCCGCTGCTGGCTCTTCGCTGCCAGGTTGGGGCTCTTCGCCCGTTGCCATGTGCTTCTTGCGCTGCAGCAGCATCGAGTCGCCGTAGCTGAAGAAGCGGTACTGGTGTGCGACCGCGTGCTTGTACAGATCCATGATGTGTTCGTAGCCCGCAAAGGCGCTCACCAGCATCATCAGACTGCTTTTGGGCAAGTGGAAGTTGGTGACCAGCATGTCAACCACGCGGTAGGGAAAGCCGGGCGTGATGAAGATGTTGGTGTCGCCCGAGAGCTGGCCGGTGCGCGCCCATGATTCGAGCGTGCGCACGGTGGTGGTGCCCACGGCAACCACGCGGCCGCCGCGCTGGCGGCAGCGCTCCAGCGCGGCCAGGGTGGGCAGCGGAATGTCGTACCACTCGCTGTGCATCTGGTGGTCTTTGAGGTTCTCTGTCTTGACGGGCTGGAAGGTGCCTGCGCCAACGTGCAGGGTGACGCTGGCACGCTCCACGCCTTTGGCTTCCAGCGCGGCCAGCACCTTGTCGTCGAAGTGCAGCGCAGCGGTGGGGGCTGCCACTGCGCCGGGGTTCTTCGCAAACACCGTCTGGTAGCGCACTTCGTCTTCGGCCTGGTTCGGGTCCTGGCCCGATTGCTGTTCGCGCTCGATGTAGGGCGGCAGCGGAATGTGGCCGTGCTGCTGCATCAGCTCCCACGGGGTTTCGCCATGGGGGCCATCGAGGCGCAGGCGGAACAGGGCACCCATCTCGTTGGGCCAGCGGCCCATCAGCACGGCGTCAAAACCGCCGGCCTTCTTGCCGCCCATCATGTGCAGAACGCCGCCCACGGCCGGTTTCTTGCTCACCTTCATGTGGGCAACGACTTCATTGCCGTCCAGCACGCGTTCGATCAGCAATTCGATCTTGCCGCCGCTGGATTTTTCGCCGAACACGCGCGCCTTGATCACCTGGGTGTCGTTGAAGATCAGCAGGTCGCCCGCTTGCAGCAGATCGGGGAGTTCGTAGAAGTGGCGGTCTGCCAGTTCGGGCTCGCGTGCATCCAGAAGGCGCGAGGCGCTGCGTTCCGCAGCGGGGTGTTGGGCAATCAGCTCGGCGGGGAGCTCGAAATCGAAATCACTCAGGTGAAAGGTGCGGCGGGCACCGGAAAAGGCAGTCATCTTCGGCTCTTGCAGGCGGTACACACCCGCAGCTCACAGGGATCAAACAAGGGGGCGATTGTGCCACCGCACAAGTGACACAGCAGGCAGCGCGGGAAACACCGAAAGTTGTCATAAATTTGTCACAATTGGCATCTGGGGCGGGATGCTGCCATCCACCCGATTTCGAGACCGCAAAAACGTTCTACCAACGTATTGAGACAACACAACCAGGAGCAAGCCCATGGCACCCTTCAACATCCGCAGTCTTTCCGCAGCCGCCGTGCTGACAGCACTTGCCGCGAGCGCCCAGGCGCAAGGCGTGGTCAATGCGCTGTGCAGCACCGATGCGCCCTGGTGCGAGGCTGCGGCCAAGGAGTTCACCAAGAAGACCGGCATCAAGGTGAACCAGGCGCACAAGGGCACCGGCGAGATCGCTGCCCAGCTGCGTGCCGAGGCCAACAACCCCAAGACCGATATCTGGTGGGGCGGCACGGGCGATCCTTTCCTGCAGGCGGCCGAGCAAGGCCTGCTGGCTGAATATCGTCCGGCCTACATCAACGACCTGCGCGACTGGAGCGTGCGCCAGTACGCCATGTCGGGCAACCAGGTGGGCGGTTTCTACAGCTCGGCCATCGGCTTTGGCTACAACACCGACATCCTGAAGAAAAAGAAGCTGCCCGAGCCACTGTGCTGGGCCGATGTGATCAAGCCCGAGTTCAAGGGCGAGGTGGAGATTTCGCACCCCGCCTCCAGCGGCACGGCCTATACGGTGATCGCCGGGCTGGTGCAGCTGATGGGCGAAGACCAGGCGTTTGACTACCTCAAGAAACTCCACAAGAACACCACGACCTACACCCGCAGCGGTCAGGCCCAGGCCCCCAATGTGGCCAAGGGTGAGGTGGGCGTGGGCATCACCTTCATGTTCAATTTCGAGAAGTGGAAGGCCGACAAGTACCCCGTGAAGACCCATGCGCCCTGCGAAGGCACGAGCTACGAGGTGGGCGGCATTGCGCTGGTGAAGGGCGCGCGCAACATGGACAACGCCAAGAAGTACTACGACTGGCTGATGGGCCCCGAGGGCCAGGCCGTGGGCGCGAAGGTGGGCAGCTACCAGGTGCCTGCCAATAAGACGTTCAAGATGGACCCGCGCATTCCGACCATGGACGATGTCAAGCTGATCAAGTACGACTTCGAGAAGTACGGCAAATCTGCTGAGCGCAAGCGTCTGATTGACCGCTGGACCAAGGAAGTGGAAGCGCTGCCACGCTGAGTTGTTGAATTCCTTTGAAGCAAAAATAGCTGCCGATGTAGATGTAGTTTGCGTCGGCAGCTATTGTTTTATGGATTCCAGTTAGGCGCGGATGTTCTTTTTCTGCGCTGGCGCACAGATGCCGGGAGTTCGCCCTGGCGGGCGAGGTACTTTCTTGTCTCGCAACAAGAAAGTACCCAAAGAAATGCGCCCTGCTGCCTGCGTCCCTGCGCTTCGCTCCGGGCAGCCTGCGCCGTGGTATCTGCGGGGGTGTCGCATAACTCACTGCGCGCTACGCGCTCCCTTCAAACAGATGCGGCAAGCCAGATAACGAAGCACTGGCGCTCTGCGGTGCCAGTGCCACCCCGCAAACACCACGTCACAGGCGCATGCAAAAGGGATAAGCAAGCCGACAGCCAGACATCCATACGGGCCGAGCGTAGCGATGGCCCGGGTTGGTTCTCAACCCCCTTTTGCCTGCGCCGAGGAGCACAGGGTGTGGGCTGGGCAGTTGCACCGCAGAGTGCAACTGCATCGTGAACTGACTTACCGCATCTGTTTGGACGGAGCGCTGTAGGCACGTAGTGAGTTATGCGGTACAGCCCGCACCCGCGCACCGCAGGTTGCCTGTAGCGAAGCGAAGGGACGCGGGCAGCAGGGGCGCATCTTTGGCCCACCTTTCTGTGCGACAGAAAGGTGGGTCGCCCGCCGGGGCGAGACCCGGCCAGCAATACCCAATAGAAAACCATGCACCTGCGCCGCACCGCGCTGTGCAACCAACTACCACCCCAGCCTCACCACCTACAGGTGCACTCCCCACGACTTGCTATAGTGGCCCGATGAAGCGTGCCTACCCACTGCTCGTGGCCGCCCTGTCGGCCTGGTGTCTGCTGCTGTCTGCCTGGGCCCAGGCCGAGCCCTTGCGGGTGGGCTCCAAGCGCTTTACCGAGTCGTACATCCTTGCCGAAATCGTTGCGCAGACCGCGCGGGCGGCGGGCACCACCACCGAGGTGCGCCAGGGCCTGGGCAACACCGCCATCGTGTACGAGGCGCTCAAGAGCGGGCAGATCGACGTGTATGCCGAATACACCGGCACCATTGCGCAGGAGATCGTCAAGGACGCGGCCCATACCTCGCTCCCCGATCTGAACCGCGCACTGGCGCCGCTGGGGCTGGCGGTGGGGGTGCCGCTGGGCTTCAATGATGGCTATGCATTGGCGATGCGGCGCGATCTGGCAGACAAGCTGGGCATTCGCAGCCTGAGCGATCTGGCGCGCCATCCTACGCTGCGCTATGGGCTGTCGAACGAGTTCGTGGGCCGTGCCGATGGCTGGAAGGGCCTTGCGCAGCGCTACGGCCTGCAGGCGCAGCCGCAGGGGCTGGACCATGGCCTCGCCTACGAGGCCATTGCGCAGCAGCATATCGATGTGATGGACATCTACACGACCGACGCCAAGATCGACCACCTGGGGCTGTCGGTGCTGGCGGATGACCGCCAGTATTTTCCGCGCTACGACGCCGTGCTGCTGTACCGGCTGGATCTGCCGCAGAAGCACCCGGCTGCGTGGGCTGCGCTGCAGCCGCTCGCAGGCCGCATCAGCGAGGCAGGCATGATCCACATGAACGCGCAGGCAGAGCTGCAAGGCCAGGGTTTTGCGGCCATTGCGCAGCAGTTTCTGGCAGGTGGCGCCACGGGCGCTGCGCCCGCTACGGATACAGCCAGTGGCCGCGCCGGCTTTGCGGCACAGCTGTGGCAGCGCCTCGTGGCCGATGACCTGTGGCGGCTGACCGGCCAGCACCTGCTGCTGGTGCTGCTCTCGGTAGGGGCTGCGGCACTGATCGCAGTGCCTGCGGGGATTGCGTTGTTTCCGCACACGCGCCTGCGTGCGCTGGCGTTGGGAGCGGCGGGTGTCATGCAGACCATTCCGTCGCTGGCGCTGTTGGCCGTGCTGATTGCCGCGTTGGGGATGATCGGGCGTATTCCTGCGCTGGTGGCGCTGACGGCGTACTCCATCCTGCCTATCTTGAGCAACACCTGCGCGGGCCTGGCCGAGGTGTCGCCCGGCCTGCGCCACGCGGGATCGGCCCTGGGCATGACGCACCCGCAGCGCATGCGCTGGGTGGAGCTGCCGATTGCCATGCCCACCGTCATCGCGGGCATCCGCACTGCCTGCGCGATTGCCATCGGCACCGCCACCATTGCCGCCTTCATTGGCGCGGGTGGACTGGGCGAGCGGATCGTGACGGGCCTGGCGCTGAACGACAGCGCACTGATGCTGGCCGGTGCCCTGCCTGCGGCGGCACTGGCACTGCTCAGCGAACTGTTTTTCGAGCTGTGGGAGCGCTATCTGCGCCGCAAGCGCTTGCGGCGTTAGAGAGCCTCTGCAAAATCCTCGTCAGATGGGATGGACGCGGATCGCCCGAGGCCACGTTCAGCCCGCGGCAGGGAGTTTTGCAGAGAGTCCCTAGAGGGTGACATCTCCGGCACGTCCTTCCCGGCGCGCCGCCACACTGTCCATGCCCGGTGGACCGGAGGAGCCGGTGCGTACATGGATCAGGTAGTTGCCCACGCGCACCACGTCGCCCGTATACAGCACGCTGCGGCGCATCTGCAGGCCGTTGACGAAGATGCCGTTTTTGCTGCCGTGGTCTTCCACCGCGAGCACGCCAAAATGGCTGCTGTGCGTGAAGGCCGCATGGCGGCGGCTGATATCGGGTGAGGACAGCACGATGGCGCAGCCCGGCTCGCGGCCGACGCTGAACAGGCCGTCCTTGACGATCAGCGAATGCAGCAGTTGCGCATTGGCATCTTTGACGAGCAGTTCAGGCAGCATGGCAGACAGACCTTGTTGGAAGGGAGGCATTGCAGGGGCGCGCGCCACTCTACAAGGCATGGCTGCAATGCGCACCCTCCAATCGGAGGGGAACGCAGTAACAGATTGCATCTCCCTGAGGCTTGCACGGCACCCGTGGCATACAAAAGCCAGTGCAAAAAAGGCTGCAGGCGCTTGATGGACTGGCGCAGTCAGCTACCAATATGGGAGTGCTTTTACTGGATTTATAACCAGTGACTGTGCAAACCATGCCAGAATGTGCGGTGATTGAACCTGCCCATGCCTGCAACGCCCGCATCTCCTGCTGCTGACAGTGCCGCACCCAAGGCACGCAAACCCGGCCGCCCGCGCAAAGCGGCTGCGGCCGATGGCGGCGCAGCGCCGCCTGCCAAGGCAGTGGCAAAAAACCCGGCGCAGCAGGCGCTCGTCAAACTCGGGCTCACCCGCGATATCGATCTGGCCCTGCACCTGCCGCTGCGCTACGAAGACGAGACACGCATCATTGCGTTGCGCAATGCGCGCGACGGCGAGGTGGCGCAGATCGAGGCGACGGTCATCTCCAGCGAAATACAGATGCGCCCGCGCCGCCAATTGGTGGTGCAGGTGGAAGACGCCAATGGCGACCAGTGCGAGCTGCGTTTCTTCAGCTTCTACCCATCGCACCAGAAGACGCTGTCCGTAGGCGCCTCCTTGCGCATCCGTGGCGAGATCAAGGGCGGTTTCTGGGGGCGCCAGATGGTGCACCCGGCTTTCCGCCAGGCGGGTGGCGAGTTGCCGCAGTCGCTCACCCCGGTGTATCCCACCACGGCTGGCCTGCCGCAGCCCTATTTGCGCCGTGCGGTGATTGGTGGCTTGCAGCGCGCCGATCTGAGCGAAACCCTGCCGCCGGGCGCAGATTTGCCCTATGCCCGCTATTTGAGTGAAAACGGCAGATCGCGTGCATACAGTCTGCGTGAAGCGCTACAGTTTTTGCACCACCCGACGCCTGATGTATCGATTGCCGCGCTCGAAGACCACAGCCACCCGGCCTGGCAGCGCCTCAAGGCAGAGGAGTTGCTGGCGCAGCAGCTGTCGCAGCTGACGGCCAAGCGCGAGCGTGACCGCCTGCGCGCCCCGGCCCTGCAGGCCCGGCGCATGGAGGACGGCGGCCTCAATCTGCATGAGCAGTTTCTGGCGGCTCTGCCCTTTTCGCTGACAGGTGCCCAGCGCCGTGTGTGCGAAGAAATTGCCCGCGATCTGGCGCGCCATGTACCCATGCACCGCCTGCTGCAGGGCGATGTGGGCTCAGGCAAGACGATCGTGGCAGCGCTGTCGGCCGTCATTGCCATCGATGCGGGCTGGCAATGCGCGCTGATGGCGCCGACCGAGATTCTGGCCGAGCAGCACTTTGCCAAACTGGTGGGCTGGCTGGAGCCACTCCTGGCGCCGCGCGGCCTGAAGGTGGCGTGGCTGGCCGGTGCGCAGAAAAAAAAGGAACGCGCCGCCATGCTGGCACTGGTGGAGAGTGGCGAGGCCGCGCTGGTGGTGGGCACGCATGCCGTCATCCAGGAGCAGGTGCAGTTCAAAAAACTGGGTCTCGCGGTGATCGACGAGCAGCACCGCTTTGGTGTGGCGCAGCGGCTGGCGCTGCGGCAGAAGCTGCTTTCAACGGGGATGGAGCCGCATATGCTGATGATGAGCGCCACACCCATTCCGCGCACTCTGGCGATGAGCTACTACGCCGACCTCGATGTCTCGACCATCGACGAACTGCCGCCCGGCCGCACGCCGGTCGTCACCAAACTGATCAGTGACAGCCGGCGCGACGAGGTGGTGGCGCGCATTGCCGACCAGATCGCCCAGGGGCGACAGGTCTATTGGGTGTGCCCGCTCATTGAGGAGAGCGAGGCGCTGGATTTGAGCAACGCCACGGCCACCCACACCGATCTGAGCGAGGCTTTGCCCGGTGTCATGGTAGGGCTGCTGCATTCGCGCATGCCCACCGCAGAGAAAAAGGCGGTGATGGAGCTGTTCACCGCCGGCGTCATGGGCGTGCTGGTATCGACCACGGTGATCGAGGTGGGCGTGGATGTGCCCAACGCCAGCCTGATGGTGATCGAGCATGCCGAGCGCTTTGGCCTTTCGCAACTGCACCAGCTGCGCGGGCGCGTGGGGCGGGGCGCTGCGGCATCGGCCTGCGTGCTGCTGTATGCCGTGGGCGACAGCGGCAAGCTGGGGGAAACCGCCAAGGAACGCCTCAAGGCCATGGCCGAGACCAGCGACGGGTTCGAGATCGCCCGGCGTGACCTGGAGATCCGTGGCCCGGGCGAGTTTCTGGGCGCCCGCCAGTCCGGCGCTCCCCTGCTGCGTTTTGCAGACCTGGAGGCGGACAAGCACCTGCTGGAATGGGCGCGCGAGTTGGCGCCCGACATGCTGGACCGTTGGCCCGAACTGGCAGTCACCCATGTGTCACGCTGGCTGGGGGGCAAGGCGGAGTACCTCAAGGCCTGATTTCAGCCCCCTGTGATGCCGTTGCTTTTTGTCATAGCTATTTGTTTTTCTTATAAGCAAACGCTCGTAAACATTTACAATAGAGAATTCCTATTTTGTCCGTAGGACATTCCCAAACCGGTTTCGGCCAGAATAGGGTACAACTGTACGCTTGCGTCTTTCAGAATCTCAGCGCAGCGCTCTGTTCTCCGGAACCGAACGCATGTACTATTCAGCGATTCTTATAAAAAACCGACATGACACTTACAGAGCTCAAATATATTGTTGCCGTGGCACGTGAGAGGCATTTTGGCCGTGCTGCTGACGCGTGTTACGTGTCCCAACCCACTTTGTCGGTTGCGATCAAAAAGCTGGAAGAGGAACTTGAGGTCAAGCTGTTTGAACGCAGCGCCTCGGAAGTCTCCGTTACCACCTTGGGCGACCAGATCGTGCGTCAGGCGCAGATCGTGCTGGACCAGGCTGCGGCGATCAAGGAAATTGCCAAGCGTGGCAAGGACCCGCTCGCCGGCGTCCTGACGCTGGGCGTGATCTACACCATCGGCCCCTACCTGCTGCCCGAGCTGGTGCGCCAGTCGATCGAACGCACTCCGCAGATGCCGCTCATGATCAATGAGAACATGACGGCCAAGCTGCTGGAGATGCTGCGTACCGGTGAAATCGACTGCGCCATCGTGGCCGAGCCGTTCCCGGATACCGGTCTGGCCATGGCACCCCTGTACGACGAGCCCTTCTTCGCCGCCGTGCCCAGCGTACACCCGCTGGCCACGCGCGACAGCATTTCGTCGAACGAACTCAAGAACGAAACCATGCTGCTGCTGGGCGCGGGCCACTGCTTCCGCGACCATGTGCTGGAAGTCTGCCCCGAGTTTGCCCGTTACTCCAGCAATACCGAAGGCATTCGCCGCACGTTCGAAGGCTCTTCGCTGGAAACCATCAAGCACATGGTGGCTGCCGGCATGGGCGTGACCCTGGTGCCGCGCCTGTCGGTGCCCAAGGATGCGCTGGAAAAGGGCGTTCGCCGCCGTAAATCGGACGAAACCCACATCCGCTACATTCCGCTGACCGATGACTCCCAGGGCGAAGCGCCCAAGCGTCGCGTGGTGCTGGTGTGGCGCCGCAGCTTCACCCGCTACGAAGCGATTGCCGCATTGCGCAACGCCATCTTCGCCTGCAATCTGCCCGGCGTGGAGATGCTGCAGTCCTGAGCCTCTGCGCTTCGGCTTCGGTTCCTACCCGGCTTCCACACCACCCCATGCCAGGCCCGCCTGCATGGGGTTTGTTTTTGCCTGTCTACTCTCAATACCATAGCGTTTGGTGCTTTCCAGTCAAGCGCCAAAGGCGATTTTTACTGGAGGAATTGCATCCTTGCCTATGATGGCGGGCATGCGCTACCACCTCACCTTCCCGCATGCCTTCTCTCCATTGCTCTTGCGGGCTATGGGGCGCACCCCTGCCCGTGCGGCACCCTGGTGGCTGTGCCTGTCGCTGCTGCATGCGGGCTCGGTGCAGGCCATGGTGCCGGCGCAGGCTGCGCAGCAGGTGGCCGCGGGGCTGGCGCGCATCGATCCCTGGATACCGGCCTTGCTGTCGCTGTGGCTGCTGCTGGGTGCGTATTGTTGGATGCGGGCCACACGGCCTCTGCGTGCGCAGCGGCGGCTGCGCGCGCAACTGGGGGCCGGTGCGCCCGTGGCGCCGCCGCTGTCGCCATGGCCCCTGGCGGGTGCTGCGCTGTGCGTGGCGGCGGTGCTGTTGCTGGGGCAGGCGCTGGCCAACCCGGCCCACGCGCTGCATGCGCTCCTGGTGGGTTGGGACGAAGCGGCGCAACGGTGGTCGCAGCAGCATGTCAGTGTGTCGGTGCGCGCCTATCTGCGGCATGTGACGGATGTGGGCGATGTGCTGTGGCTGGGGACGCTGTCGGTGTTGGTGGCGGCGCTTCTGGCGTTGCGGCGGCGCTGGCTGCTCTTGCAGGTCTGGGTATTTGCCATCGGCTTGAATGGCCTGTCCACCCGGGTGTTGAAAAATGCCTTTGACCGGGCGCGGCCCGAGGCGCTGCACGAACTGGTGACCTCGGGCGCCAGCTTTCCGAGCGGCCACACGGCGGGCTCCGTCGTGGTGTATGGCCTGCTGTGGTGGCTGCTGCGGGGGCGCGTGCCACGCCGCTTCCGCACGGTGCTGGGCGCCGGGCTGGCGGTGCTGGTGGCGCTGATTGCCGCCAGCCGCATCTGGCTGGAGGCGCACTTTGCCAGTGATGTGGTGGCAGGGGGCTTGCTGGGCCTGGCCATCCTGGGCCTGGCGACAGGCGCGCTGGAGCGGGCCCGGGCGCAGTCCTGAAGAATCGAGAGCCTGCCTGGGATACCGCTTGCGCGCTATGCTGGGCGCCTATGTCAGCCGCACCCCGCCCCTCCGTTTCCCTGTCCGAGCGGTTTTCGCTCTACCTCGATCTGATCCGCTTCAACCGCCCTGCGGGCTGGCTGGTGCTGGTGTGGCCCACCCTGGTAGCGTTGTGGGTGGCGTCGGGCGGCTTTCCGGGCTGGCATCTGCTCATCGTGTTTGTGCTGGGCACCTTCCTGATGCGCAGCGCAGGCTGCTGTATCAACGATATTGCCGACCGCAAGTTTGACAGGCACGTCAAACGCACGGCGAACCGGCCCATCACCACGGGCAAGATCTCGGTGTTCGAGGCGGCCATGGTGGGCGTGGTGCTGGCGCTGGTCTCGCTGGGGCTCGTGCTCACCACGCGCGGGGAAGCGGTTGCCTGGTCGGTGCCTGCGGTGCTGTTCACCATCCTTTACCCCTTCACCAAGCGCTTTTTTTCCATGCCGCAGGCATTCTTGGGCATTGCCTTCAACTTTGGCGTGCTGATTGCGTTTGCTGCCGTTCAGGGCGCGGTGCCGCTCACGGCGTGGCTGCTGTGGCTGGCCAACATGTGCATGGTGCTGGCCTACGACACCGAATACGCCATGGTGGACCGCGACGACGACCTCAAGATCGGCATGAAGACCTCGGCCATCACCCTGGGCCGTTTCGATGTGGCCGCCATCATGGGTTTCTTTGGGCTGTGCCTGGTGCTCACCATTGTGGCCATCGCCCCTCAGCACCTGGGCTGGCCCTGGTGGGCAGGCGTGGCCGTGGCTGGGGGTCAGATGGCGTGGCACTACCGCCTGATCCGCACGCGTACGCGCGAAGGCTGCTTTACGGCCTTCAGCAAAAGCCACTGGATCGGTGTGGCGCTGTTTGCCGGGGTGGTGCTGGCGTACGCCATTCGCTGATTGCCCGGCAGGCCGCTATTGCGGCAAATACCAATGGCGGGAGTTGTGCATTTTTGCGATTTTTCCCTGTAAATTCATAGGCAAAGCACAGAAAAAAGCGGCCATCAATTGATGGCCGCTAACACTGGAGTCGCAGGAAAAAACCGTTAGATGTGGTAGTTGCTTGAGGACATGTTTAGAAAAAATGTCTCAAATCATGGTGTTGTGTAAGGCAGAGTTTAATCCAAAGTATCAAACACTGCATCGTCAGGGCCAACAAAAGCCGGAGAACGCCAGGTGACATCACGCAAATTACGTGTAATCTGGTTCTCCACGCCCATCAGAACCGCGAATAAAGCCATACGAACTGGTATGCCATTATCAGTCTGGCGGAAGATGGCCAGGCGCGGATCGAGGTTCAGATCGGTCGACAGATCGTTGGCGCCGGGGCGCGCATCACGCGGCAGCGGGTGCATGATGATGGTGTCGGGCTTGCAGACTGCATCGACCAGCGACTTCTGCACCTGGAACTCGGGTGTGTAACCTTCGATGTTTTCGCCGGCAAAACGCTCTTTCTGGATGCGGGTGGCGTACACCACGTCGGCGCCCTTGAGGTCCTGCAACGAGGTGGAGATTTCCACCACATGGCCGTTGGTGGAGGCCAGCTCCACCAGGTAGGCGGGCATTTCCAGCGAGGCGGGCGAGATCAGGGTGAATTTCATGCCCTTGTACAGCGACAGCAGGCGGATCAGCGAGTGCACGGTGCGGCCGTACTTCAGGTCGCCCACCATGGCGATGTGCGCGCCGTCCATCAGTTTGCCCAGGCGCGAGAACTCGCGCTGGATGGTGTACATGTCGAGAATCGCCTGGCTGGGGTGCTCGCCCGGGCCGTCGCCGGCATTGATGACCGGGATGTTGGTGGCGCGGGCGAATTCGGCAACCGAGCCTTGTTCGGGGTGGCGAATGACCAGGGCGTCCACGTAGCCGGCCATCACGCGGCTGGTGTCATAGATCGATTCGCCCTTGGCCATCGACGAGAAGGTGAAACCCGTCGTATCGCAGACCGAGCCACCCAGGCGGCTGAAGGCGGCGCCAAAGCTCACGCGGGTGCGGGTGCTGGCCTCGAAGAAAAGGCTGCCCATGACAGCGCCTTCCAGCACGCGGCACACCTTGTGGCGGCGTGCAATCGGCTGCATCACATCGGTAATGCGAAACAGCTCTTCGAGGCTTTCGCGCTCGAGTTGCGCAACGGACAGCAGCTGCGGACGGCCATCTGCCGACATGCGCTCGGCCAGCGGGCGGTTGTGCTTTTGCGTGTCGGTGCCTGCGGCTTCGCGCGAGAGGATTTCGGAGACAAACTTCTGCGCCATGTCAGGCATGGCGCGGGCTTCGCCCGAAGCCTCAGGCAGCAGCCATGTGTCCAGCGTGCGGCGGCGCACGCCCAGGCGCTCGGCAAATGCATCGCGCGTCAAGTTCAAACGGCGCATTGCGTCGCGGAGGAAATCCTGCTGGCTGTCCATGTGTGGGCTCCGGTAAATGGCGAACGGGCAGAATTATACGCTTTGCGTTTGTGTTTTGGTGAAAATATACGCTTTGCGTTTCATGGCGTTGCCAATGCCTGCAAAACCTTGATCCGAGGTGGCGCGAGCAGCCTTTCGTGTTGGACGGCCCACGCGAGAGGGGGCTCAGGCGCCGAATTCGTCGCCCAGCTCCACGGCGCGCTTTTCGGCAGCCTTCATGGCGGCGATGAAATGGGCACCCATGTGGCTGGCGCGCATGCTCTCCAGCGCGGCAAAGGTGGTACCGCCCTTGCTGGTGACCCGCTCGCGCAGCACGGCAGGCGGCTCGCTCGATTGCGCGGCCAGTTGCGATGCGCCGGTGAAAGTTCCGATCGCCAGTTGCAGCGCCTGTTCGGCAGGCAGGCCCATTTCGACGCCGGCTTGCTGCATGGCTTCCAGAAAATAGAACACATAGGCGGGGCCGGAGCCCGAGAGCGCCGTTACCGCATCGAGCTGCGACTCCTGCTGCACCCAGATGAATTGCCCGGTGGTGCCGATGATCTGCTCGACCAGCGCCTGCTGCGCGGGCGTCACGCCCTGCCGTGCAAACAGTGCTGTCATGCCCTGGCCCACCAGGGCGGGAGTGTTGGGCATGGCGCGCACGATGTGTTCGTTGGCGGCCCACTGGGCGATGGAGCTGCTGCGGATGCCGGCAGCCACGCTCAGGTGGAGGGCGTGGCTGGTGAAGGATGCGACTGAAGCGGCCGCATCCTTGAAGGTTTGTGGTTTGACAGCCCAGACCACGACCTGTGCACTGGCCAGCGCGCCGCCCGCCGCCGGCAGCGCAGTAATGCCAAACTGCTGCAGCAGCACGGCGCGCTGGGGCTCATAGGGCTCCACCACCATGATGCGTTCTGCGGGCACGCCCTGGCGGATCAGGCCGCCGATGATGGCACTGGCCATATTGCCGCCGCCGATGAAGGCAATGGGAGGGAATTGGGAAAAGTCTGTGGTGCTCATGAATGAAGGCCGATGGGCCGAAAAGAGGGTGGGGCTGGCATGGGCCAGCGCTTCTGTCGTTGACTATAGCGGCGGCAGCGGCACGGCCCAAGCGCTTCGTGCAACCCCCAAGTCGGCGGGCGGGTTTTTGCTATGCAATTTGACTGTTTTGCGCTCACCTGTCGTGCGCTGGAAGCTGATTTGCCTGTCTTCCTTCGCCACGGGTGAGTTCAGTGCGTGTTTGTTTGACATGCAGCAAGCTCGCCACACCTGGGATAGCGCTCGGTAGCGATTGAAATAACAATTAAGCAGAGATCGTAAACACCTTTTTAGTAAATTATTGCAATCCGATGGCGCCCAAGCTGCCACGCCCCACTTGGAGGAGAAGAGATGACGAGTTTGAATCGCAGGCATTTTTCGCTGCTGGCCGGATCTGCCGCTTTGGCGGGCCTGGGCTCGCTTCGCGCGCATGCGACAGATGCGCCGCTGGTGCTGGGCCAGTCGGCGCCATTTACCGGGCCAGCTGCGCAACTGGGTATCCAGTTCAACCAGGGTGCGAACCTGTTTCTGGAGCAGTACAACGCGCAAAGCGGCCAGCGTCCGGTGACGATTCGCCATCTGGATGATGGCTATGACCCCGAGCGTACGGCTGCCAACACGCGCCAGCTGATTCAGGAGCAGGTGTTTGCGCTGTTCGGCTACATAGGCACGCCCACGAGCCTGGCCGCACTGCCTCTGACGGCCGGCGATAACATTCCTTTCTTTGCCCCGTTCAGCGGAGCCATGTCATTGCGCAACCCATTCCGGCGCAATGTGTTCCATGTGCGCGCCTCGTACAACGACGAGACGGCACAGATCGTGCGCCACCTGACCACCATTGGCAACAACCAGATTGCGGTGTTCCATCAGAACGATGCCTATGGCCATGCGGGATTGGATGGCGTGACGCTGGCGCTGGCGCAGCTCAAGCTGCGGCCTGTTGCCACTGGTGTTGTGGAGCGCAATTCGGTCGATGTCGGCGCTGCCGTGCGCACCATCGTGGCTGCGCAGCCCCATGCCGTGGTGCTGATCAGCACCTACAAATCCTGCGCTGCCTTCATCCGTGCAGCGCGCAAGGCCGGTTTCAGCGGCACCTTCTACAACGTGTCCTTTGTCGGGGCAGAGGCCCTGGCCAATGAGCTGGGCAAGGAGGGCTCGGGCGTCGTGGTGTCGCAGGTCGTGCCTTCTCCCTCAAGCGGTTCGTCGGCCCTGGCGCGCGAGTACCAGGAGGCCATGCGCAAAGGTGGCGGGGGCGCGGCAGGCACCTATGCCAGCATGGAAGGGTTTCTGGCTGCCAAGGTGCTGGTGGAGGGCTTGAAGCGCGCCAAGTCGCCAACGCGCGAGGGTTTGATAGCTGGCCTGGAGACGCTGGATCGCCAGTCCTTTGGCGGCTTTGATGTCACCTTCACGCCGCGCAGCCACATGGGCTCGAAGTTTGTCGAGATGAGCATGCTGACGGCAGAGAAGCGGGTGATCGGCCTGGGGCCTCATGGCGACCCATCGCGCGCCATGGCTGCTTGACTGATAGCAAGGAGCCATTCAGCGCGAGCAGGATGGGGTTTCGGCCAGGGCGACGAACTGGGTCACTTCGGCAGGGTTGAAGTTGTTGTCGCTCACCAGTAGCAATACGCGTTCGCCGCTGGCAAGGCGCGGGCCCCAGGTCATGCCCTCGATGTTGTCCACGGTCTGCAGGCCTGCCTGGGCAAAGTCCAGCAGCAGTGTCTTGGCGGCTGGCTCGAACTGGCCGGGCACCAGTGCATCCATGGCCAGGGTGTCGGTGGTTTCGGTAGAAATGCGGTAGAGCCGCACCGAAAAGCCCGTGCCCAGCACGTAGGAGCGCTCCAGCACCAGCAGGTGTTTCGGCCCATCGGCCAGGATTTCGCTCACACCATTGACCGCCACCAGGGGCAGTGTCAGGTTGTCCAGAGGCAGGGCGTCGGGCACATAGGCGATCTGGCGCTGCGGCTGGCGCGTTGCCAAGTCGTACTGCGTGATGCGCAAGGGGCCGCCCGGCAGGCCGCGTGCGGGCAGCGGGCCATCCTGCTTCAGGGCGCCTTCCATGGCCAGCCACAGCGTTTTCTGGTCGTCACCGATGGCCATGCCTTCCAGCGTCATGTTGTTGCGCGGGCCGGTGCTGGAGCCCTTGTTGGCGGGCAACTGCAGTTGTGGCGGCAGCGGCCAGGCCTGCTGCCAGCGGCCATCGAGCGTGGCTTCGTTCACCTCCGGCCCAAAGCCTCGCGCAAAATCGCCTTCGCTGCTCCAGGCGAGGCGCTGGCTACCGGGCAGCACGCGCAGCGCTTCGGGGTCGGGCACGGCAATGCCTGCGCGTGCAGTGCGCCTGGAGGCGTAAGGCTGGCCATCGGGCGCGCCCAGGTAGCGGGCTTCGTCCAACTGCACGCTGTGCAGGCCGCCTGCATCGTAGTGGATACGGGCGGTGTAGAAGCGCGCGCTGTCATGCGCCGAGCGGTCATCGCTAACCAGGTAGTAGCGGTCGTCGGCGGTGTTGTAGTCGATGGACGAGAGGCCGCCCACCGGTACCCCGGCAAACTGCACATCCAGGCCCCAGCGCGTTTCACCCAGCAGGCGGAAGGAGGCTGGATCGGTGCATGGCAATGCGGGTGGCGAGGCATCGGCCTGGGTCTTCTGGCCGGTATCCGGCGCGTGAAACGGCGCATGGCCGCAACCGGCCAGGGCGCTTGCCACCATGGCAATGGCAAACCGGCGACGGCTTGTAGTAAAAATATGAGGGTTGTGCTGCATCTGTTGCTGGCGTATAAATTCTCGGGGACGCCACGGTACTACCCGGCAATTGTTCACATTTTCTCGGTGTTGCGAGGGTACAGGGGTTCCTATCATCGCGGCTGGAGGTGACAGCCATGAGGTGGCTGCGCCCGTAAATAAGAGGAGTGATGTAATGGCAACCCAAGCACAAAAGTGGTCGGCGGAATTTTTAGGAACCTTCTGGTTGACTTTCGGAGGCTGCGGCAGCGCTGTATTGGCCGCCGCGTTTCCACAGGTTGGTATTGGCCTCCTGGGCGTGTCGCTGGCCTTTGGCCTCACGGTGCTGACCGGCGCCTATGCCTTCGGCCCGGTCTCGGGCGGGCACTTCAACCCAGCGGTGTCGGTGGGACTGACAGTGGCTGGCCGCTTCAAGGCGTCTGAGCTGCCAGGCTACATCATTGCCCAGGTGCTGGGCGCGATTGCCGCCGCCGCTGTGCTGTACCTGATTGCTTCCGGCAAGGCTGGCGCCACGGTCACCGACCTGGCAACCAATGGCTTTGGCGAGCATTCGCCCGGTAAGTTCTCGATGGCGGCTGCACTGGTGACCGAAGTGGTACTGACAGCAGTCTTCCTGCTGGTGATTCTGGGCTCCACCGCGAAGAAGGCTGCAGCGGGCTTTGCAGGCATGAGCATCGGCCTGTGCCTGACCTTGATCCACCTGATCTCGATCCCCGTGACCAACACCTCGGTCAACCCCGCACGCAGCACCGGCCCTGCATTGTTCGGCCCATCGATCGCGCTGGAGCAGCTGTGGCTCTTCTGGCTGGCACCGATCGTGGGCGCTGTCATCGGCGCGCTGATCCACAAGGCACTGCTGGCAGGTCAGGAAGACTGAGCAGGCAAACGGCTGACTCGTCCTGTCATAGGTTGACACCTATTCGCGACTAATCTCCAGCCCAAGCTGGTTGGCGAGAGACGCCCGATGTACTGCATCGGGCGTTTTGTATTTTAGGGACAGGTGCGGCCGGCGCTCGTTGTACAGCCGTACCGATTCGCCCACCATGGTGCGGGCCTGCGAGAGATCGGCAGGTCGTTGCAACAAGTATTCCATCTTGAGGATTCCATTGACCCGCTCAGCCAGAGCGTTTTGGTAGCAATCGTAGCCATCGGTCATGGAGCAGGTGATGCGGTGGCGTGCATGGATGCGCTGGTATTGAGCCGAGCAGTACTGAACACCTCTATCAGAGTGGTGTACGAGCGGCTGATCTGTTCGCCGCTGACGCAGTGCCATCTTCAACGCTTGGCTGACCTGCTTGGTCTCCAGACTATCGTGCACGTGCCAGCCCACGATCTTGCGCGAGTAGGCATCGGTCACCAGGCTCAGATAGGCAGTCTTCTCCTTGGTGGGTAGATACGTGATGTCAGCGACCCATAGCTGCTCACAACCACTTGCCACTGTTTTGGTCGGGCCCTCCTTGAGTAGATTGGGGTGCCTGCGGTAGTGATGATGGCTATTGGTGGTCTTGTGGTACGCATGCCGTGGCAGCACCAGCATGCGTGCTTGGCGCAGGACAACGAACAGTGCATCGCGCCCGATCTGGATTCCCGCCTGTTCAAGCGGCGGCTTGAGCAAGTGCAGCAGTTTGCGCGTGCCAATGCGTGGCTGATGGCGCCTCTCTTCACTGGCCAACTCCACCACCGCCTTGTCCCGCTCGCTGCGTGCACGCTGGCAGACCAGGCGCTTGTAGTGCGCTTGGCGGCTGATTCCCATGTAGCGGCAAGCCCTCGTGACGCTTAACCCTTTGACGAGCTTTTGCGTGAGGACTTGCCCGCAGGCTTTTTTTTTGACTTGGACTCCGTAGTCGCGCTTGAGCACGTTCACTACCGCTTCAAAGAAGGCCGCTTTCTCGCGGGCTTCTTTCAGCTGCACTTCCAGCTCCTTGATGCGCTGCTCTGGAGTCAGCAGCTTGGGCGATTCAGGCATCTTCTGTAATCCTTTGCCCCTTGATGATGCAGCTTTCCAGTCCTGCCGTCCGTGCTTGCGAAGCCACACCAGTACAGTTGAGGCGCCCTGGATTCCGTACCGCTCATGGGCCTGCCGGTAGGTCAGCTCACCTCTTTCTACTTGATCGACTACTGCGAGTTTAAAAGCCAGCGTGTAGTCCCGTTGCGTTCTCTTAACCCACTGTTCCATTTGACTTTCCTTTCTGTTCTTCAGAAAGGTGTCAACCCAATTCAGGACGGGTCAGGCTCAATGCAAAAGGGATGCTGATGCATCCCTTTTTTTATGGGTTATTTTGCTCGCTGGCGCTTACCTATAAAGCGCAAATAGCTATCAAATTGATAGTAATGAGGTTTATTGCGCCGTGGTTTGGCGCACGGCCTGTTCCCAGCGGGCCATCAGGGCGTCGGCGCGGGCCTTGTCCTGGGTGGGGACGAAGCGGCGTTCAGCCTTCCACAGCGCCGACAGCTCGTCGGTGCTCTGATAGACGCCGGTGGACAGGCCCGCGAGGTAGGCGGCGCCCAGTGCGGTGGTTTCCACGCAGGCGGGGCGCACCACGGGAATGCCCAGCAGGTCGGCCTGGAACTGCATCAGCAGGTTGTTGACGCAGGCGCCGCCGTCCACGCGCAACTCGGTCACGGGCTGGCCGCCGTTGGCCACGGCGTCGCGGCTCATGGCCTGCAGCAGGGCGGCGCTCTGGTAGGCGATGGATTCGAGCGCGGCGCGGGCGATGTGGGCCAAGGTGGTGCCACGGGTGAGGCCGGTGATGGTGCCGCGTGCATCGGCATTCCAGTACGGCGCGCCCAGGCCGGTGAAGGCGGGCACCATCATGACGCCGCCGCTGTCAGGCACGCTTTCGGCCAGCTGCTGCACCTGGCCGCTGTGCTCGATGGCGCGCAGGCCGTCGCGCAGCCATTGCACCACGGCGCCACCGACGAAGACGCTGCCTTCCAGTGCGAACTGGGGTGCTGAGGATACCTGCGCGGCGCTGGTGGTCAGCAGGCCATTGCGCGAGGTCTGGAAGGTGCCTCCGGTGTGCATCAGCATGAAGCAGCCGGTGCCATAGGTGTTCTTGGCCATGCCTGCAGAGAAGCAGGCCTGGCCGAAGAGGGCGCTTTGCTGGTCGCCCGCCATGCCGCCGATGTGGATGGGCGCGCCCAGAAAATCGTCCGTGGTATCGCCAAAGTGGCTGGTCGAGGGTTGGACCTCCGGCATCAGCGAGCGCGGAATGCGCAGGAGTGCCAGCAGTTCGTCGTCCCACTGGTTGCTGTGCACATTGAAGAGCATGGTGCGGCTGGCGTTGCTCACGTCGGTTACATGGCGTTGGCCGCCAGTCAGCTGCCAGACGAGCCAGGTATCCACGGTGCCAAAGGCGAGCTCGCCGCGCTCGGCGGCGGCACGCGCGCCGGGTACGTGGTCCAGCAGCCACTGCAGCTTGGTGGCGGAAAAATAGGCGTCGACGAGCAAGCCGGTCTTCTGCTGGATCAGACCAGCATGACCGTCTTCGCGCAGCTGGGCGCATACGGGCTCTGCCCGCCGGTCCTGCCAGACCAGGGCATTGTGGATGGGCTGGCCGGTCTTGCGGTTCCACACCACGGTGGTTTCGCGTTGGTTGGTGATGCCAAGCGCCGTGATCTGGCTGGCACTGATGCCGCTTTTCTTGAGGGCCTCGCGCGCGGTGGCGAGCTGCGTGCCCCAGATCTGCAGTGGGTCGTGTTCCACATGGCCGGGGCTGGGGTAGATCTGTGGCAGCTCCTGCTGGGCCAGGGCGACGATGTTGCCGCGCACGTCAAACACGATGGAGCGGGAGCTGGAGGTGCCCTGGTCGAGGGCAAGCAAGTAGGTCATAGGTTTTCCGTGATTCATTGCGTGCTACGCACGTCGATGGCGCTGGAGCGGCCCGGCCAGCGCAGCCAGGCAAGGGCCGTCCCGCAGCGGCTCAGGCGGGTGTTCATATTTCAGGCCACGGTGCAGCGCACATTGGCGTCCTGCAGCAGGCGCGGAAAGGGCTCGGGCGGCGGCGCATCGGTGAAGAGGCGGTCAATGCGCGAGAGCGGCCCCACCTCCACCATGGCCGGGCGGCCGAATTTGCTCTGGTCGGCGGCCATCCACACTTCGCGGGCCTGCTCCATGATGGTCTGGGCCACTTTCACTTCTCTGAAATCAAAGTCGCGCAGACTGCCGTCTGATTCGATGCCCGAGATGCCGATCAGCGCAATATCGACGCGGAACTGGCGGATGAAATCCACCGCCGCCTCGCCGATGATGCCGCGATCACGCCCGCGCACCACGCCGCCGGCGACGATCACTTCGCAATCGGCATTGCTGCTGAGCGTGGCGGCCACGTTGAGGTTGTTGGTGATGACGCGCAGGCCGCGGTGCTGCATCAGAGCGCGGGCAATGGCCTCGGTGGTGGTGCCGATGTTCAGGATCAGCGAGCAGTTGTTGGGCACCTGGGCAGCCACCGCCTTGGCGATGCGCGATTTGCCGTCGGCATTGAGTGATTCGCGCTGGGTGTGGGCCAGGTTCTCGGTGGTGGAACTGGGCACGCGCACGCCACCGTGAAAGCGCACCAGCAGCCCCGTGTCTGCGAGCTTCTGGATGTCGCGCCGCACGGTTTGCAAGGTGACGCCCAGGATCTCTGCCAACTGCTCGACCGTGGCAGATTGGCGGCGGCGCACCTCGTCTATCAATTGGAGTTGTCGTGGATTGGTGTTCACAGCGCAGGAGGTGTTGATAGGGGCAGTGAGGAGGGCGTGGGTGCAGCAGGAGCCGTCTGCGGCAGTTTGCTCCCAAACACTGTAGATCGAATTAAAACGAACCCTTACTAGGGTAACTTTCTATTGGAGGCGCGTTCAAAAGAACAAAAATGAACGAATTCGAAAGCACGAGGCTTTCATTTTCACAGATTTGCAGGCTTGCTCTTTCATTCGGAGCAGAGAGGCGATGATGCAGCTGGTGTTGGAGAATGTGGTCCAACGGGTCGGAGGGCAGACATGGCTCTATCCGCTGGATTTATCGCTGCAGAGCAATGCTGTGACGGTGCTGCTGGGCGCAACGCAGGCGGGCAAAACCAGCTTGATGCGCATCATGGCGGGTTTGGACAAACCCGCTGGCGGCCGGGTGCTGGTCGATGGCCAGGATGTGACCGGCGTATCGGTGCGCCAGCGCGATGTGGCCATGGTGTACCAGCAGTTCATCAACTACCCTTCAATGACCGTGGCGCAGAACATTGCGTCTCCCTTGCGGCTGCGTGGTGACTCTGAAATTGATAGCAAGGTGCGCAGCCTGGCTGAGCGCCTGCATATCGATATGTTTCTGGATCGCCTGCCTGCCGAGCTCTCAGGCGGCCAGCAGCAGCGCGTCGCCCTGGCGCGCGCCCTGGCCAAGGACGCGCCGCTGATGCTGCTTGACGAACCACTCGTCAACCTCGATTACAAGCTGCGCGAAGGCCTGCGCGATGAACTGAGCCAGTTGTTCGAGGCAGGCCGATCCACCGTGGTCTACGCCACCACCGAGCCGGGCGAGGCCTTGCTCCTGGGTGGCTACACCGCTGTTCTGGACGCGGGCGAGCTGCTGCAGTACGGGCCGACGGCCCAGGTTTTCCATGCACCGCGCTCGCTGCGAGTGGCGCGGGCTTTCAGCGATCCGCCCATGAACCTGGTGACGGCCCAGGTGCAGGCTGGCGGCGCGCAGCTTGCCTTACCGCAAGGCGCCACGCTGCCGCTGCAGCAGCCATTGCCCGCAACCGCCACCACCGGCGAGGTGGTGGTGGGCGTTCGCGCGAGTGCGCTGCGCCTGCAGGAGCGCCCGGGCGACATCCATCTGCATGGCCAGGTGTACCTGGTGGAAATCTCCGGCTCGGACACCTTCGTGCATGTGCAGCTGCCCTGGGGTGGTTGGGTGGCGCAACTGACGGGTGTGCACAAATTGGCAGCCAATGAGCAGGTCAGCCTTTATCTGGCGACCGCTGACTGCTATGTTTTTGAGACGGAGCGTGCAGGCAACCAGGGCGGTGCCCTGCTGCAGCTGCCGCAACAGCAGCAACAGCCACAGCGGTCATCGTCGTCACAGTGGCCCGGTGCGGCGCAAGAGGTGTAAGCCATGGCTCGTATTTCCCTGGATCTGGCGCACGCCTACCGTCCCCACCCGCAGCAGGACAGCGATTACGCCCTGCTGCCGCTGCAGATGGAGTTTGCCGACGGCGGCGCCTATGCGCTGCTGGGCCCGTCGGGCTGTGGCAAGACGACCTTGCTCAACATCATGTCGGGCCTGCTGACGCCATCGCACGGCAAGGTGCTGTTTGACGGGCGCGATGTGACGCAGGAGAGCCCGCAGCAGCGCAATATTGCCCAGGTGTTCCAGTTTCCGGTGATCTACGACACCATGACGGTGGAGCAGAACCTGGCCTTTCCGCTGCGCAACCGCAAGGTGCCGGAGGCCGAGATCCGCAAGCGCGTGGGCGCCATCGCCGAGATGCTGGAGATGAGCGGGCAGCTGAACCAGCGCGCAGCCGGCCTGTCGGCCGATGCCAAGCAGAAGATATCGCTGGGCCGGGGGCTGGTGCGGCCCGATGTTGCGGCGGTGCTGTTCGATGAGCCGCTGACGGTGATCGATCCGCACCTGAAGTGGCAGTTGCGCCGCAAGCTCAAGCAGATTCACCAGGAGTTCAAGCTCACGCTGATCTATGTGACCCATGACCAGGTGGAGGCGCTGACCTTTGCCGAGCAGGTGGTGGTGATGTCGCGCGGGCGGGTGATGCAGGTGGGCGCGCCCGAGGCCCTGTTCGAGCGCCCGAGCCATACCTTCGTCGGGCACTTCATTGGCTCGCCGGGCATGAATTTCCTGCCCCTGCAGTGCCGGGATGGCGCCATATGGGTGGCAGGCCAGCGCATGGCCGTGCCTGCAGGGCTGGAGGGTGCTGCCGCCGCGCAGCAAGCCCTGCATCTGGGTATACGGCCTGAATACATGCGCCTCGCGCCCGCAGGCTCCGCCGGTGCCGTGCCCGCGCAGGTCCAGCGCGTGCAGGATGTGGGCACCCATATGCTGCTGACCGCTGCCGTGGACGGCAAGGCCCTGAAGGCCCGGTTCATGGCCGACACGGCGCTGCCCGCGCCTGGCGCCACGGTCTGGCTGGAGGTGGTGAACCCGCACACCTGCTACTACCGCAATGAGGAGCTGATGGCATGAACCCCTCCAACAAGCCGGTCAACCAGAAGGCCTGGTGGCTGATCCTGCCGGTGATCCTGTGCGTGGCCTTCTCCGCCATCCTACCGCTGATGACGGTGGTGAACTACTCGGTGCAGGACATCATCGACCCCGAGCGGCGGGTGTTCGTCGGCACCGAATGGTTTGCGGCGGTGATGCGCGATGAAGAGCTGCATTCGGCGCTGTGGCGGCAGATCACGTTCTCGCTGGCAGTACTGGCGGTGGAGATTCCACTGGGTATTGCGCTGGCGCTGGCCATGCCGGCCAAGGGCTGGAAGTCGTCTGCCGTGCTGGTGGTGGTGGCACTGTCGCTGCTGATCCCCTGGAACGTGGTGGGCACCATCTGGCAGATCTATGGCCGTGCCGATATCGGCCTGCTTGGCCACACTCTGCAGAAGCTGGGTATTGACTACAACTACACCGGCAGCGCCTCGGATGCGTGGCTCACGGTACTGGTGATGGATGTGTGGCACTGGACACCCCTGGTGGCGCTGCTGTGCTACGCCGGGCTGCGCTCCATTCCCGACGCCTATTACCAGGCGGCGCGCATCGATGGCGCGAGCAAGTTTGCCGTGTTCCGCTACATCCAGCTGCCCAAGATGCGGGGCGTGCTGATGATTGCCGTGCTGCTGCGCTTCATGGACAGCTTTATGATCTACACCGAGCCCTTTGTGCTGACCGGCGGCGGGCCGGGCAATGCCACCACCTTTCTGAGCCAGTACCTCACGCAGAAGGCTGTGGGCCAGTTCGACCTGGGGCCTGCGGCGGCGTTCTCGCTGATCTACTTCCTCATCATCCTCTTGTTCTGCTTTGTGCTCTACAACTGGATGCAGCGCGTAGGCACGCAGGAAGCAGAGGTGGAGCAATGAGCGCGGGAGCTGACATGAACGACAAGCGGTTTCACAAGCGCAGCATCTTCCTGGTGCTCTACATCGTGTTCGCACTGCTGCCCATCTACTGGATGGTGAACATGAGCTTCAAGACGAACGAGGAGATTCTTTCGAGCTTCTCGTTTTTCCCGCAGCAGTTCACCTGGTCCAACTACGTGCGCATCTTTACCGATGAGTCGTGGTATTCGGGCTATATCAACAGCCTGATCTATGTGGCCATCAACACGGTCATCTCGCTCACCGTGGCTCTGCCTGCGGCCTATGCCTTCTCGCGCTACCAGTTTCTGGGCGACAAGCATGTGTTCTTCTGGCTGCTGACCAATCGCATGACGCCGCCGGCCGTGTTTCTGCTGCCGTTTTTTCAGCTCTACAGCACCGTGGGCCTGATGGATACGCACCTGGGCGTGGCGCTGGCGCACCTGTTGTTCAACGTGCCGCTGGCGGTCTGGATTCTGGAAGGCTTCATGAGCGGCATTCCGCGCGAGATCGATGAAACCGCCTATATCGATGGCTACTCCTTCCCGCGCTTCTTTCTGACCATTTTCTTGCCGCTCATCAAGGCAGGTGTGGGCGTGGCGGCGTTTTTCTGTTTCATGTTCAGCTGGGTGGAGCTGCTGCTGGCGCGCACGCTGACCAGCGTGAACGCCAAGCCCATCGTGGCAACCATGACACGCACCGTGAGCGCCTCGGGCATGGACTGGGCCACGCTGGCGGCTGCGGGTGTGCTCACCATCGTGCCTGGCGCCATCGTGATCTGGTTTGTGCGCCACTACATCGCCAAGGGCTTTGCGATGGGTCGGGTGTGAGGCAGGGCGATGCGGACGCCATGGGCATCGGAATGAAAGAGGAGAAGCGCCATGTTTGACTGGATGGTCTGGACCACCCCGGTGGCGGTATTTTTCACCTGCATCGTGCTGATGTTGATCGGCATGACTGTATGGGAGCTGAAGTCACCCACCACGCTGCGGCGGGGCTGGCTGCCCATTGCCACCACGCGCGGGGACCGGCTCTTCATCGGGCTTCTGGCAGCCGCCTACTTCAATCTGATCTTTGTTGGCATTGCAGGCAAGCTGCAGGAGTGGATGTCGCTGGAGGCAGAGCCTTCGGTGTGGATCAGCTTTGTCCTGTCGATGCTGCTGCTCGCATTGATCATGCGCAAGGGCTAGTCGCAGGCAGAGAGAGATCGAACGGTATTTTTCAACGTATCCGGCTCTCCGCCTCCCCGGAGCCGCGATCGGACACCCCGGGGAAGCGCCACCTAGGAGACATTCATGAAGATGCGATACACAGCATTGGCGGCGGCAGCGGCGATGCTCGCCATGCACGGCGCGTGGGCCGCAGAGGCCGATGCCAAGAAGTGGATTGACGGTGAGTTTCAGCCCTCGACCTTGAGCAAGGACCAGCAGGCGGCCGAGATGAAGTGGTTCATCGATGCCGCCAAGAAGCTGCAGGGCAAGGGGGTGAAGGAGATTGCCGTGGTGTCCGAAACCATCACCACCCACGAATACGAATCCAAGACGCTGGCCAAGGCTTTCGAAGAGATCACCGGCATCAAGGTCAAGCACGACCTGATCCAGGAAGGCGATGTGGTCGAGAAGCTGCAGACCTCGATGCAGTCGGGCAAGTCGATCTACGACGGCTGGATCAGTGATTCCGACCTGATCGGCACGCACTACCGCTACGGCAAGATGATGAACCTGACCGACTACATGGCAGGCGCGGGCAAGGAGTGGACCAATCCGGGCCTGGACATCAAGGACTTCATCGGCACCAAGTTCACCACCGCGCCCGACGGCAAGCTCTACCAGCTGCCCGACCAGCAGTTTGCCAACCTGTACTGGTTCCGCGCCGACCTGTTCGAGCGCAAGGACCTGAAGGACAAGTTCAAGGCCAAATACGGCTATGACCTGGGCGTGCCGCTGAACTGGAGCGCCTACGAAGACATTGCCGAGTTCTTTACCAACGATGTCAAGCAGATCGATGGCAAGCCCATCTATGGCCATATGGACTATGGCAAGAAGGACCCATCGCTCGGCTGGCGCTTTACCGATGCCTGGCTGTCGATGGCGGGCTCGGCCGATATCGGCAACCCCAACGGCATGCCGGTGGACGAATGGGGCATCCGCGTGGCCGATGACAAATGCACGCCGGTTGGCGCATCGGTGTCGCGCGGCGGCGCCACCAACTCGCCTGCGGCCGTCTATGCGCTCACCAAGTACATCGACTGGATGAAGAAATACGCGCCCAAGGAAGCCATGGGCATGACCTTTGGCGAGGCCGGTCCCGTGCCCGCTCAGGGACAGATTGCGCAGCAGATCTTCTGGTACACCGCCTTTACCGCCGACATGACCAAGCCCGGCCTGCCCGTGGTGAATGCCGACGGCACCCCCAAGTGGCGCATGGCCCCCGGTCCGAACGGACCCTATTGGAAGCAGGGCATGCAGAACGGCTACCAGGATGTGGGCTCGTGGTCCTTCTTCAACGGCCACGACGCCAACAAGACCGCCGCTGCCTGGCTGTACGCGCAGTTCGTCACCTCCAAAACCGTATCGCTCAAGAAGACCATTGTCGGCCTCACGCCGATCCGCGAGTCGGACATCCAGTCCAAGGCGCTGACCGACATGGCGCCCAAGCTCGGTGGCCTGGTGGAGTTTTACCGCAGCCCGGCCCGCGTGGCGTGGACGCCGACTGGCACCAACGTGCCCGATTACCCCAAGCTCGCGCAGCTGTGGTGGAAGAACGTGGCCGAGGCTGTGACCGGTGAAAAGACGCCGCAGAAGGCCATGGACAACCTGGCGGATGAAATGGACAACGTGATGGCCCGCCTGCAACGCGCCGGCATGGCCCATTGCGCGCCCAAGCTCAACCCCAAGGGAGATCCCAACAAGTGGCTGAGCGATGCGCATGCGCCCTGGAAGAAACTGGCCAACGAAAAGCCCAAGGGTGAAACCATTGACTACAACAAGCTGCTGAGCGCCTGGAAGGAAGGCAAGGTGCGCTGACATGAGCTGCTGCTGACATCACCCTGCAAACCGGCAACTGCAGACTGGCTGCAGAGGCAAGACTTAACGCCCAGGTCCCGGGGCGCAGGGGGTGTTGGTGGCGCTTGGGCCGCGCGGCAGCGAGGCGGGGCAAGGCGATCCTTACCGCTGGCTGGTGACCGTGCGGCACTGACGGCGCAATGTTAGAAACTCAAAAACGATAGCTGTCAGCGCAAGGTAGTACACATTTTGGGCTATAAAAATATCTAAAACTCCATAAAAACAAGCGCAGACAGCTCTTCTTTTTATCAACCGCGACATCTGTCCTTGAATGCTTGTTTGAGGATGGTTTTGTTACGTTTGATCAAAATTTATCAAAAACGAATCATTGTTTCCGGCTAGATTGCATCAAAAACGAAAAAGAGCGAAAATTTAGGAAACGCAACGCGGGCATGCCGCCGTCTGATCACCAGTTTTCCTGTTCATGAATACCTCGACCTCTCCCCAAGCAACGGTTCGCGCTGAGCTACTCCAGCAGCTGGCGCAGACGCCTTCTTTTGACCTGGCCGTGGTAGGCGGAGGCGCAACCGGCCTGGGCGTGGCGCTGGATGCAGCGGCGCGCGGTTTCAAGGTGGTACTGCTGGAGGCCATGGACTTTGCCAAGGGCACATCCTCGCGTGCCACCAAACTGGTGCACGGCGGTGTGCGCTACCTGGCGCAAGGCAATATCGCACTGGTGCGTGAGGCGCTGCATGAGCGCACTACCTTGCTGCACAATGCGCCGCACATTGCACAGCCGCTTGCCTTCGTCATGCCTTCGTACCGGCTGCTGGACACGCCTTTCTACGGCATCGGCCTCAAGATGTATGACGCACTGGCGGGCAAGGCGGGGCTGGGCTCGACCCAGTTCCTGTCGGCTGGCGCTACCCGTGGCCTGCTGCCAACGGTACAGGGCAAGGGCCTCAAGGGGGGCGTCAAATACTGGGACGGTCAGTTCGACGATGCCCGCCTGGCACTGGCGCTGGCGCGCACGGCTGCGGCCAAGGGCGCGTTGCTGATCAATTACTGTCCGGTGACCGGGCTGGTGCAGGAAGGTGGCCGTGTCGTCGGCCTGGAATGCAAGGACGCGGAGACCGGCCAGGCATATACGGTGCGTGCACGTTGCGTGGTCAACGCCACCGGCCCCTGGGTGGATCAACTGCGCCAGGAAGACGCGCAGATGCTTGGCAAGCCAGTCAAAGCCATGGTCGCCCCCAGCCAGGGTGTGCACCTGGTGGTCGACCGTGAATTCCTGCCCAGCGACCACGCGCTTTTGGTGCCCAAGACCGCCGACGGTCGGGTGCTTTTCGCCGTGCCGTGGCTGGGCAAGGTGATCCTGGGTACCACTGACACCCCGCGCCATGACCTGGCGCGCGAGCCGGTGCCGTTTGACGAAGAAGTGAACTTCATCCTCAGTGAAGCGGGCAAATACCTCAGCCGCCAGCCTACGCTGGCCGACGTGCGCAGCATGTGGGCAGGCCTGCGTCCCCTCGCCAAGCCGCAGGATGACGACGGCGAAAACACCAAGGGCATCAGCCGTGAGCACACTGTGCTCACCAGCAAATCGGGCATGGTGACCGTGACAGGTGGCAAGTGGACCACCTACCGCGCCATGGCGGAAGACGTGCTCGAGGCCTGCTTCAATGCGGGGGAGCTGCCGCGCAAGCCTGGCGGGGTGACGGTGAACCTGCCGCTGGTGGGCTCGCCCGCCTCGGGCCGCTCGCAGCACAGCATGCACATGGGGCAGGGCATGCACTCTTATGGGAGCGAGGCAGCGGTCATCGAAGCCCTGCCGGGTGCATCCGTCTGGCTGGCTGATGGCCTGAGCGAAGCCATGGTGCGCTTTGCCGCGCGCCATGAGTACGCTCGCACTGTGGAAGATGTGCTGGCCCGCCGCAACCGGATGCTGTTTCTGGATGCGCGTCTGGCTGCCAAGCTGGCCCCTCGGGTGGCCGAAATCCTGCGTGAGGAATTGGGGGCAGATCCTGCGCTGGAGTCTTTTTTGGCATTGGCGCAACAGTACACAGGCAAAAAACGGGCGTAAAACCGCCAAAGCGGAACCGGACGGTGGTTGCGCTATTGACAGAGGGGAGGCGCTCTGTCAGAATAATCAGCTTCGCGCGTAATTTGGCGACCATTTCTTGGTTTGACTGAATTCACGCGTGAGGTTTCTGCCCAGGAGAAGCATCGTAAATGGTTGCGGTGTGGACGACGGGCCCAAGACTGACTGGCTGCTTGGCTGTCCATGAGGATTAATTCTTATTGGGCTGTCCGGTCTGCTGGTGCAAGTTGGGAATATTGAAATGATCCAGACAGAATCTCGACTCGAGGTTGCCGACAATACCGGCGCGAAGTCTGTCCAGTGCATCAAAGTGCTGGGTGGTTCGCACCGTCGCTATGCGAGCGTTGGCGACATTATCAAGGTGAGCGTGAAAGAAGCTGCTCCACGTGGCCGCGTCAAAAAAGGCGAGGTCTACAGTGCTGTGGTGGTGCGTACCGCTAAGGGTATTCGCCGTGCTGACGGTTCGCTCGTCAAATTCGATGGCAACGCTGCAGTGTTGCTCAATGCAAAGCTGGAGCCTATCGGCACCCGTATCTTTGGCCCCGTGACGCGTGAACTGCGTACCGAGCGCTTCATGAAGATCGTGTCCCTGGCCCCTGAAGTTCTCTAAGGACAGCACCATGAACAAGATTCGCAAGGGCGACGAAGTGGTCGTGCTGACTGGGCGCGACAAGGGCAAGCGCGGCGTTGTGACGCTGCGCGCTGATGACTCCCACCTGGTGATCGAAGGCATCAACCTGGTGAAGAAGCACGTCAAGCCAAACCCCATGAAGGGCACCAACGGCGGTATCGTGGAAAAGGCCATGCCTATCCACCAATCGAACGTGGCGATCTTCAATGCGGCGACCGGCAAGGGTGACCGCGTGGGCATCAAGGTGAACGCCGACGGCGCACGTGTTCGCGTGTTCAAGTCCAATGGCGCTGAAATCAAGGCAGCCTAAGGAGTAAGACATGGCAAACGTTGCACGACTGCAAAAACAATACCGTGAGCAAATCGCTCCCGAACTGATGAAGAAGTTCGGCTACACCTCCCCAATGGAAGTGCCTCGCCTGACCAAGATCACCCTGAACATGGGTGTGAGCGAAGCCGTTTCCGACAAGAAGGTGATGGACAACGCTGTGGCTGACCTGACCAAGATTGCTGGTCAGAAGCCTGTGGTGACCAAGGCCAAGAAGGCTATCGCTGGTTTCAAGATCCGCGAAGGCCAGGCTATCGGCTGCATGGTGACCCTGCGTGGCGTTCAGATGTATGAGTTCCTGGACCGTTTCGTGACCGTGGCACTGCCTCGCGTGCGTGACTTCCGTGGTATCTCTGGCCGCGCTTTTGATGGCCGTGGTAACTACAACATCGGCGTCAAAGAACAGATCATCTTCCCTGAAATTGAGTACGACAAAGTCGACGCACTGCGTGGTCTCAACATCAGCATTACGACGACTGCGAAGAATGACGACGAAGCCAAGGCTTTGTTGCAGGCTTTCCGCTTCCCGTTCAAGAACTGAGGTGATGCATGGCTAAACAAGCACTGATCCAACGCGAACTGAAGCGTGAAAAGCTGGCTGCAAAGTACGCAGCCAAGTATGCAGAACTGAAGGCAATCGCCGGTGACAGCAAGCGCACCGACGAAGAGCGTGAAGCAGCCCGTCTGGGCCTGCAGAAGCTGCCTCGCAATGCAAACCCCAATCGTCAACGTGCACGTTGCGAAATCACGGGTCGTCCCCGTGGCACCTTCCGTCAATTCGGTCTGGGCCGCGCCAAGATTCGTGAACTGGCATTTGTCGGCGCCATCCCCGGCGTGACCAAGGCCAGCTGGTAAGCAGTCAGGAGATTAAACATGAGCATGAGTGATCCAATCGCTGACTTGCTGACCCGTATCCGCAACGCCCAAATGGTGTCCAAGGCCACCGTGTCGGTGCCATCTTCCAAAGTGAAGGTTGCCATCGCCCAGGTGCTGAAGGAAGAGGGTTACATCGACGGCTTCGAAGTGAAGACCGAAGATGGCAAGTCTGAACTCGCAATTACCTTGAAGTACTACGCCGGTCGCCCAGTGATCGAGCGTATCGAGCGCGTGAGCCGTCCTGGCCTGCGTGTGTACAAGGGCCGCAATGCAATTCCTCAAGTCCAAAACGGCTTGGGCGTTGCTATCGTTACCACTCCCAAGGGCGTGATGACGGATCGCAAGGCGCGCGCTACCGGTGTCGGCGGCGAAGTGCTTTGCTATGTGGCTTAACCCGTGGCATTGAAGGAGAAATACTGAAATGTCCCGCGTAGCAAAAATGCCTGTGAGCATCCCCCAAGGTGTGGATGTCTCCATCAAGGAAGACCAAATCAGCGTGAAGGGCGCCGGCGGTACGCTGGCTCTGGCCCCTAACGCCCTGGTCAAGGTGACCAATAACGAAGGTAAGCTGGCTTTCGAGCCAGTGAACGACTCCCGCGAAGCCAACGCCATGAGCGGCACCATGCGTCAGCTGGTGAACAACATGGTGGTTGGTGTGAGCAAGGGCTTCGAAAAGAAGCTGTCTCTCGTCGGCGTGGGTTACAAGGCTGCAGCCTCTGGCAGCAAGCTGAACCTGAGCGTTGGTTTCTCCCACCCAGTCAACTTTGAAATGCCTGCTGGCATCACCGTTGCCACCCCTACCCCTACGGAAGTGGTGATCAAGGGTGCTGACCGCCAACGTGTTGGTCAGCTGGCAGCAGAGATTCGTGCCGTTCGTCCTCCCGAGCCTTACAAGGGCAAGGGCATCCGTTATTCGGATGAGAAGGTCACGATCAAAGAGACTAAGAAGAAATAAGGAGCTGCATGATGTTCAACAAGAAAGAGCAGCGTCTTCGTCGTTCCCTGCAGACCCGCATCCGCATTGCCAACCAAGGCGTTGCGCGTTTGACGGTGAACCGTACGAACCTCCATATCTATGCCACGATCATTTCCGGCGACGGCACCAAGGTAATCGCTACTGCATCGACGGCCGAAGCCGAAGTGCGCAGCAACCTGGGCGCTTCCGGCAAGGGTGGCAACACCGCAGCAGCGACTCTCATCGGCAAGCGCATCGCTGAAAAGGCGAAGGCAGCTGGCGTTGAAAAGGTTGCTTTCGACCGTGCAGGTTTTGCATACCACGGCCGCGTGAAGGCTCTGGCTGATGCAGCCCGCGAAGCCGGCCTGCAGTTCTAAGCGGAGTGGATAGAAATGGCTAAATTTTCCCCCAAAGTGCAAGACGAAGGTCGTGACGACGGTTTGCGCGAAAAAATGATCGCGGTGAACCGCGTCACCAAGGTTGTGAAGGGTGGTCGTATTCTCGGCTTCGCTGCACTGACCGTGGTTGGCGACGGTGACGGCCGCGTTGGCATGGGCAAGGGCAAGTCCAAGGAAGTGCCTGCTGCCGTGCAGAAGGCTATGGAAGAAGCTCGTCGCAACATGATCAAGGTGTCGCTCAAGAACGGCACCCTGCATCACACCGTGATGGGTCACCATGGCGCTGCCAACGTGATGTTGGCTCCTGCTCCCAAGGGTACCGGTATCATTGCCGGCGGCCCAATGCGCGCCGTTTTCGAAGTCCTGGGCATCACCGATATCGTGGCCAAGAGCCACGGTTCGTCGAATCCCTACAACATGGTTCGCGCCACTTTCGACGCTTTGAACAATTCCACGACCCCTTCGGAAGTGGCAGCAAAGCGTGGCAAGTCGGTTGAAGACCTGTTCGCCTGATCGGAGTCGTCACTATGACAACGCAACAAACTGTGAAGGTCCAACTGGTGCGTAGCCCGATTGGTACCAAGCAAGACCACCGCGCCACCGTGCGTGGTCTGGGTCTGCGCAAGCTGAACAGCATCAGCGAACTGAAGGACACCCCCGAAGTGCGCGGCATGATTAACAAGATCGCCTACCTGGTGAAGGTTCTCTGAAAGGATTGATGATGGAACTCAATAGCATCAAGCCTGCAGCAGGTGCCAAGCACGCCAAGCGTCGCGTGGGCCGTGGTATCGGTTCGGGTCTGGGTAAGACCGCCGGCCGTGGCCACAAGGGTCAGAAGTCGCGTTCGGGTGGCTACCACAAGGTAGGCTTCGAAGGCGGTCAAATGCCTCTGCAGCGTCGTTTGCCAAAGCGCGGTTTCAAGTCGACCACGCTGAAGTTCAACGCCGAAGTGTCGCTGGCTGCTCTGGAGCGCCTGGGCGCCGCAGAAGTGGATCTGGCAGTGCTGAAGCAAGCTGGCCTGGTTGGTCAGCTGGCCAAGGTCGTGAAGGTGATCAAGGCTGGTGAACTCACCAAGGCCGTGAAGCTCAATGGCATCGGTGCCACC
Organism: Comamonas odontotermitis; assembly: GCF_020080045.1. Taxonomy (NCBI): domain Bacteria; kingdom Pseudomonadati; phylum Pseudomonadota; class Betaproteobacteria; order Burkholderiales; family Comamonadaceae; genus Comamonas; species Comamonas odontotermitis. Next base: position 229,973 of record NZ_CP083452.1, read on the forward strand.
GCTGGTGCCAAGGCTGCGATCGAAGCCGCTGGCGGCAGCATCGCCTAACCTTTTCTGAAAGAAATCATCAGTGGCTACGAACACCGCAACCATTGCAAAGACCGGTAAGTACGGCGATTTGCGTCGTCGTTTGGTTTTTCTGTTGCTGGCGCTGATCGTCTACCGCATCGGGGCTCATATTCCGGTGCCTGGTATCGATCCAAACCAGTTGCAGCAGCTGTTCAATAGCCAACAGGGTGGCATTCTCAATCTGTTCAACATGTTCTCGGGCGGAGCGCTCTCGCGCTTCACCGTGTTTGCACTGGGGATCATGCCGTACATCTCGGCATCGATCATCATGCAATTGATGACTTATGTCGTCCCGACATTCGAGCAGATGAAGAAAGAGGGCGAAGCCGGCCGTCGCAAGATCACCCAGTACACCCGTTACGGTGCGCTGGCCCTTGCATTGTTCCAGTCACTCGGCATTGCCGTTGCGCTGGAAGGCACCGCCGGTTTGGTTCTCAGCCCTGGATTCGGGTTCCGTCTTACTGCTGTGGTCAGCCTGACTGCCGGTACGATGTTCCTGATGTGGTTGGGTGAGCAGATCACAGAGCGTGGTTTGGGCAACGGGATCTCGATCCTGATCTTCGCTGGTATTGCTGCGGGTCTCCCCAGCTCCATCGGCGGTTTGCTCGAATTGGTGCGCACTGGTGCGATGAGCATCATTGCCGCGATCTTCATCGTCCTCGTGGTGGCAGCCGTGACGTACTTCGTCGTGTTTGTCGAGCGCGGTCAACGCAAGATCCTGGTGAATTACGCGCGCCGTCAGGTTGGAAACAAGGTGTATGGTGGCCAGTCTTCGCACTTGCCGCTGAAGCTGAACATGGCAGGTGTGATTCCTCCCATCTTCGCTTCGTCGATCATCTTGCTGCCTGCTACGGTTGTGAACTGGTTCAGCGCTGGCGAATCGATGCGTTGGCTCAAGGACATTGCTGGTACGTTGACTCCTGGTCAACCTATCTATGTGATGCTCTACGCCGCAGCGATCATCTTTTTCTGCTTCTTCTATACGGCTCTGGTTTTCAACAGCCGCGAAACGGCCGATAACCTGAAGAAGAGTGGTGCCTTTATTCCCGGTATTCGACCAGGGGATCAGACAGCACGCTATATTGATAAGATTTTGGTGCGTTTGACACTTGCAGGGGCGATCTACATCACCTTTGTGTGTCTGCTGCCAGAGTTCTTGATCCTGAAGTACAACGTTCCGTTCTATTTCGGTGGCACTTCCTTGTTGATCATCGTGGTGGTGACTATGGACTTTATGGCCCAGGTACAAAACTACATGATGTCTCAGCAGTATGAGTCGCTTCTGAAGAAGGCGAACTTCAAGGCCTCAGCCAAAAACTGAGATCGACAGGAAAGTGTGCCCTCCAGTCTGTTCGGGCTAAAAATTTGAAATGCCGTCACAGACTGGAGCGGATGGAAGTTTTAGGAGAATGAAATGAGAGTTTCAGCTTCGGTAAAGAAGATTTGCCGTAACTGCAAGATCATCCGTCGCAAGGGTGTCGTACGCGTGATCTGCACCGACCAGCGCCACAAGCAGCGCCAAGGTTGATTGAAAGACTAGAGGACGCAAATGGCACGTATTGCTGGTATTAACATTCCTCCGCACCAACATGCGGAGATCGGCCTGACCGCTATCTATGGCATCGGTCGTACCACGGCTCGCAAGATCTGCGAAACCACGGGTATCGACTACGCCAAGAAAGTAAAGGATTTCACGGACGCTGATCTGGAAAAGATCCGTGACGCGATTGCTCACCTGACCCTGGAAGGTGACTTGCGTCGTGAAACCACGATGAACATCAAGCGTTTGATGGACATCGGCTGCTACCGCGGTTTCCGTCATCGTCGTGGTCTGCCCATGCGTGGTCAACGTACCCGCACCAATGCCCGTACCCGCAAGGGTCCGCGCAAGGGCGCAGCGGCTTTGAAGAAATAAGAGATTGAAGGTACACAATGGCTAAGTCTCCTGCAAACAACGCAGCTGCTCGTGTACGTAAGAAAGTTCGCAAGAACATTTCTGACGGTATTGCACACGTTCACGCTTCGTTCAACAACACCATCATCACGATCACCGACCGCCAAGGCAATGCTCTGTCTTGGGCTTCGTCCGGTGGCCAGGGTTTCAAGGGCTCTCGCAAGTCGACGCCTTTTGCTGCCCAGGTTGCTTCCGAAGTGGCCGGCCGTGCTGCCATGGAACAAGGTATCAAGAACCTGGACGTCGAGATCAAGGGCCCAGGCCCAGGTCGTGAATCCTCGGTTCGCGCCTTGGGTGCGTTGGGCATCCGCATCACGTCGATCTCCGATGTGACGCCAGTGCCTCACAACGGCTGCCGCCCTCAAAAGCGTCGTCGTATCTAATTCACCATAAGCCCACCGCCGCCAGTGCATGGTGCTCTGGCGGCTCCCGCATTTATGCGGTAGCTGAAAAAAGGATATTCAAGTGGCACGTTTTATTGGCCCTAAGGGCAAACTTTCCCGCCGCGAAGGCGTAGACCTGTTCCTCAAGAGCGCACGTCGCTCGATTGCGGACAAAGTCAAGCTGGACACCAAGCCAGGCCAACATGGCCGCACTTCGGGTGCCCGCACTTCCGACTACGGTCTGCAACTGCGCGAAAAGCAGAAGGTCAAGCGCATGTACGGCGTGCTGGAAAAGCAATTCCGCCGCTACTTCGCTGAAGCCGATCGTCGTCGTGGCAACACTGGCGCCAATCTGCTGAGCCTGCTGGAAAGCCGTCTGGACAACGTGGTGTACCGCATGGGCTTCGGTTCGACCCGTGCTGAAGCGCGTCAGCTGGTGTCGCACAAGGCAATCACCGTGAACGGCCAATCCGTCAACATCTCTTCCTACTTGGTCAAGGAAGGCGATGTGGTTGCCGTGCGCGAAAAGTCCAAGAAGCAAGCCCGCATCGTGGAAGCTCTGCAACTGGCTGGCCAAGTGGGTTTCCCTGCTTGGGTGGAAGTGTCGGCAGACAAGGCTGAAGGCGTCTTCAAGAAGGCTCCTGACCGCGACGAATTCGGCGCTGACATCAACGAATCGCTGATCGTCGAACTGTATTCCCGTTAATTCCGACGGTCGGTTTTCGACTGCAGAAGTATCCGTCCCAGAACCGCGAGGCATCGCGGTTCTGGTGCTTCACCAGCCTTACCGGTGTAACGAGCCGGGGGTATTGAGAGGAAGTTTGCATGCAAACCAATTTGCTGAAACCCAAGACAATCAACGTAGAACAGCTGGGCCACAATCGTGCCGAGGTGGAGCTGGAGCCGTTCGAGCGTGGTTATGGCCACACTCTGGGCAATGCCCTGCGCCGTGTTCTGTTGTCGTCCATGGTGGGTTATGCAGCGACGGAAGTAACCATTGCAGGCGTGCTGCACGAATACTCGTCCATCGATGGCGTCCAGGAAGATGTGGTCAACATCTTGCTGAACCTCAAGGGCGTGGTCTTCAAGCTGCACAACCGTGATGAAGTCACCCTGAGCCTGCGCAAGGATGGCGAAGGTGTGGTGACGGCCGCTGATATCCAGACGCCGCACGACGTTGAAATCATCAACCCTGATCACATCATTGCCAACCTGTCGCAAGGCGGCAAGCTGGACATGCAGATCAAGGTGGAAAAGGGCCGTGGCTATGTGCCCGGTAACGTCCGCCGCTACGGTGACGAGTCGACCAAGTCGATCGGCCGCATCGTGCTGGACGCATCGTTCTCGCCTATTAAGCGCGTGAGCTACACGGTGGAATCCGCTCGTGTGGAACAGCGTACCGATCTGGACAAGCTGGTTCTCGAGATCGAAACCAACGGCGCCATCGCTGCAGAAGATGCAGTGCGCTCGTCGGCCAAGATCCTAGTGGAGCAGCTGGCTGTGTTTGCCCAACTGGAAGGTGGCGCGCTCGACGTGTTCGACCAACCTGGTGGCCAGGCACGTAACAACGCCACGTTCGATCCGATCCTGCTGCGTCCTGTGGATGAGCTGGAGCTGACCGTGCGTTCTGCCAACTGCCTGAAGGCTGAGAACATCTACTACATCGGTGATCTGATCCAGCGCACCGAGAACGAGTTGCTCAAGACGCCTAACCTGGGTCGCAAGTCGCTCAACGAGATCAAGGAAGTCCTGGCTTCCCGTGGTCTGACGCTGGGCATGAAGCTTGAAAACTGGCCACCTGCCGGTCTGGAAAAGCGTTAAGTTATAATGACGGGCTTCCCGTTTCGGGAAAGCCCATTTGTAGTGCGTCAGACAGTACCTGATACGGCTGTTTGATTGAATCAATGATTTAAAAGGAAAAGCACCATGCGTCACGGACACGGCCTCCGTAAACTGAACCGCACCTCGTCTCACCGTAAGGCGATGCTGCAAAACATGATGAATTCGCTCATCGAGCACGAAGCCATCAAGACCACTGTGCCCAAGGCCAAGGAACTGCGCAAGGTGATCGAGCCCATGATCACCCTGGCCAAGGTGGACACCGTTGCCAACCGTCGTCTGGCGTTTGACCGTCTGCGTGACCGCGACAGCGTCACCAAGCTGTTCAACGTGCTGGGTCCTCGCTCGGCGAACCGTCCTGGCGGCTACACCCGTATCCTGAAGATGGGTTACCGTGTGGGTGACAACGCTCCTATGGCGTTTGTCGAGCTGGTGGACCGCGCTGAAGAAGCCGGTGAAGCCGCTGCTGAATAAGCTTTCGCAATTTTTGCAAAGCTGAGGAGAGAGCCCACTTCGGTGGGCTTTTTCTTTTTGGCTGCTTATATGTGGGTGGTGCAGCGGCTTTCGTGACCTGCAGGAAGATGGATTCCTGCTTGGACCCGCTTGGACCGAGGCTTCAGATGCTGCAGTGCAAAATATTTCCAAAATATGGCAATGGACTTCATATCAAGGAAATCGCTGGGTTATAATTGCGGTGCGCGATGGAGCAGTCTGGTAGCTCGTTGGGCTCATAACCCAAAGGTCGGAGGTTCAAATCCTTCTCGCGCAACCAGAACACCAAAAGCCAGCTTTTCAGCTGGCTTTTTTGTTGTTGCTGCGAGCAGTTCGCCCTCTCTGCAGGCGGTTCGTCATTCCAGCCGGACCTGTCATGGACGCGCTATCAAAGTTGCAGCTGCGAAAATAATCAGGAAAAGCGCAAGACTCCAGAAATGCCACCCCATATCGCGCTATAATTGCGGTGCGCGATGGAGCAGTCTGGTAGCTCGTTGGGCTCATAACCCAAAGGTCGGAGGTTCAAATCCTTCTCGCGCAACCAGAACATCAAAAGCCAGCTTTCCAGCTGGCTTTTTTGTGCCCGCCATTCAGCAGAGCGCTGGGCACATTGGTAGGCTGAGTTGCTGCCAATGTCATACCGCCGTCAGTTGGCATACAGCTGCTTCAGTGACCGGAAGCCCTTGACCTCAATCGGGTTGCCTGAAGGGTCGTAGAAGAACATCGTCCACTGCTCGCCCGGCTGTCCTTCGAAGCGCACCTGGGGCTCTAGCACGAATTGGGTATGCGCATCACGCAGGCGCTGCGCCAATTGCTGCCAATCCTGCAACTCCAGCACCAGACCAAAATGCGGCATGGGCACCAGGTGGTCGCCCACATGGCCGGTGTTGGTGGTCTCGAACGGCTTGCCGAGATGGCATGAGATCTGATGGCCGAAAAAATCGAAATCCACCCATGTATCGGTACTGCGGCCCTCGGTGCAGCCCAGAGTGGCGCCGTAGAACTGTCGTGCGGCATTCAGATCGTGGACGTGGAAGGCAAGGTGAAAGAGGCTTTGCATAGAGGGAAACCTGGATGGAGAAGCGGATAGCCAGCGGTCAGCCGATCGGATAAGCTGCCACAACGCCTTGGGCGGAAACAGCGGCAACAACAGGAGGCTATTTTCATGGCGACGAGCAGCGATTCATTCAATCCTTTTGCACCCGGCTTTGATTTTTTGCAGAAACTGGCCCAGGGCGGAGTGGCAAGCAGCGCCTCGGCATTTCCCCAATGGAGTGACTGGGTGGCCCCGACCATGAGCGTGGACGACCTCGAAAAGCGCATTGGCGAGCTCAAAACCGTGTTGTTCTGGCTGGAGCAGAACCAGCGTGCCCTGGCGGCCACGATCCAAGCGATGGAAGTGCAGAAGATGACACTTTCTGCACTCCAGACGATGAACGTTCCCGTGGAGAACTGGGCCACTTCGGTGGTGCAGAACTGGCAGCAGTTCGCCAACGGCTCGGGCGCGGAGGCTGCGACGGCCGGGCAGAAGGGCGCCGCACCAAAGGCGCCTGCCGCACAGGAGGTTCCGCCCCTCGCTGCAAAGCCGCCTGTGGCCGCAAGCGCGCCCCCGGATGCATCCACCAAAAAGGATGGCCCGGGCGTGACTGCCAATGCTTCTGGCGGTACAGGTGCAGATCCCCTGCAGTGGTGGAGCGCCCTGACCCAGCAGTTTCAGCACATCGCGCAGCAGGCCGTGCAGGATGTGACCCAGCACGCCATGCAGCATGCGGCCACCACGCAGGAAGCGGCTGCCACGGCGATGGAGGCGATGGGTGCGACAGGTGGCGCAGCCACCAAGGCGAAGGCCAAGAGCCCCGTTGCCAGGAAGCCGGCAGCGAAGGCGCCAGCAGGCAAGGCTGCGGCGCCATGGGCTCCCGCCAAGCGCGCTGCGGCCAAGAAACCGGTGTCCGGTCGAAAATAGGCACTGGTCTGCGGGCGGGCCACGACCGCAGTTCCGTTTTGCGGCGACCCCGAAGCGGTCATGGCTGACACCGCCATGGTGCCGGCCGGACCGTAGAATGATCCGCATGAAACGGTTTCCCTATGGTCACGCCACCCACCCCGATTGGCGCATGGCCGTCTCGCTGGTGGTGGCACAGATACGCGGTCGCATGGCGCAGAGCGGCTATGCCCGCAATCCCAGCCTGGGGGTTGCATATTTCAGTGACGCCTTTGCCAGCCACGCCGAGGCGTTGCTCGAAGCCTTGCAGGATGAATTCCCCGAAGTGAGCGACTGGTCGGGCGCCGTGGGGGCTGGCGTCATGGCGACGCGTGCGGAATACCTGACCGAGCCTGCACTGGCCGTGATGCTGCTGGATCTACCGCGCCACGCGTATCGAGTGTTTTCCGGCATTGCGCCCTTGCGCTCGGAGGGGGGCGTTCCTCACGGCGCTTCTGCCGCGCTTTTCAGCACGTGGCAACAGGCGCTGGTACATGCAGATGCCAACCTGCATGATTTGCCAGATCTGCTGCAGGAACTGGCTGCCCGCACCGGGGCTGGTCAATTGCTGGGCGGGTTGTGCTCCGGCTCGGCGCCCCCCTTGCAACTGGCGTGGAGCAAAGCGCTGGAGCCCCGGCACAGCGGCGTGTTTCATGGCGGGATCTCGGGCCTTGCCTTCGGTGCAGATGCAGCGGCCCTGCAGTCCGTGACCCAGGGCTGCCAGCCAATCGGCGGGCGGATGCGCATCACTGCCTTGCAGGACAATGTGCTGCTGTCGCTGGACGGGCGCCCGGCGCTGGAGGTGCTGGAGGAGATCATGTTGGTGCGCATGGACACCCATCCGGAGCTGGCGACGCGCAAGATGCGCAACATGCAGGTGGCCCTGGAGAATATTGACCACCCTCAAAGCGTGTACGAAGGACAACTGCCACCGCAGGCACGCGTCTGTTCACTGCTGGGCGTGGATACACGCCGAGGCGGGATCGTGCTGCCCGAATCGGCGCTGGAGCAGAAGTATCTGCGCTTTTGCCAGCGCAATTGGACCGCCGCTCGCGCCGACCTGTTGCGCATGTGTGCTGAACTGCGTGAATCGCTGGCGCCCGCCAATGGCCAGCCGCTGTTGGCGGGCGGCTCACAGCTTTCTGTTGAGGCAGAAGGCGTGCCGGAGGCGGTACAGGAGCGTGCCATTGCCGGCGCCATCTATATCAGTTGCACGGGCCGCGGCGGTGGCTATTTTGGCGCGGAGAACGGCGAACTGGAGCTGTTGCACCATGTGCTGGGCGATATTCCGCTGATCGGCTTTTTCAGCCAGGGCGAAATCGCTGGCCAGCAACTGCATCGCTACAGTGGTGCGTTGCTGGTGTTCACGCAAGAAGTTTAGTAAAAATGCCTGCTGATCGCTTGAAGGAAAAGCGCAAGCAGCTATCGTTTTTGAAGATAGGGCTTGCAGAGGCAACAGCGCAAGACTCACCGTTCGCCGCCGGTTCCGGTGCGGCGCATGGCGGTGAACACTGACAGCTCCCACCCACGCATCGCCAGCAGCAGGGTATAGCCTTCGCGCTCCTTCTCAGACAGGCGCTGGTCAGTCAAATGCTGCTGGGCAAAGTCCTGCGCCACCCGTTGCAGCCGCTCCAGAAAGGCAGGGGCCAGGGTGCGGCTGATCGAGCCGTGTACCAGCATCAGGCCTTCGCCCGCCTTGTCGAAGGTACCAGAGTAGTAATCGTGCAGCGCGTTCTCGCGGAAGTACTCCATCACCGGGCCATGCGGGCGCCAACGGAAGGTCTTGGCCAGCTTGAGGCGATAGCGGTTCATTGGCCGCAGCTCGATGATGCCGATGCGGTCCAGCTGTGCCAGGTACTTGATGCCTTCGGCCTCGGTCAGGCGGTAGGTGGCCAGCACCTGCTCCAGCGTCCACTGGCTGAGCACGCAGATGGCCATCAGCAGCAGCTTCTTGTCGGCAATCACCGCCTGCTCCTGCTGCTGCGTCAGCTCCTTGATCAGCGGCTGGTTGTCGGCTACCCGGCGCGCAAGGTCAGCAAAGTCCAGCCGCAGCACATGGCAGATGGCATCGATGCGCGACAGCGGCATATCGCCTTTGGCCAGCATGCGCTTGACGCTCGACTCCGCCATGCCCAGCGCATCGGCCAGGTCGGCATAGGTCATCTGTGCGGCTTTGAGTTCTTTCTTGAGGGCGGTGACCAGGTCAGCAGTGGTGCTCATGGATTTTGCGAAATAGTATCGAAAATTGCTACTCTGGGCGCCATCATAGGCGATCACTGCATGAATTCGAGACGCCGTGATGGCACCTCGCCACAGTGGCGGCCATGACCGATACATCCATGCCTTCACCCCTCTTGTATCGCGTGACACCTGCCGAATGGCTGCTGTACGCGAGCTACGCCGCTTTGCTGGCGCTGGCCTGCCTCGGCCCCTATGTGCCACAAGCTGCGCACTACCATGATTTTGCGGACCAGCGCGCGCTATGGGGCCTGCGCAACGCGCTGGACGTGCTCAGCAATTTGCCGTTTGCGCTCATTGGTGTCCTGGGCCTGTGGCGCGGCGTGTGGCAGGCGCCGGCTGCGGTGCGTGCCGACAGCGCGCCCCCCTGGCTGGCCCTGGTGTTTGGCGGCCTGCTGCTCACTGCGGCTGGCTCCAGCTATTACCACCTGATGCCTGATGACTGGCGCGTGTTCTGGGATCGCCTGGGCATGGTGCCCGTGTTTGCCGGTGTGCTGGCCCTGGCGCTGCAGTCGGTGCTTTCACGGCGTGCGGCTGTGGTGACGGCCGTGCTGGTGTTGGCGCTTGGGCCGCTGTCGCTGTGGGTATGGCTGCAAACCGGCCAGTTGCTGCCCTGGGCGGTGCTGCAGGGAGCAGGCATGGTGCTGCTGCTGGCGGTGGCGCTGTGGCAACGTTTCTCTGCCGTCAATGCGCGGGCCGCTGAAGGGCAATTGTTGTGGCCATGGGGGGCTGTTGTGGCCTGGTATGCGCTGGCCAAGGTGCTGGAGTTGGGCGATTCCTTTGTCTGGAGCATCAGCCACCATTGGGTGGGCGGCCATGCGTTGAAGCATGTAGCGGCAGCGCTGGCACTGGTGCCGCTTTTGATAATGGTGCGGCGTGTGCGCAACGCAGAGCGCCTGCCTGCGTCTGCCGCAGGCACAATCAGGCCCACGCTGGTGCAAGGGCCTCAGCCATGATCAAAACCACCAGCCAGGAGACCCCGGAAATGAGCCGTCAGGAAACAAGCGCCGCTGCGGATGCGCCCGCCCACCCCAATCAGTTTGCCTTGTTGGGCCAACGCCGCTTTGCGCCATTTTTCTGGACCCAGTTTGCCGGCGCGGCCAATGACAACCTGTTCAAGTTCGCCTTCACGGTGATGGTCACCTACCAGTTGCAGGTGGCATGGATGCCACCCTCCATGGCGGGCCTGGTGATTGGCGCCTTGTTCATTTTGCCGTTTTTGTTGCTGTCGGCCACCTCGGGGCAGCTCACCGACAAGTTTCCCAAGCACCGGATGATCCGCTTTGTGAAGGATCTGGAAATCGGCATCATGCTGATTGCAGGTATCGGCTTCTGGATCGAGAGCCCGGTGATCCTGCTGGCCTGCGTGTTCCTGATGGGGGTGCATTCCACCTTGTTCGGCCCGGTCAAATACGCCTACCTGCCCCAGGTGCTGCGCGATGACGAGTTGACGGGCGGCAATGGCATGGTCGAGATGGGTACCTTTGTCGCCATTTTGCTGGGCAATGTGGTGGGCGGTCTGCTGGTGGCGCTGCCTCAGATCGGGCACGCATCGGTCGCTGTTGCCTGCATCGCCTTGGCGCTGGTGGGTCGTCTGATGGCCCAGGGCGTGCCGGTGGCGGCCGCCACCGATCCAGGCCTGCAGATCAACTGGAACCCGCTGACCGAGACCTGGCGCAATCTCAAACTGGCCAAGAGCAATGTCGTGGTGTTCCGCTCGCTGCTGGGCATCAGCTGGATGTGGTTCTTCGGTGCCGTGTTCCTGAGCCAATTTCCCAGTTTTGCCAAGGAAGTGCTGCACGGCAACGAACATGTGGCATCGCTGCTGCTGGTGGTGTTTTCCATCGGCATCGGCATCGGTTCTCTGCTGTGCGAGGTGATGTCGCGCCGCCAGGTGGAAATCGGCCTCGTGCCCATGGGGGCCATCGGCATGAGCGTATTTGCAATCGACCTCTACTTTGCTTCGCGCAGCCTGCCCGCGGCGCCGCTGATGGATGTGGGGGCCTTCATCTCGCAGCCGGCCCATTGGCGGGTGATGGCCGATCTGCTGCTGCTGTCGCTGTTTGCGGGTCTCTACAGTGTTCCCATGTATGCGCTCATCCAGATGCGCAGCCAGCCTACGCACCGTGCCCGCATCATCGCGGCCAACAATATTCTCAATGCGCTGTTCATGATTGCCAGCTCCGTCAGCGCGGGCGCATTGCTGGGAGCGGGTTTCAGCGTGCCACAGATATTTTTGATGACCGGCATCGCCAATGCCATCGTGGCGGGATATATCTTCTTCCTGGTGCCGGAATACCTGCTGCGCTGCGTGGCCTGGGTGGCCACGCACCTGGTCTACCGGTTCAGGGTGGCGGGCGCGCACCACATTCCCACGGACGGACCGGCGCTGCTCACCTGCAACCATGTGAGCTTTGTGGACCCGATCCTGCTGATGGCAGCGAGCCCGCGTCCCATCCATTTCGTGATGGATTACCGCATCTTCCGCACTCCGCTGCTGGGCTGGTTGTTCCGCCTGTGCAAGGCCATTCCGATCGCGCCGCAGAAGGAAGACCCCGCCGTGTACGAAGCAGCCTTTGCCCGCGCCGCCCAGGTGTTGCGTGAAGGCGACCTGTTGGCTATCTTCCCCGAAGGGGCGATTACCCGTGACGGCCAGTTGCAGGAGTTCAAGGGCGGCATGATGAAGATTCTGGAACAGGCGAAGGCCGATGGCCTGCAGGTTCCGGTGGTGCCGATGGCGCTGTCGAATCTGTGGGGTTCGTACTTCAGCCGGGTGGAGCCGAAGGGCGCCATGACCCGGCCTTTCCGCCGTGGCCTGTTCAACCGGGTGACGCTGCGCGTCGGCGAGCCCTTGCCGCCCGAACAGTGCCAGCCAGCGCGTCTGCAGGAGCGCGTGCGAAGCCTGCTGGACCAATGAGCGCCGGCGCGGCTGCCTTGACCGATGCGCAGGCCACCGAGCGCATCCTGCAGTTTCTGCGGCAGATCGGTCTGGAGGTACGCGAGGAGCTTCTGCCCGGCGACTGCTTTCTGCCAGGCATTCGCATTGTGCAAGGCGGGCTGGTGGTGGATCGGCTGCAACTGCGCTGGCCTGGTGACCTGTTGCACGAAGCGGGGCATCTGGCGGTGGTGCCTGCCGCCTTGCGGCCTCGTATGGACGACGCCCTGGCGCAGCTACCCGTCATCGAGCATGGCGGAGAGACCGAGGCCACCGCGTGGGCCTGGGCGGCACTCACGCACCTTCAACTGCCGTCACAGGTGCTGTTCCATGAAGGCGGTTACCGTGGCCATGCCACTGGCCTGCGCATCAATTTTGAGATGGGTATCTATCTAGGGGCATCGGGCCTCGTGCATGCGGGTCTCGCCTGGTTGCCGGGCCCGGATCTGGCGGTTGGTGCACCCATTTATCCGCGTCTGCGGCAATGGCTCAGGGACTGATGCTGCTTTGGGATAATGGGCCCATCTGCAACGCAGCCCGCCAAGGCGCTTCAATGCCTGGCTGCTGCTAGAAGGAATGGAGAAGATTTTGATCGCTCGCTTTGCAAAAGGCACTGCTGCGCTGCTGGCGTTTGCGGCGCTGGCAGCCTGTACCAGCACGTCCGGCCTCAAGCCTCTGGAGGACCCCAACGAGAAAAAGCAGGAGTCGTACGCCACCACATACAAGGGCCCGCGCAGCCCGGCTTCGGCCTACTGCGTGCAGATGGGGGGCTCCCTGGTCGACACCCCCAAGGGCAAGAACACCTTGTGCCGCTGGCCGGATGGCAAGGAAATGGACCCGTGGGATCTGTTCTGGCGTGACAACCCGCTGAATTGAGCTTGCTGCAAATCCCAGGCTCGCTGCAGCTAGCCTGGATTCGGGGTGCTCAACGATATAAAAATAATAGCTGCCAGCGCTGAATAGTAAAGCGCTGGCAGCTATTTTTGTTTGAACAGGACTTGCCCGGGCCTATGCAACGCCCTTGGCCTTGAACCAGTCCTGCATGCGCTTCCAGCCGTCTTCTGCAGCGTCCTTGCGGTAGCTGGGGCGGTAGTCGGCGTGGAAGGCGTGGCCAGCGTCAGGGTAGATGTGGAAGCTGGAGGCTCCAGCAGCAGCGTTGCCTGCGCTGGCGGCTTTTTGCAGGTCCTGCTTCATCACATCGACGGAATCCAGCGGAATGCCCTGGTCCTTGCCGCCGTACAGGCCGAGCACGGGTGCCTTCAGATCGGCCGCAATATCGGTCGGGTGCTTGGGCTGCAGGCTGCCTGCGGTGCCTTCCAGGCGGCCATACCAGGCCACACCGGCTTTCACCTTGCCGGTGGCCGCATACAGCCAGGTGATACGGCCACCCCAGCAAAAGCCGGTGATGCCCGCGCGGCTTACATCGCCGCCATTGGCAGCGGCCCATTCCAGCGCGCCATCCAGGTCTTTCATCACCTGTGCGTCGGGCACCTTGCTGACCAATTCGGCCTGCAATTGGCTGATTTCGGTGTACTTGCGCGGGTCGCCCTGCCGGGCAAACAGTTCGGGGGCAATGGCCAGATACCCCAGCTTGGCCAGACGCCTGCAGGTGTCGGCGATGTAATCATGCACGCCAAAGATTTCCTGGATCACCAGGATCACCGGCAGATTGGCTTTGCCCTCGGGCGCCGCGCGGTACGCGCTGACCTGAAAGCCATCGACCGTGTACTGGATGGTGCCCGCCGTCAGGCCTGCATCGGATGTCTTGATGGCCGTTTGTGCCATGACAGGCGCAGCGGCTGCGGCGTAGCCCACGCCCAGTGCCATCTGCAGCGCGCTGCGGCGTGTGCTGCCTGCCGCAGTCGCGCGGCCGGGCAGGAGGGAGTCGAAATCGGCATTGGGAGAATGGGGCATGGGAATTCCTTTTCTGCGGATTGCAGTCCCATTATGGGGGACGATGAAAAATGGCCTGTCGCCCGCTTCGCAGGTCTGCACTTTCGCTGCCGTGCGGGGTGAAGGAAGGCATTGGGCGCCAAGTGCCCTTTGGCAAGAAAAATGCCTGGCAGGCGCCAGGCATGGGGGCGTAAGAACGTGTCAGGTCACTTCCACAGCGCGCACTTGGTTTCTTCCTTGGTGGTGAACACCTCGTCGCCGGGCAGCTTTTTGACGATCTTGTAGTAGTCCCAGGTGCCCTTGGATTCCTGTGGCGTCTTGACCTGAACGAGGTACATGTCGTGGATGTAGCTGCCGTCGGCGCGGATGGAGCCCGAGGCGAAGAAGTCGTCCATCTTCATGCCGCGCCAGGTTTCCATCACCTTGTCGGCATCGGTGGTGCCGGCAGCCTGCACGGCCTTGAGGTAGTTCATGGTGGCCGAGTAGTCGGCGGCCTGGATTTCGGTGGGGCGGCGCTGGGTTTTCTTCATGTAGGCATCGGCGAACTTGCGCGATGCGTCGTTCATGTCCCAGTACCAGCTGGTGACGAACTGCATGCCCGCCGTGTTCTTCAGCCCCAGGCTGTGGATGTCGCTGTAGAAGACGAGCAACGGTGCGATCTTCATCGATTTGTCGATGCCGAATTCCTTGGCGGCCTTGATGGCGTTGATGGTGTCGCCACCTGCATTGGCAAGCGCCAGTACCTGGGCCTTGGAGTTCTGTGCCTGCAGCAGGAAGGACGAGAAATCCGACGCATTGAGCGGATGGCGCACGGCGCTTGCCACGGCACCACCCTTGGCCTTGACAACCTTGGAGGCATCGGCTTCCATCGCATGGCCGAAGGCATAGTCGGCGGTCAGAAAGAACCAGTTCTTGCCGCCGTTGTCGACGATGGCGCCTGCCGCACCCTTGGAGAGGGCCACGGTGTCATAGGCATAGTGCACCGAGTAAGGGGTGCAGGCCTCGTTCGTCAGGGCGGAGGAGCCAGCGCCGTTGTTGATCATCACGCGTTTTTTCTCGTCCGCCACCTTGGCCAGCGCCAGGGCGGTGCCAGAGTTGGTGCCGCTGAAGATCATCGTCAGGTTCTGCGTGTCGATCCACTCGCGCGCCTTGCTGGCGGCAATGTCGGCCTTGTTCTGGTGGTCGACGGTGAGCAGCTCGATGGGCTTGCCCAGCACCTTGCCGCCAAAATCATCGATGGCCATCTGAATGGCGGTGGCGCCACCCTTGCCTTCGAGGTCAGCGTACAGGCTGGACATGTCGGAGATGTAGCCGATCTTGACCTTGTCCTGCGCGTGGGCCGTGCCCATGGCGGCGGTCAAACCCAGCAGTCCCAAGGTGGCCAAGGCCTGCGCCAGGCGTGTGCGTTGCATAGTTGCTCCTGATGTTGTGATGTTGTTCCAATGCGGCAGCCGCATGGCCCGATACTGGCACGCACAGCGACGGGCGGTATTGGGGCAATTACTGCGCCGCACGCCAGACCGTTGGTGGCAGAATTTGCATGAAAATAGCCATTGGCGCTCAACTGGTAAGCGCCAATAGCTATCAATTCAGGAGTCATCAGGCGTGATGTGCAGGCCTGGGCGGCTGCGCACAATGGCTTGGCTTTTTTGCCCAGATCAAGCTTTACTGTTGCTGGCTGCGCACATAGGTCTGCACGATGGCTGCCGCATCCACCGCAAAGTGGCGGCGCAGGGCAGCGCGCGAATCGCTGCGGCCGAAACCATCAGTGCCCAGCGTGTAATAGCGCTGGCGCGGCAGGCCCTGCGCATCGGCAGGCAGGTAGGCGCGCACCAGCTCGGGCAGGGCGCGCACATAGTCGCAGGCGGCGATGATGGGGCCTTGCGAGTGCTGCAACTGCTGGGCAAACCAGCCGGGCTGCAGCGGCTGGCCATCCGGGGCGTTGCGCCAGGCTTCGAGCTGTGCCTCGCCATCGCGTGCCAGCTCGGTGTAGCTGGTCACGCTCCAGACATCTGCTGCCACGCCATGCTCGCTCTCCAGTATGCGGGCGGCTTTCAGTACTTCGCCCATGATGGCGCCGCTGCCCAGGAGTTGCACGCGCTGCGTGCTCTCTTTTTTGCCAGCTTGCAGCAGGTACATGCCGCGCACCACGCCCTCGTGCGCATCAGGCGGCAGGCTGGGGTTGGCCACGTTTTCGTTGGTGACGGTGATGTAGTAGAACTCGTCGCACTGCTGCTGCAGCATGCGGTGCATGCCGTGGTCGATGATGACGGCCAGCTCTCCGGCAAAGGCCGGGTCGTAGCTTTTGCAGTTGGGCACGGTCGAGGCCGTCAGCAGGCTGCTGCCATCCTGGTGCTGCAGGCCTTCGCCGCCCAGTGTGGTGCGGCCGCTGGTTGCGCCGATCAGAAATCCGCGTGCCCGCTGGTCGGCAGCGGCCCAGATCAGATCGCCCACGCGCTGGAAGCCGAACATGCTGTAGAAGATGAAAAACGGCAGCATGGCGGTGCCGTGCGTGCTGTAGCTGGTGGCCGCAGCTGTCCATGAGGAGATGGCACCGGCTTCACTGATGCCTTCTTCCAGAATCTGGCCCGTGGTCTCTTCGCGGTACAGCAGCATCGATGCGTTGTCTTCCGGCTGGTACAGCTGGCCGAACGGCGCATAGATGCCGACCTGGCGGAACAGCCCCGCCATGCCGAAGGTACGGGCTTCATCGGCCACGATGGGAACGATGCGCGGGCCCAGCTCCTTGTCCTTGAGCAGGTTGCCCAGCTGGCGCACAAAGGCCATGGTAGTGCTCATGGGCTTGCCATCGGCCTCCAGCGCAAACTGTGCGGTAGCCTGCAGGCTGGGCACCGCCACCTGCGGGGCCTGGGTCTTGCGTGCGGGCAGAAAACCGCCCAGGGCCTGGCGGCGCGCATGCAGGTAGCGCATCTCGGCGCTGCCGTCGGCGGGTTTGAGGAAGGCCGCAGAGGTTGCCTGTACGTCGGTCAGCGGCAGGCTGAAGCGGTCGCGGAAGGCGAGCAGGTCTTCGGCGCCCAGTTTCTTTTGCTGGTGCGAAGTCATGCGGCCCTGGCCGATGCTGCCCATGCCGTAGCCCTTCATCGTCTTGGCCAGCACCACGGTGGGCTGGCCGCTGTGCGCGGCGGCGCTGGCAAAGGCGGCATGGATCTTGACCGGATCGTGTCCGCCCCGGCGCAGGCGGTCGATGTCGCTGTCGGAGAGGTGGGCGACGAGGGCGGCCAGCTCGGGGCTCTGGTTGAAGAAATGCTCGCGGTTGAAGGCGCCATCGTTGGCCGACAGGGTCTGGAACTCGCCATCGACCGTGTGCGCAAAGGTGCGTGCCAGCACATGGCTGTGGTCGCGTGCCAGAAGCGCATCCCATTCCGAGCCCCACAGGCATTTGACGACGTTCCAGCCCGCGCCGCTGAAGAGCGATTCCAGCTCATCGACGATGCGGCCGTTGCCGCGCACCGGGCCGTCGAGCCGCTGCAGGTTGCAGTTGATGACGAAGATGCAGTTATCCAGCCCTTCGCGGGCAGCGAGGGTGAGTGCCGCGATGGATTCGGGCTCGTCCATTTCGCCGTCGCCAAAAAAACCCCACACCTTGCGGCCAGCGGTGTCGGCCAGGCCTCGGTGCGCCAGGTAGCGCATGAAGCGCGCCTGGTAGATGGCGTTGATGGGGCCGATGCCCATCGAGCCGGTGGGAAACTGCCAGAACTCCGGCATCAGATAGGGGTGCGGATAGGAGCACAGGCCCTGAATGCCCTGGCTGGCGGCCACCAGCTCCTGGCGGTAGTGGCTCAGGTTGTCTTCTCCCAGCCGTCCCTCGAGAAAGGCGCGGGCATACACGCCGGGCGACGAATGCGGCTGAAAGAACACCAGGTCGGCGGCCTGGTGGCCGTCATCGGCGCGGAAGAAGTGGTTGAAGCCGGTCTCGAACAGATCGGCCGCCGATGCGTAGCTGGCGATGTGGCCACCCAGCTCGCCATGCGCGGCATTGGCGCGCACCACCATAGCCAGTGCATTCCAGCGCAGGATGGCAGAGAGTCTTTTTTCCAGGTCCACATCGCCCGGATAGGGCGGTTGCTCATCTACGGTGATGGTGTTGACATACGGCGTGTTGCCCGAAGGCTTCCACGCCACATGGCGCTTGCGGGCATGGGCAAGCAGCGCATCCAGCAGTGCGGCTGCCTGCTCCTTGCCCTGTGTTGCGCCATAGACGGCAAGCAGTCCATCGAAGGCCTCACACCATTCAGCCAGTTCGGCGGGGTCGGCTTGCGGGGCTGCAGGCAAATGGGTAGGGGGCTGGCGCACGGCGGTCTCCTGTCTGGCGCGGGAATGCGGGGATGCAATGGGCCCGATCATGCCATGGAAGGCTTTCTCTGCCCGATGGCCCGGCGACAGACGGGTGGTGACGAAAGTATCATTTTTCAATACCATTTTTATTGAAAGCTGCTACCGGCATTAAAGGGGGATGCTGGCAAGGCCGCTGGATTGCATGATGGCGCCGTGTTCAACCAACGCGGGGCCCGGATGCTCCGATCACACATGTCTCACTCATTCAACCCTGTTCAACGTGACACCCGTGCATGGCAATACCAGGTATGGATTTCGTTCGGTATTGCGATCTCGATGTGCGCGATCGGCCTGGCCTGGCTGCCGGGGCAACACCTGGAGCAGGCGTTCATGGTGATGGGCTATATGTTCTGTCTCTCGGCGGCCTTCGTGCTGGCCAAGTTTGTACGGGACAAGCAATCGGACAGCGGCAAGTCTGCTGGTGACACTCCGATGTGGCGCTTTGTGGTCTGGGGTGGCTTTGCCATCGCCATGGGCCTGACGGGCTGGGGCCTGCTGAGCATGGACATCAACCCCACCTACAAGGCGTTCCTGGGCGTGAGCTGGCTGTACATGATCACCACGGCCTTCACCCTGGCCAAGATGCTGCGCGACAAGCATGAATCGGATCTGGCTGCAGCCTTGTACAGTGCCCGCGCCATGCGTAGCGAGCAGCGCAACCCAGAAGTGAGCAGCAGCCAGGAGCGCGTGTGAACGCGGGCCGCATACACCAGCCAACACGGGAGCACAGCATGAAGAGCCCAGTCCTTGCCGGATTGCAACGTACTGCCACAGCAGCCATCGCTGGCGCCGCCCTGGTGCTGGGGCTGGCCACGGCCCCCGCCGCCCATGCGCAAAGCGATGCATCGCTGATGGTGTCGGCCCTGCCCATTGCCTCGGTTGTGGTGGGGACTGCGGTGTCGGTGGGCGCATCCACCGCCGTCGTGGCGTTGCCGGTGGCTTTGTCGGTCGATGGTGCCAAGCTCGTCGTCAAGGGCGTCAAGGCATCGGCCAAGGGCACAGTGTTGCTGCTGGAGAGCGCTTCGGACGGTGCAGCCGCCAGCATTGAGCTGTCGGCCGGCGCATTGGGCGCCAGTGCTGCCAGCGTGGGCACGGCCATCTTCGTGAGCGTTATCGGCACAGGAGTTCTGCTGTCGGCAGCGGGCGAAGTGATCGCCTTTGTGCCGAACGAAATCGGCAAGGCGTTGCTCTACAACGAGCGCCTGTAAGAACGCCCCAAGGAGATTGCGATGATGAAACCATTCCGCGTGACCCTCATGGCAGCAGCGATGCTGGCTGCAGCAGGCGCCCAGGCCGGGCGCAGCTGCGAAGTGCAGAAGCCGACGGTGGAAAGTGTGCGCAAGAGCCTGGACTTGGCGCAACACGTGGCACAGGCGCTGGATGCCAGCGGCGCGCAGGTTGTGCTGCTGGGCCGCCAGGGGCAGGATCTGAGCAAGTACCAGCTGCAGTACTCGCACATGGGCTGGGCCTACAAGTCGGCCACAGGTGCCTGGCGCGTGGTGCACAAGCTCAATGATTGCGGTACTGCCGCTTCTC
Organism: Comamonas odontotermitis; assembly: GCF_020080045.1. Lineage (NCBI taxonomy): Bacteria > Pseudomonadati > Pseudomonadota > Betaproteobacteria > Burkholderiales > Comamonadaceae > Comamonas > Comamonas odontotermitis. The sequence continues at coordinate 249,649 of NZ_CP083452.1, forward strand.
ACGTGTACCGCCAGGGTCTGGGGGAGTTCTTTCTGGACGACCTGTGGCGTTACCAGGCGGTGCTCATGGTGCCTGCGCCTGCGGTACAGCAGAAATTGCTGCTGGCGCTCTCTGGCAATGAGCAACCCCTGCAACTGCATGAACCGCACTACAGCATGGTGGCCTATCCATGGAGCCTGCGCTACCAGCAAAGCAACCAATGGGCGTTGGAAGCGCTGGCGCAGGCCATGGAGCCTGCAGTGCACAGCCGCGGCCAGGCGCAGGCATGGCTGCAGCTGCAAGGCTACCAGCCCAGCGATTTGCGCATTGGCGCCATGACGCGCCTGGGCGGCCGCATGACGCGCGCCAATATTGCCTTTGATGACCATCCACCCGAGAAGCGTTTTTCGGGCCATATCGAGACCACGACGGTGGATTCGGTTCTGCAGTTTCTGCAGCGAAGGCAGCTGGCCGCGGCCCCGCAGCTGGTGCAATAGCGATTCAAACCATGACTGGACAGGCTGCCAGCGCACGATTGGCGTGCGCTGGCAGCTATTATTTTTTTATCGAGCCGGGCCCAGCATCACGCAGTCGCGGCCACGGCTCTTGGCCTGGTAGAGCGCCACATCGGCATCGCGCAGCAGATTTTCGATGGAGTCGTACTGTGACAGCTGCGCCACGTGGGCGACGCCAATACTGACCGTGGCAGACAGCGATTCGTTGCTCAGGGTCTGGAACTTGCCTGCCCGAACGGCAAGGCAGAGCCGCTCGGCAATCGTAGCGGCATCCTGGGCGCTGATGTGCGGCAGCACCACAGCGAATTCTTCCCCGCCGATACGGCCAAACACGTCCTGCGGGCGCAAGGTATGAACCACGGTGCGGGAGAACTCGCACAGCAGGTGATCTCCGGTGGCATGGCCGTGGCTGTCGTTCACGCGCTTGAAATGATCCAGGTCAAGCATCAGCACCGCCACGGATCCGCGCTCGTGCATCAGCCGCTGGAGCAGCAGCTCGCTTGCCTGCACGAAACCGTTGCGACTGAGCACGCCGGTCAGGCTGTCATGGTGGGCCTGGTAGCGCATGCGGTTGAGCAATTCAGAGCGCGCAGCATGCGCTCCGGCCACCGACAGTGGGCCCAGGATCAGCATGGTGACCCCCAGACGGAAGGTGGCTACGTCCACAAACTGCGCTGGCGTGAAATCGAGCCTGGAGGCCACGATGATCTTCGTGGCAAACACCAGCATGGTGATGATGGTGGTGGGCAGGATGCGGTAACTCAGGGCACACCACAGAAGCGCAGGCAGCGAAAAGGCCAGGGCCCCGACCTTGCCGGCGACCGTATAGCTGGCTGCTTCCAGCACGACGACAGCCGCCACCGGCAGCACACGTGCGGCGATCGGCAGAGCCTCCTGCACCAGGGTGGCTTTGCGTGCCGTGGGCAGCGCCAGCAGGAAAGGCAGCAGGATCATCGCGTTCATCCACTCGCCGGTCCACCACATCAGGGTTCCCTGCAGCAGCGGAACACTGAAGGCATAAGCGCTGATGGGACCACCAATGGCGGCCGATACCGTGGTGGCGACGCCGCTGCCATAGAACACCAGGAGCGCGGAGAACTGGCCTTCCATCTGCAGATCGCGCTCGGAGTGCTTGTGCATGACCCACCAGGCAGAAGCAGCTCCTACCATGTTGGCGACCGAAAACCCCATGGACACCCACAGATTGCTGCCGGTGAGCACATCCGCCGCTACATAGCTGACAAAGATGGCAGCCATGCCCAGGGGTTGCAACAGCACACGCGGGTAGCGCAAAAACAATACCAGCAGCAACTGATTGGCTGGCCAGAAAACGGAGAGAAAACCGATGGGCCGCAGCACAATCCCCAGCAAGCATGCGGCAAATATGGCGGCACAGGCATAGGCCAGCAAGCGGCCACTATGGGGCGTGCTCATGGAGGTGGCGGATGTGGCAAGCAACATGGTCGTGTAAGCAGATGTTCGGAATATACCTGCTGAACATTTTTGACGCACATCATTTTTAGGGCAGGGTGCTTCCGCGGCTGTGGCCGAGGCGCATCCAGATTGAGCTGCCACATTCCGATAGAGGGCGCTCGCCTTCATCCACCTTCTGCAACAGCTGGCCTCTGCTTGCATTGCAGGCATAAAAAGGGATAGCGGTCTGCGCCCGTCGGTATTGCGTTGTAGGTATTTTGGGCGCGCAATACATCGGAACAGGGAGCGCCGCAACGGTGCAGATGACCGGTGCCTGCCCTCGGTGGATGCGCTGGTTGTGGGGCCTGGAGCGCAGCAGGCAGGCATGGACGGGCTCTTCAATGACGAATGTCAATCCTTGTCAAACCTGTATCGTGCAAGGCACGGTATGGTCGCCAAGCTGCGCCAGCCACCGGATGGTCTGCAGGCGGCTGGCTCAGGGGCGGCTACACCCCGCGGGCCCGGTCTGCCTTGAAGCGGGCGCGGAATTCGGCAAAAGTGCCGGTATCGAGCGCATTGCGGATTTCCTGCATCAGGTTCAGGTAGTAGTGCAGGTTGTGGATGGTGGTGAGCATGGGGCCCAGCATCTCGCCGCAGCGGTCCAGGTGGTGCAGGTAGGCACGGCTGAAGCCGCCTCGGCCGCCATCGTCCCAGCTCACGCCTGCGGTGCCAGCGCAGGCATGGCAGGTGCAGGTGGTGTCGATGGGCTGGTGATCGCTCTTGTGGCGCGCATTGCGGATCTTGAGATCGCCGTAGCGCGTGAAGATGGTGCCGTTGCGCGCATTGCGGGTGGGCATCACGCAATCGAACATGTCCACGCCGTCGGCCACGCCTTGCACCAGATCCTCCGGCGTGCCTACGCCCATCAGGTAACGGGGCTTGTGGGCCGGCAGCAGGTGCGGGGTGTGCTGCATGATGTCCAGCATCTCGTCCTTGGGCTCGCCCACCGAGACGCCGCCCACGGCGTAGCCCGGGAAATCCATCTCGACCAGGGCCTGCAGCGATTCCTCGCGCAGATTCTTGAACATACCGCCCTGCACAATGCCAAAGAGCGCATTGGGGTTGCCCAGACGCTCGAATTCGTCCTTGGAGCGCTTGGCCCAGCGACGGCTCATCTCCATGCTCTTGCGCGCTTCGGCCTCGGTGGTCTTTTTGCCGTTGGTCTCGTAGGGCGTGCATTCATCGAGCTGCATGACGATGTCCGAATTCAGGATCGTCTGGATCTGCATGCTGACTTCGGGCGACATGAACAGCTTGTCACCATTGACCGGGCTGGCGAAATGCACGCCTTCCTCGGTGATCTTGCGCATGGCGCCCAGGCTCCAGACCTGAAAGCCGCCCGAGTCGGTGAGGATGGGCTTGTCCCACTGCTCAAAGCCGTGCAGGCCGCCAAAGCTCTTCATGATGTCCAGGCCCGGACGCATCCACAGGTGGAAGGTGTTGCCCAGAATGATCTGCGCGCCCATTTCATGCAGGCTGCGTGGCATGACGCCCTTGACGGTGCCATAGGTGCCCACGGGCATGAAGATGGGGGTCTGCACCACGCCATGGTTGAGCGTGAGCGTGCCACGGCGCGCGTGGCTGGTCGGGTCGGTCTTGAGCAGGTCGAATTGCAGCATAACCGCGCATTTTCGCAGATGTGCCGAGAGCCCTGCAGCGCGGCAGATTTTGCCGTGCTGGTACCTCAGGCTTTGCGGCGCAGGCGTCTACACTGGGCCTATTGCCATTACGCCAAGGAGCGAGCCATGTTGACCATGATGATTGCGGTAGACGGATCCGAGCATTCGCTGGAGGCCGTGCGCCACGGGCTGCACCTGATCGGCCAGGGCCTGCGCGCCCAGGTGGTGCTGGGCCATGTGCAGGAAAGCGCCACCCTGACGGAGCTGGCCACCGTTGGGCCCGCAGCCGCTGCGGATGCCAGCGTGGATGCAGGCATGGATTTGCTGGCGCCAGCCGTCGCGCTTTTGCGCGCCGCCAGTGTCGATCATGAGGTGGACGTGCGCATCGGCGATGTCTACCCGACGCTGCTGGAGATTGCGGAAGAGCACGAATCTGCCATGATCCTGATCGGCTCTACCGGCGAAGGCGCGCTGTCGCGTATCTTTCTGGGATCGGTGGGCAGTGACCTCGTGCGCCACAGCCAGGTGCCGGTCACCGTTGTGAAAGTGCCGTACACGGACGACTGATGCCATCGGCAAGCACCTTGATGCATTCAACCGCCCACGGTCTGCTGCGCATGGGTGTGCTGCCAGCCCAGGGTTGGCGCGATGCGCTCGGTGAAATCACTCAGGATCTGCAGGTAGTCCTCGTGCGGCAGGTTGTAGGGTAGCTCCAGCCGCAATTCGTCAACCAGAGGTAACACCGGATCAACCAGGAGCGACTCCAGAATCTGCGCACTGCTTCCCACCAGATCGCGTGCAAACAGCACCCGGCGTTCCCCCTGCGGTGCCAGCGTGCGTGCATGGCGGCCCTCGGCAAAGGCTTGGTAGCGCTTGCGGCTGCCCGCATCGGCGCTGTCGGTGGGCACGATCACCCGGCCCAGGGCCACCCGTGGGGCGTGTGGCGCCGTCCAGTGATTGCGAAAGCGCTGCAACTGGGCGAGCTGCGTTTCGAAGAAATGGTCGCTGTGCTCGCCCCGGTTCAGATTGCCGATCAGCAGATGCAAGCCGTTGCGCCCGGCCCATTCAGCCGAGTGCAGGGAGCCGCCGCCATACCACAGGCGGTGCGCCAGGCCCGCTGCGTGTGGATAGATGCGGGGGGTGTGCTGGCCGGCTGGCGATTGCACCACGGCGCCTTCGGGCCCCAGGGACTGTCCCTGCAGGTTGCGGCGCAGGCGCGCGACGCGCTCGTGTGAGAAGTCGATGTGTGCGGGATCTCCGTCATACAGGTGCACGCCCAGCAGATCGCCATGGTTGGGTGCCCCGGCGCTCACCCCGACCTGGAGCCTGCCTTGCGAGAGCACATCGACAGTGGAGAGATCTTCAGCCAGACGGAAAGGGTTTTCATACCCCAGCTGAATGACGGCGCAGCCCAGCTCCATACGCTCTGTGCGCTGGGTTGCTGCGGCCAGCAAGGTAGGGGCAGACGAAACAGCGGGCTCCAGATGGCGCTGGCGCACCCAGCCTCCGTCAAAGCCCAGCTGTTCACCGTATTCGAACAATTGCAGCGTGTGCTCGAGCCCGGACCAGGGCGCGTTCTCCGCATGGTTGCCCGGCGTGAGGAATGCGATGCGGGAGATATGGATGCTCATGGAGAGGCCTGCATAAAGAAGATTGAAGGCATGGGTCAGAACTTGGGCAGTCCCGGTGGATTGGTCTCCGAGCGGGGCAGGGCCTCTTCAGCGAGCTTCCAGCGGCCCAACACCTGCGCGTACTGGCCGCTTTTGATCAAGCCGTTGGCGGCCTGCGTCAAGGCATCAGCCAGGCCACTGCCTTTGCGGGTGGTGATGGCCACATCCGACTTGTTGGGCCAGCCTGCGTTGACGGTGCCCACGAGGCGTATCTGCCCATCCCTGGTCGCCTGGTAGGCCTGCGGCGCGTTGGGGTTGAAGTTCACATCCGCCCGGCCAGACACGAGGGCGAGCGTGCGCGCGGCTTCGTCGTCGTAGTACTGCAGCTCGGCCGGTTTCAGGCCCGCTGCAATGTTCAGGCGGTTCCATTCCAGCGCGATGCGCTCCTGGTTGGTGCCCGATGCCGATATCACGCGCAGGCCTGCAATGTCCTTGGGCTCCTTGATCGAGGTGATCTTGCTGCCGGCCTTGACATAGAAGCCGTGCAGGCCCAGGCGGTAGGTCGAAAAATCGAACTTCTCCTTGCGTTGCTCGGTTACGCCGACGTTGGAGATCACCGCATCGTATTTGCCCGAAGTCAACCCAAGCGGCCAGTCTGCCCAGGCAATCGGCTGCAGATCCAGCTTCAGCCCCAACGCATCGGCGATGAGCAGGATGAAGTCCGGGTCAAAGCCCACGATGGTTTTTGCATCGGTGGCATAGGTGCCGGTGGGTGGCGCCGCAGGATGGATGGCCACGGTCAGCACGCCGGATTTCACGAATTTGAAGTCCTTGGAGAGGGCGGCAATTGCGGTCTCGTCCTTGGGTGCGCGCAGACGCCCCTTCTGCTCGGGGCTCAGATCCACGGCAGTCTGTGCATGCAAGGCGCTGCAGACTGACAGAACGGCAGACAGGACGAGGCGGCGGTGGAGATTCTTCATGGTGAATGGGGTGTGTGCGGTTTTCATTTCCGGGGCAGGCCGGGCGGGTTGGTGCGCGATGCCGTGATGGCCTCGGATTGCAGGCTCCAGCGTTCCAGCGCCTTGGCGTAGTTGCCGTTGCCGATCTGCGCGTTGAGTGCGGTGGTGATGGCATCGGCAATGCCCGAGCCTTTGCGCGAAGTGACTGCGATTTCAGCCGACTGTGGCCAGCCGCCCGAGAACAGGCCGACAAGACGCGTCTTTCCATCGCGGGCGTTGTAGGCAGCAATGCCATTGGGCGCGAAATACGTATCTGCCCGGCCCGAAGCCAGGGCCAGATACAGCACCACATCGTCGTCGTAGTACTGCACTTCCACCGGCTTGAGGCCGGCCTTGATGTTCTGCTCATTCCAGCGCAGCAGCACTTGCTCCTGGTTGGTGCTGGCGCCGACGATCACCTTGAGGCCAGCGACATCCTTGGGTTCCTTGATGGCCTGCACCTTGCTGTTCCTGGCGACGTAGAAACCCAGGGTGTCATTGCGGTAGGTCGAGAAATCGAACTTCTCCTTGCGCTCCTCGGTCACCGTGACGTTGGAGATCACCACATCGAACTTTCCCGATTGCAGGCCCAGAGGCCAGTCGGCCCAGGCCACTGATACCAGCTCCAGCCTGCGGCCCAGGCTGTCGGCCACCAGTTGGGCGATGTCGGGGGCGTTGCCCACCGGGGTCTTGTTGTCGGTGGCGTACGCGCCAAACGGCAGGCGGCCCGTGGTGGTACCCACCACGAGAGCACCTTCCTTGGCAAACCTGAACTGCGGGTTGAGCTGGCGAATGGCTTCCTCCACCTTGTCGGACCGTGGACGGCCAGCCTGCTCGGGGCTCAGGTCGGGAGCGGCGGGCTGCGCCCAGACAGGCAGAGCAAGCAGGGACAGCGCTGCGACTGTGGTGTGGATCAGATGACGACGTTGCATGTTCTCGATTCTTCGATGTCAGTGGGAAGGAATGGTTTGGCGATCTACAGCACCTTGGCGAGGAACTCGCGAAGGCGCGGGTGGTCGGGCTGCTGCAGTACTTTGTGGGGGTGGCCGCTTTCGATGATGCGGCCCTGGTCCATGAAGACCACGGTGTCTGCCACCTCACGGGCAAAGCCGATTTCATGGGTAACGATGAGCAAGGTGGTGCCAGTGCGGGCCAGCTCCTTGATCACATCGAGTACCTCGTTGACCAGCTCGGGATCGAGAGCCGAGGTGGGCTCGTCAAACAACAGCACCTTGGGCTTGAGCGCCAGTGCCCGGGCGATGGCCACACGCTGCTGCTGGCCGCCGGACAGCTGGCGAGGGAAAGCGTCTGCCTTGTGCGCAAGGCCTACACGGGCCAGCAGCTCCCGGGCCAGTGCTTCGGCTTCGGCACGGGGTAGGCCACGCACCGAGACAGGTGCTTCCGCCACGTTGTCCAGCACGCTCAGGTGCGGGAAGAGGTTGAAATTCTGGAACACCATGCCCACATCGGCGCGGCGGGCAAGGATGTCCTTTTCCTTCAGTTCATACAAGGTGTCGCCGTCCTGACGGTAACCCACCAGGTCTCCGTCAATGCCGATGAATCCGCTGTCCACCCGCTCCAGATGGTTGATGGAGCGCAGCAGCGTGGACTTGCCCGAGCCCGACTGGCCCAGGATGACCGTCACGCTGCCTGAAGGAACGTGCAGCGACACATTGTTGAGCACGCGAACGCCGTTATAGCTTTTGGAGACGGCCTGCACCTCGACATTCCCACCACGGGTGTTGGTATGGGTCCATGCAGCGGCGCGCGCAGGGGGCTCGTCGGTGGCTGCCGGGGCTGCGTTTGCGGAGGGCGCTGCTGCAGGGCGCAGCCAGGCCCAGGCCCGCCCCAGCAAGGTGGGAGGCAGCTGGCGTAGCGCGCCGCGTGCGTAGTGGCGCTCCACTTGCGCCTGAATAACGGAGAGCACCGAGAGAATGATCAGGTACCAGACGGTCGCCACCATCAGCAGAGGGATCACTTCCAGGTTGCGGCGGTAGATGATCTGGATCGTGTAGAACAGCTCGGGCAGGGCCAGGATGTAGGCGTTGGATGTGCCCTTGGCCAGACCGATGATGTCGTTGAACGCAGAAGGCAGGATGGAGCGCATGGCCTGAGGCAGGACGATGCGGAAGGCCTGGCGGCGGCGCGGCAGGCCCAGTGCGGCGGCGGCCTCATGCTGGCCCTGGTCCACCGAAAGAATGCCGCCACGGATGATCTCGGAAGAGTAAGCCGCCTGGTTCAGCGTCAGCCCGATCACCGCTGCCAGAAACGGGGTGACCAGTTGCGTGGTGCTCCACTCGGCCCAGGTGATATTGGTGAAAGGAACGCCCAGCCATACGGTCTCGTACAGGTAGCCCAGGTTGTTCAGAATGAGTAGCAGCACGATGAGCGGAATGGAGCGGAAGATCCACACAAACGTCCAGGCCAGTGCGCGCAGCAGCGGTGAACGCGAGACGCGCGCCAATGCCAGGCCGGTGCCCAGCGTGAAGCCCAGCGCCGCCCCCAGTGCTGTCAGCACGAGTGTGCGGCCCAGGCCCACCAGCACGGGTTCGGCAAAAAACCATTCTGCAAATACCGGCCAGCCCCAGCGGGGGTTGCCGAGCACGGAGTTCAGAACGGCGCCAATCAGAATCAGCGAAATGATGGTGCCAATGGTGCGTGCAGGGTAGCGCGCTGGAACAATGCGCAGCGACGCATAGTCGCTGCGGCGTGAAGCAGGTGCCGGTGCGGGTGCTGTGGGTGCCTGCTCGATGGCGACGTTGGGTGGTGCCAGGGTGGTGGTGTTCATGGTGCAGTTTGTTTCTAGTGGGACTCAGACTCCGGCGAGCAGCGGCGCTTGCAGTGCGTTTGAGGAGTGCAGGTGCGGATGGTTGTGGAGCGCGGAAGACAGGTGCTTTTCAAAAGGCAGTTTTCGCAACGCCTGCAGATCTGCGCCGGGGTCGAACAGACGCTGGTAGCCATGGCCGAGGTACAGCCCCACGGCTTCGGGCTGGCGAAAGCCTGTAGTGAGAAAGATCCGTTGGTAGCCCTGGCGCAAGGCCTGCGCTTCCAGCTCGGCCAGGACCGAACTCGCCAAACCCTGGCGGCGCAGACGGCTGTCCGTCCAGATGCGTTTGAACTCTGCGGTGTCCGCATCCAAGCGCTTGAACGCACCACCCGCGACGGCGTGCCCGTTGCGCAGCAGCAGCAGAAAATTGCCGCCCTGGGCGGGTGTAAACACTTCGGCCGGGTAGCGCTGGATTTCCGGAACACCTGATTCCTGCAGATAGAAATCGCCATAGCGGCTTTCATACTCTCGCCCCAATTCCTCGATCAAAGGCTGGGCGCGCGGGTCTTGCAAGCTGGTGTAGACAAAGATGTCAGAGCGCATGAAAACTCCTTGAATCATGGGGCGAGAAAGCGCTCTACCAGGTGCACCCAGTAGGCGGCGGCCGGTGCCAGAACGGCGTCGTTGAAGTCATACCGGGGGTTGTGCAGAGAAGCGCTTTCGCCGTTGCCCAAAAACAGGAAGCTGCCGGGCCTGGCTTGCAGCAGGTAGGCAAAATCCTCGCTGGCAGTGCGGGGGCGAAAGTGCAAATCCACAAAGTCCTCCCCCAGTGCATCCATGGCCACATCGCGCGCAAACTGTGTCTCCTGCGGGTGGTTGATGACAGGCGGAAAGCCGTTCTTGAAATCCACATGGGCCTGCGCGCCCAGGCTTTCCGCCTGGGCTTGCGCCAATTCCCGCAAGCGGTTTTTCAGCGTGCTGCGTACCTCGGGCTTGAACGAGCGCGCCGTGAGCTGCAGCTCCACCTGATCGGGGATGACATTGGCCGCATGGCCGCCGTGGATGGAGCCCACCGTGACCACCCCCATCTCCAGCGGATCGACGTTGCGGGAGACCACGCTCTGCAAGGCGGTGATCACATGTGCGCTTGCCAGAACCGGATCGACAGCCTGGTGCGGCTCGGCGCCGTGGCCGCCCTGGCCGGTGATGGTGACCTTGGCATAGTCGATTGAAGCCATGGCGGGGCCTTCCACGCAGCCCAGGTGCCCGGCGCGAACGCCCGGCCAGTTGTGCAGGCCATAGATGGCGTCGCAGGGAAAGCGCTCGAACAGCCCTTCGCTGATCATCTTTTTGGCGCCTGCGCCCAGTTCTTCCGCAGGCTGAAAAATCAGGTGCAGCGTGCCATCGAAATTACCTTGCTCGGCCAGAAAGCGGGCAGCTGCCAGCAGAATGGCGGTGTGGCCATCGTGGCCGCAGGCATGCATCACGCCTGCATTCTGGCTGGCATAGGGCAGGCCGGTGGCTTCCTGGATCGGCAGCGCGTCCATGTCGGCGCGCAGGCCCAGGGTTCTGCCGCCCTGGCCTTTTTTCAGCCGGCCAACGACCCCCGTTCCAGCGATGCCGGTAAACACCTCGTAGCCCCATTCGGCCAGAACTCTGGCCACGAGGGCAGAGGTTCGATGCTCCTGAAACGATAGCTCGGGGTGCTGGTGGATATCGCGGCGCAGGGCAATGAAGCTCTGTGCATGGCGGGCGATGCCGTTCTCCACCCGCAGGCGGTCTGTGCTGCGAATCTGGGCGGCGGGTTCGGTGATGGCGGCGCTGTTCATCAGGCGACCCGTCGGGATTCAAGCGTGTCTTCCACTGTTTCGTACCGGCTGGCCTTGCGCGGCAGGCCGAGATGGTCGCGCAAGGTCTGGCCTGTCAGCGTGCGCTCATAGCGGCCGCTGGCTTCGAGCTCGGGCAGCACGTGAGTGACGAAGTCATCCAGGCCCTCGGTGCTGACGGGGAACTGCAGGATGAAGCCGTCTGCTGCGCCTGCATCCACCCAATGGATGATCTGCTCGGCAATTTTCTTGCCTGAACCCACGAAGTTGGATTTGGGCGTTGCCGCTTGCAGGGCCACCTGGCGCAGGGTCAGCCCTTGCGCCTTGGCATCAGCCTTGATGCGGTCGGTGGTGGAGCGGAAGCTGTTGCGGCCAATGTCGCCCAGCTCGGGGAAAGGTGCATCCAGCGGGTATTGGGTGAAATCGTGGTGATCGAAGTAGCGGCCCAGGTAGGCCAGCGCTTCATCAATGCCGAGCAGGTTGCGCACGCGTTCGTATTTGGCGTTGGCTTCTTCATCGGTGGCGCCGGTCACCACGTTGATGCCCGGGAATATCTTCACATCGCTGGCCAATCGGCTGTGGCTGATGGCACTGGCCTTGACCTTGCGCGAGAACTCGCGGGTCTCTTCCAGCGACGGCGAATGCGTGAATACGGCGTCTGCGTATTTGCCGGCGAGATCAATGCCGGCATCCGAAGAACCGGCCTGGAAGATCACCGGTTGGCCCTGGGGCGAACGCTGGATGTTGAGGGGTCCGGCCACCTGGAAGAAGCGGCCTTCGTGATCGAGCGTGTGCAGCTTGCTGCGGTCAAAGAACTGGCCGCTGTCGCGGTTGCGGACAAAGGCAGCATCGTCCCAGCTGTCCCACAGGCCTTGGGTGACTTGCAGGTATTCATCGGCGATCCGGTAGCGCTGCGCATGTTCGGGGTGCTTGCGGCTGTAGTTCAGCGCCGAGCCTTCGAGCGGCGTAGTGACCACGTTCCAGCCTGCACGGCCACCACTGATCAGATCGAGCGAGGCGAATTGCCGCGCGACGGTGAAGGGATCGCTGTAGGAGGTGGACACCGTACCGGCGAGCCCGATTTTGCTGGTGACTGTTGCCAGTGCCGAGAGGATGGAAATCGGCTCGAACCGGTTGAGAAAGTGGGGAATGGATTTTTCGTTGATGTAAAGGCCATCGGCCACAAAGGCGAAGGCGATGCCATGGGCCTCGGCCTTCTGGGTGATGCCGATGTAGTGCTGCAGGTTGACGCTGGCGTCTGCCGGTACGCTGGGATGGCGCCATGCATTCATGTGGGCACCTGCGCCGTGCAGCATCAGGCCGAAACGGATGGGGGATTTGCTCATGGTGGGCTTTCGGTCAAGGTTCAGGCGGCCGCCAGTTCGGCCACGGCGGGTTGCGCCTTGGCAATCAGCTCTATCGATGCCAGGCGCTCTTCAAAAAATGGAACCGGCGTGTCGATGACGAATTCATCGATGCCGTGTTGCTGGTGCAAGGCAGTCAGCGCCTCGTGCACGTCGTCGGCGGTGCCCGCAATGACATGGGGGCGTGTTTCTTCCAGTCGGTAATCGCTGATTCCGGCTTGCTGCGCAAACTCTGCGGCGGCTTCGCGGCTTTGCAGGTTGAAGCTCTGGCCGGTGGGCAAATGCAGCTTGAAGATGCGCACGTTCGCAACCAACGCTTCAGCCTTGGCACGGTCATTGGCAGCAAAGGCATAGACGGCCATCGATGGAGCATGGCCGCTGCTCTTGCGGTAGGTGGCCGTGGTGCTGGCAAGCAAGGCAGGGTCATCGTTGAAGTGCCCTGCATAGGAAAAGCCCCAGCCCAGGTGCGATGCCAGCTGTGCGCTGTCGGGAGAGGCCCCGAGCAGCACGCATTGCGGCAAGGTGCCAGGTGTGGGTAGCGCGCGCGAGGCGGCCAACGGGTGCCCGGCGGGCAAGTCGTCGCGCAGAAAGCCGTTCAGATCGCTGAGCAGGCTGTCGAAGTTGAATGGCTGTGATTGGTCGTGGCGCGCTTGCAACGCGCGTGTGGACTGCGGCAGACCGCCGGGCGCCTTGCCAATACCCAGGTCCACCCGGCCCGGCGCCAGTGCCGACAGCAGCTTGAACACCTCGGCCACTTTGTAGGGGCTGTAGTGCTGCAGCATGACGCCGCCTGAGCCGATGCGGATGCGCCTGGTATGCGCCAGCAGCCAGGCGACCAGGATTTCGGGGGCGGAGCCCGCCACCTGGGGGTTGCCGTGGTGCTCTGCCACCCAGAAGCGGTGGTAGCCCAGCGCTTCGGCGCGCTGTGCCATGGCCAGGGTGGAGCGAAGCGCCAAGGCGGCGGTGGCGCCCGGCGGAATGGGGCTTTTGTCGAGCAGCGAGAGGCGGTAGGTCATGAAAAAGTAGCGCTAGGCTGGCAGCGGTGAATATGTCAAAAATAATATCTTTCAATATTCATTGCTGCTGCTACTTATTTGCAGATGGTCATGCGTAAATCGATTTATATGTTGGAGCTGAGTAGTTCTTGGTATTTGATTATTTGTTGAGGTTTTATGCGATTGGTGATGGGTTCTTGATAATGCGTGCCCATAGAAAAAGCCTTGAGCATTGGCTGCTCAAGGCTTTTCGGGAAGACTCTGGTGGGGGCTTTATGCCGCTGCGGGTGTTTGGTCTCTGGCGGCGCTGTAGATGTAGGGCCGTGCCTGGGTCAGCAGGGTAAGAGACTCATCAAGGCGGGCGTGGATGTCGTGGGCTATCTGGTAGCCGCCCAAGGTCTGGGCGGTGATCTGCGCATCGGTGGCATACACACTAGGCAACACCAATCGCGGGCCCATGGACTGCAGTACTGGGCGCAGCGCATAGTCGAGTGCAAGCATGTGGTGGGGGCTGCCACCTGATGCCAGCGGTAGAACAGCTTTGTCTCTCAGCCCGTATTGCGGCAGCAGATCCAGAAAGGCCTTGAGCAGGCCGCTGTAGGCCGCTTTGTAGATGGGCGTGGCAATGACCAGTGCATCGGCTTTATCTACCGCAGCAATGGCCTGGGCCAGGATGGCGTTGTTCCAGTCGGCGTGCAGCAGGCTTTGCGGGGGCAGATCGCGGATGGACAGTGACGAGGCTTGGATGCCCGCCATGCTTTTGAGCCTTTCGCCGAAGCTTGCCAATAATGCGGCTGAGCGGGAAGGAAGTGTCGGACTGCTGCTGATCAGGAGGATATTCATGCCGATATTGTCATGGGCACCCATTTGATGGTGAATGCCCATGTTGAGAATCAATATGAAATATTCTGAGAGGCTTGCCAGCCAAACGCAACGAAGCTTATTGCATATCTAATGGCGAAAAATGCGTATACCGGGCAATATTTCGAAAATGAGCGATTGCCAGGGCACCTATCAGTTGGAAGAGGCGAGGCCATCTGTCTGTGCCAGGGTCTGGCGTAGTTTGCCGAGCTGGTCATACAGGTCGCGCGCTGCTTGCGTGCCCAGCGGGGCCAGCAGCTGATCGAGCCACTGCTCATGGGCTTGCGCCATGGCGCTGAAGTGTTTTTTTCCGTCGCGCGTCATGCGCACGATCATGGCACGCCGGTCATCGCCATCCGCCACTCTTTCCACCCAGCCCTCGGCCACAAGCTGGTCGGTCAGGCCCGTGATGTTGCCGCCGGTCACCATCAGGTATTCCGACAAGGTGCTCATGCGCAGGCCTTTGGGAAAGCGGCTGAGCTGCGCCAGGTAGTCAAAGCGCGGCAAGGTGGTGCCGAACTGCGTGCGCAGGTTGCTGCGGATCACTTGCTCTATCTGGGTGCTGCAGGTGAGCAGACGCAGCCACAGGCGTACGGCCTGGTGGTCGTCGTGTGACAGACCGGCTTCGCGCCCGGGCGCATCGGTAGCAGCAATCGAATGCATATCTGGAATGGCGGCCATAGGGATATCGTGCCTCAACGCGGGTACAGGAGACTCAGGGTTACTTCGTATTCTATTCAAATATTCATTCATAAATAATTTAGACATAAAGCAATTTGAAGGAGCTCGGTCGCAATGAAAATTGTCTGCATCGGTGGCGGTCCCGCAGGTTTGTACTTTGCACTGCTGATGAAGCAGATGGACGCTTCGCACGACGTGACCGTCGTGGAACGCAACAAGCCCTACGACACCTTTGGCTGGGGCGTGGTGTTCTCCGACGCGACCATGGACAACATGCGCGAATGGGATCCGGCTACGGCTGCGCAGATCGAGGAGGCCTTCAACCATTGGGACGATATCGAGCTGCTGTTCAAGGGCCGCAGAATCCGATCGGGCGGCCACGGCTTTGTGGGTATTGGCCGCAAGCACCTGCTCAACATCTTGCAGGCGCGCTGTGAGCAACTGGGCGTGAAGCTGGTGTTCGAGACCGATGTGCAGTCCGATGAAGACTATCCCGATGCCGACCTCATCATCGCCAGCGACGGTGTGAACTCGCGCATCCGCACCCGATATGCCGACACCTTCCGACCCGATATCGTCACGCGTCCCAACCGTTTCATCTGGCTGGGCACGAACAAGGTCTACGAGGCCTTCACCTTCGATTTCGTGCGCACCGCGCATGGCTGGTTCCAGGCGCACATCTACAAGTTCGACGACAAGACTTCGACCTTCATCGTCGAGACCACCGAAGACACCTGGAAAGCCAGTGGTCTCGATACGGCTGATCAGCAGCAATCCATCGACTTCTGTGAAAAGCTCTTTGCAGACAATCTGCAGGGCGAGAAGCTGATGACCAATGCGCGCCATCTGCGTGGCTCGGCGTGGATCAACTTCCAGCGCGTGGTGTGCGACCAGTGGTGGCTCCAGAATGCCAAGGGCAGTCATGTGGTGCTGATGGGCGATGCCGTGCACACGGCGCACTTTGCCATTGGCTCGGGCACCAAGCTGGCGATTGAAGACGCGATCGAGCTGGCGCGCCAGTTCAAGACCCTGGGCGCTGCGCCGTCGCGCATCCCCGAAGTGCTCGCGGCCTACCAGGAGGCGCGCCGCGTGGAGACACTGCGCATCCAGAACGCAGCCTGGAACGCGATGGAGTGGTTCGAGGCCTGTGGCCGCCGCTACTGCGACCAGTTCGAGCCCGAGCAGTTCATGTACTCCATGCTCACGCGCAGCCAGCGCATCAGCCACGAGAATCTGCGCTTGCGCGACGCGGCGTGGCTGGGTGGCTATGAGCGGTGGCTGGCGGAGAAGAACGGCGTGCACATCAATGCCGACAAGGGGGGCAAGGCGCCGCCGCCGATGTTTCTGCCTTATACGCTGCGCGGTCTCACGCTCAAGAACCGTATCGTGGTCTCCCCCATGGCGCAGTATTCGGCCGTGGATGGCGTGCCCGGCGATTACCACCTGGTGCACCTGGGGGCGCGTGCCATGGGCGGCGCAGGGCTGGTGTTTGCCGAGATGGCCTGCGTCAGCCCCGAGGGTCGCATCACCCCCGGCTGCCCCGGTACCTACAGCGAGGCACAGAAAGTGGCCTGGAAGCGCATTGCCGACTGGATCCATGCCAATACCGATGCCAGGTTCGCCATGCAGATCGGCCATGCGGGCGCCAAGGCATCGACACGCCTGGCCTGGGATGGTACTGATCTGCCGCTGTCTGAGGGCAACTGGCCCATCCTCTCTGCCTCGCCGCAGCAATACCTGGACGGCGTGAGCCAGATATCCCGGCAGATGACGCGAGCGGACATGGACGAAGTCAAAGCCCAGTTCGTGCATGGCGCGCAGATGGCGGCTGATATTGGTGCCGACTGGCTGGAGCTGCACTGCGCCCACGGGTACCTGCTCTCCAGTTTCATCTCGCCACTGACCAATCACCGCGACGACGAATATGGAGGCAGTCTGGAAAACCGGCTGCGCTATCCGCTCGAGGTTTTCCGCGCGGTGCGCGCCGTCTGGCCCGAGGACCGGCCGATGTCCGTGCGTATCTCGGCCCATGACTGGGTACCGGGCGGCATCACGCCCGAAGACGCGGTGGAAATTGCCAAGGCTTTCAAGGCTGCAGGTGCGGATCTGATCGACTGCTCGTCGGGCCAGGTCAGCAAGCAGGAAAAGCCGGTGTATGGCCGCATGTTCCAGACGCCATTCGCCGATCGTATCCGCCAGGAGGCAGGCATTGCCACCATGGCCGTGGGCGCGATCAGCGAGGCAGACCATGCCAACTCCATCATCGCGGCGGGCCGCGCTGATCTGTGCGCGGTGGCCCGACCGCACCTGGCCAACCCGGCCTGGACGCTGACCGAGGCGGCGAGGATCGGCTACACCGCCATTGCCTGGCCCAAGCCGTACTTTCAGGGCAAACGCCAGATGGAAACCCTGTTCGAGCGCGAGAAGGCACAGCAAGCCGCCGCGTTGGCTCCAGCCGGGGGGCACTGAGATGAGCGGTGATCTGAGCGATCAACACGCGTTGGTGACCGGCGCGGGCCAGGGTATTGGCGAGGCGATTGCGCGGCAATTGCTGGCGCGCGGTGCCAGGGTTACGGTGCTGGGGCGCAGGGCCGAGCCGCTGCGCAAGCTTGTGGATGAATTCCCCGGGCAATGCCGCATGGAGCTGGCTGACGTTGCCCAGGAGTCCGAAGTAAAGACGGCTTTTGCACAGGCAGTGCATGCGCAAGGCGCTATCAATATCCTTGTAAACAACGCGGGTCAGGCGCAGAGCGCTCCATTCATGAAGGTGGATGCGGCGCTGTGGCAGCGCATGCTGGCCGTCAACCTGACGGGTGCCATGCTGTGCATGCAGCAAGTGCTGCCCGCGATGGTGGCAGCGGGCTATGGGCGCATCGTCAATGTGGCGAGCACGGCGGGGCTGGCGGGCTACGCCTATGTGGCCGCGTACTGTGCAGCCAAGCACGGCGTGGTGGGGTTGACCCGCTCGCTGGCGCTGGAGTTTGCCACCAAGGGCGTGACCGTCAATGCGGTCTGTCCCGGCTATACCGAGACCGAAATCGTGCGCGAGAGCATTGCGCGCGTGGTGGAAAAGACCGGCCGTACGCCCGAGCAGGCAATGGCTGAATTCGTCAAAAGCAACCCCCAGGGCAGGCTGGTGCAGCCGCAGGAAGTGGCCGACGCCGTGCTGTGGCTGTGCGGCCCGGGCGCTGGCGCCGTCACCGGCCAGGCCATTGCGGTGGCTGGCGGCGAAGTGATGTGAATGGAGACCAAGATGAGTGAATACACAATCGATCCCGCCCTGGTGGCGGGCAATCACCAGCAACTGGCGGGCTACCAGGCTCAGCACTTTCTGTGGCAGGTGGAAGGCGGCGTCGCCACGATCACGCTCAACCGCGCCGAGCGCAAGAACCCGCTGACCTTTGAGTCCTATGCCGAGCTGCGCGATCTGTTCCACAACCTCAAATGGGCGCAGGATGTCAAGGCGGTGGTGCTGGTAGGGGCGGGCGGCAACTTCTGCTCGGGCGGTGATGTGCACGAGATCATCGGCCCGTTGGTGCAGCTCAAGGCGCCTGAACTTTTGATGTTCACCCGCATGACGGGCGAGCTGGTCAACACCATGCGCGCCTGCCCGCAGCCCATTGTTGCTGCCGTCGATGGTGTCTGCGCCGGTGCGGGCGCCATCATGGCGATGGCTTCTGACATGCGCCTGGGCACGGCGCGCAGCAAGACGGCCTTTCTCTTCAACCGCGTGGGTCTGGCGGGCTGCGACATGGGCGCCTGCGCCATCCTGCCGCGCCTCATCGGCCAGGGCCGGGCGAGCGAGCTGCTCTATACGGGCCGCAGCCTGGGCGGCGAAGAGGGTGAGCGCTGGGGTTTCTTCAACCGCCTGTGCGAACCCGATGCCTTGCTGGAGCAGGCGCACAGGCTGGCCAGCGATCTGGCTGCCGGCCCGACCTTTGCCAATGGCATCACCAAGACCATGCTGCACCAGGAATGGGCGATGACGGTGGAGCAGGCCATTGAGGCCGAAGCCCAGGCGCAGGCTCTTTGCATGCTGACCGAAGATTTCTCGCGCGCCTACCATGCGTTCGTCGCCAAGCAAAAGCCGCAATTCCAAGGAAACTGACATGGCAGACAGCAGCTATCTGAAGTGGCCTTTCTTTGAGGCCCGCCACGCACAACTGGCGCAGGGGTTGGATGCCTGGGCGGCCCGGCATGCAGCGCATGTGCACAGCAGCGACACCGATGGCGATTGCCGCCAGCTGGTCAAGGCTCTGGGCGCTGGTGGCTGGCTGCGCCATGCGGTGGCAGGGGCAGAGCACGGCGGCGCGGGCCCACAAATTGACACGCGCGCTATCTGCCTGATCCGCGAAACACTGGCGCGCCACAATGGGCTGGCCGACTTTGCTTTCGCCATGCAGGGCCTGGGCTCCGGCGCCATCAGCCTGGCTGGCACGCCAGACCAGAAGCAGCGCTACCTGGGCAAAGTGGCGGCGGGCGAGGCGATTGCGGCGTTTGCACTGTCCGAGCCCGAGGCTGGATCGGATGTGGCGGCCATGGCCTGCGAGGCACGGCTCGATGGCGACCACTACGTAGTCAACGGCGAGAAGACCTGGATATCCAACGGCGGTATCGCAGACTTCTATGTGGTGTTTGTGCGCACGGGCGAGGCGCCAGGTTCGCGCGGCATCTCGGCGCTGATCGTCGATGCGGGTATGCCGGGTTTCGAGATCGCCGAGCGCATCGACGTGATCGCGCCGCACCCACTGGCGCGGCTGAAGTTCACCGATTGCCGGGTACCTGTGGCCCAGCGCGTGGGCGCGGGCGGCGAAGGCTTCAAGGTGGCCATGCGCACGCTGGATGTATTCCGTACCTCGGTGGCCGCAGCCGCGCTGGGCTTTGCGCGCCGCGCGTTGGATGAGGCACTGCAACGCGCCACCACGCGCAAGATGTTTGGCGGCGTGCTGGCCGATTTTCAGCTCACCCAGGCCAAGCTCGCGCAGATGGCTACGCAGATCGACAGCGCGGCCCTACTCACCTACCGCGCGGCCTGGCAGCGTGACCAGGGCGAGAACGTGACGCGCGAAGCCGCAATGGCCAAGATGACAGCCACCGAGAACGCGCAGCAGGTCATCGATGCGGCGGTGCAGATCTGGGGCGGGCTGGGCGTGGTCAGCGACCAGCCGGTGGAGCGGCTGTACCGCGAGATTCGTGCGCTGCGCATCTACGAAGGCGCGACCGAGGTGCAGCAGCTCATCATTGCACGCGAGCTGCTCAAGAGCGTACAGGCCTAGGAGACCAACCCATGTCCCACACCGCCCATATCGATACTTTTGCTGCCGACAACCTGCCGCCTGCCGAGCTGCAGCCCGACTATGTGTTTGATCTGCCGGAGCTGCAGTTTCCCGAGCGGTTGAACTGTGCCGCCGAGCTGCTGGACCGCCATGTGAAAGAGGGGCGCGGCAACCGGCTGTGCATACAGGCCGAGGGCGTGCGCTGGAGCTATGCCGATTTGCAGGACAGAGCCAACCGCATCGCCCGTGTGCTGACCGGGGAGATGGGCCTGGTGCCTGGCAACCGTGTGTTGCTGTGCAGCCCCAACAACCCCATGTTGGTGGCCTGCTGGTTCGGGGTGATCAAGGCCGGTGGCATTGCGGTGGCAGCCATGCCCCTGCTGCGTGCCAAGGAACTGTCCACCATCGTGGATATCGCAAAGATCAGCCATGCGCTGTGCGATGATGCGCAGCGCGCCGAAGTGCTGGGGGCGCAGCAAAAGAGCCCGGCTCTGCAATCGATCCGTTTTTTCAATGTGCCGACCAGGGGGGCCGACTCCCTCGAAGTGCTCATGCAGCAGGTACCACCGGATTTCGATGCCGTGGATACGGCGGCCACCGATACCTGCCTGCTGGGCTTCACCTCGGGCACCACGGGTGTGCCCAAGGCAACCATGCATTTCCACCGCGACGTGATGGCCATCTGCGCCTGCTGGCCGCAGAGCACATTGCGCGCCCATGCAGATGATGTGTTTGTTGGTAGTCCTCCGATTGCCTTCACCTTTGGCCTGGGCGGGCAGGTGCTGTTTCCGATGTCCATCGGTGCATCGATGGTACTGCTGGAGAAGGCGGGACCGGCACAGCTGGCGGAAGGCATAGAGCGCTTTGGCGCCACGGTGGTGTTCACGGCGCCCACGTCCTACCGCGTCATGGCCCAGCAGGGCGAGCGCATCCGCAACACCCGGCTGCGCAAATGTGTTTCGGCGGGCGAGGCACTGACGGCATCCACGCGTGCATTGTGGAAGGATGCGACTGGCATCGAGATCATCGATGGCATTGGTTCCACCGAGATGCTGCACATCTTCATCTCGCACCGCGAGGAAGACGCACGGCCCGGCGCCACGGGCAAGGCCGTGCCCGGCTACCATGCCAAGGTGGTGGACGAGCAGGGCAACGAGGTGCCACCCGGCACCGTGGGCCGGCTGGCCGTGCTGGGCCCCACGGGGTGCCGCTACCTGGCCGACAGCCGGCAGACCCAATATGTGCAGCGGGGCTGGAATCTCACGGGTGACGCCTACCTGATGGATGCCGACGGCTACTTCGTCTACCAGGCGCGTACCGACGACATGATCATCTCTGCGGGCTACAACATCGCAGCCCCCGAGGTGGAAGACGCGCTCATGGCCCATGCGGCCGTCGCCGAATGCGCAGTGATTGGCGTGCCCGACAGCGAGCGTGGCCAGATCGTCAAGGCCTTTGTCGTGTTGCGTTCCGGGCACGCGGGGGACGAAGCCATGGCCAAGGAGCTGCAGGACTTCGTCAAGCGCACTGTTGCCCCCTATAAATACCCGCGTGCGGTGGCCTTTGTGGAGCAACTGCCGCGCACGGCTACGGGAAAACTACAACGGTTTCGGCTGCACAGCCCGGCATAGTATCGGCTCGGTGAAATTTTCACGAACAGCAACGAGGAGAAAACCATGAAGCGCTATTCCTTGCAACACAGTCTGGTGGCCCTGTCCATCGGTGCCCTGATGGCTGGCGGGGCCTACGCAGCAGACCAGGTGAAAGTCGGCCTGCTCAGCACGCTCTCCGGCCCGGGCGCGGGGCTGGGTGTCGATATCCGCGATGGGTTCAACCTGGCCGTCAAGCACATGAACGGCAAGATCGGCAATCTACCGGCTGAGGTGGTGGTGGTCGACGACCAGCAGAACCCCGAAGTGGCCAAGCAGACCGCAGAACGTCTGCTCAAGCGCGACAAGGTGGATTTCATGACCGGTACGGTGTTCTCAAACGTGATGCTGGCCGTCGGGCAGCCTGCCTTTCAGAACAAGACCTTCTTCATCAGCCCCAATGCGGGTCCGTCACAGTACGCCGGCGCGCAGTGCAACCCCTACTTCTTCAATGTGTCGCAGCAAAACGACGCATTGCACGAAGCAGCCGGCAAGACCATGCAGGACAAAGGCTTCAAGCGTGTGGCGCTGATTGCGCCCAACTACCCGGCGGGCAAGGATTCGATCGCAGGCTTCAAGCGCTTCTACAAGGGTGAGATCGGCATGGAGACCTATACCGCGCTCAACCAGCTTGACTACGGCGCGGAACTCTCCAAGATGCGCGCGGCCAATGTTGACGGCGTGTATATCTTTCTGCCCGGCGGTCTGGGTGTGAATTTCATCAAGCAGTTCGTCGGGGCAGGCCTGTCCAAGGACATGACCCTGTACGCTCCTGGCTTCTCGGCGGATGAGGACGTGATCCGCGCGGTGGGCGAGTCGATGCTGGGCACCTTCAACACCTCGCAATGGGCGCATGACCTGGACAACGCGGCAAACAAGAAGTTTGTGGCGGATTTTCAGAAGGAGTTTGGCCGTATGCCGTCGCTGTATGCATCGCACGGCTATGACGCCGCAAAGTTGATGGATGCAGCCGTGCGGGATGTCAAAGGCAAGCTCGACGACAAGGCTGCACTGCGCAAGGCGCTGGAGGCGGCCAAATTCGAATCGGTGCGTGGTGCGTTCAAGTTCAACACCAACCATTTCCCGGTGCAGGATTACTACCTGCGTGTGGTGACCAAGGATGCCCAGGGCAAGCTGACCAATCGCACGGTGGGCACGGTGTTCAAGAACCACCAGGATGCCTATGCCAAGGACTGCAAGATGCAGAACCTGTGAGCAACCCTCAGGGCCGCTGCGCGGTTTTCCTCTTTGCACCGGCTGTCACCGGGAAAGGAGGTGGTTACCCTGCTGCGAAGCGGCCCTTGCCCGGTGCCTGCGGTTGGATCACACCGGCCACATGTGCCTCGAACCATGCCTTCATGAATAGCCGACTTCGATGAACGCCATCTTGATTTTGGAGCAATCGCTCAACGGACTGCAGTTCGGCCTGATGCTTTTCCTGCTGGCGGCCGGGCTGACGCTCGTCTTCGGCATCATGGACATGATTAACCTGGCCCATGGTTCGCTCTACATGATTGGAGCCTACATGGTGGCTACCTTCAGCCAGGCCACGGGCTCGTTCTGGCTGGGCCTGGGCCTGGGTGTGCTCGCCACGGTGGTGGTGGGCGTGCTGCTGGAGTGCACCATCCTGCGCAGGCTCTACCACCGCGACCATCTGTCGCAGGTGATGGGCACCTTCGCCATCTTGCTGATGAGCAACGAAGTCGTGCGCATCATCTGGGGAGCGCAGCCGTTGATGCTGAACCCGCCCGCGGCTCTGGCCGGGCCTGTTGAATTGATGAGCGGTTTCTCCTACCCCGCATACCGCCTGCTGATCATCGGTGTGGGTCTGCTTGTGGCCTTGCTGCTGTGGCTGCTGGTCACGCGAACCCGTTTTGGCATGCAGGTGCGCGCCGGTGCCGCCAATCGCGAAATGGCGACCGCCATGGGGGCGAATGTGCGCCGTCTGTTCACCCTGGTGTTTGCGCTTGGGGCCGCCCTGTGCGCCGTGGCGGGCGGGATGCTTGGGCCGCTGCTGGCGGTGCAGGTGGGCATGGGTGAGAGCATTCTGATCCTGGCGTTTGTGGTGATCGTGATTGGCGGCATCGGCTCGATCCGCGGCGCGCTGCTGGGGGCTTTGCTGGTCGGTGTGGTCGATACGGCAGGCCGAACCCTGGTACCGCTGCTGTTCGAAAAAACCATGGGGCCGGATGTTGCCGCCAACGCGGGCCCGGCTGTTGCCTCGATCCTGATCTATGTGCTGATGGCAGCCGTGCTGTTCTACAAACCCCAAGGCCTGTTCCCCGCCCATGACTGACACTTCCGCTTCCTACTCGGCCGCGAGCGGCCCCGCGCGGCCCAGTATCCTGGATCATCGCCTTCACTGGCGGGTGATGCTGCCCGTCTTTCTGCTGCTCGTGGCATTGCCGCTGCTCGCCCGTGCAATGAATGAGGATTTCTACATTGGCGTGGCCAGCCGCGTGCTGGTGTTTGCGCTGGCCGCGGCAAGCCTCAATTTCATCCTCGGCTTTGGCGGCATGGTCAGCTTCGGCCACGCGGCCTTCATGGGCCTGGGCGCCTACACGGTGGGCGTGCTGATGCAGCAAGGCGTGGCGTCCGCCTGGCTGGCCTGGCCGCTGGCGATGCTGCTGGGGGCAGGCTTTGCACTGGTGGTGGGGGCGATCAGCCTGCGCACGCAAGGGGTGTACTTCATCATGATCACCCTGGCATTTGCGCAGATGCTGTATTACCTGATCATGTCGTTCAAGGCCCTGGGCGGAGACGACGGCCTGTCGTTGCCCGCCCGTTCTCAGATTGGCTTTGGACTGGATTTGGGCGACGACACGACTTTCTACTACGTGGTGCTGTTGCTGGTGACCCTCTGCGTGCTGCTGATGGCGCGCATGCTCAACGCGCGTTTTGGCCATGTGCTGCAGGCGATCAAGGAGAACGAGATCCGCATGTCCGCGATCGGCTTTCCTGTCTATCGCTACAAGCTTGCGGCTTTCACGATTGCTGGCGCCTTTGCTGGACTGGCGGGCGCCATGCTGGCCAACCAGAGCAGCTTTGTGGGCCCGGGCATGCTGCAGTGGACGCAGTCCGGAATTTTACTGATCATGGTCATTCTGGGCGGGGTGGGGCATCTGTATGGTGGCTTGCTGGGGGCTGCGGTGTTCCTGCTGCTGGAAGAGGTGCTGGCCGCCTACACCATGCATTGGCAACTGGGCCTGGGGGCGGTGCTGCTGATCGTGGTGCTGGTGGCACCCAATGGATTGCTGAGCTTGCGGCGCGGCATGTGGAGAAAGCCATGAATACAGTGGCGACACCTTTGCTGCAGGTGCAGGGCCTGGTCAAGCGCTTTGGCGGGCTCACGGCCACCGACCATGCCAGCTTCGATGTGCATGCTGGCGAAATCCATGCGCTGATCGGCCCCAATGGCGCGGGCAAGACCACCTTGATCCACCAGCTGTCGGGGGCCCTCGCTTCCGATGAGGGGCGGATACTTTTTGCGGGCGATGCAATCCACGCCATGGCGATGCCCGCGCGGGTGCAGCGCGGGCTGGTGCGCTCCTACCAGATCACCAGCATTTTCAAGCGCCTGTCGGTGTTGGAGAACATTGCGCTGGCCGTGCAGTCGCGCGATGGCTCGAGCTGGCGCTTCTGGCGCCCTGCGCGCCTTGAAAGCGCGCGCTATGCGCAGGCTGCCGAAGTGGCCGCGCGGGTGGGGTTGTCAGCCCAACTGCAGCAACCAGCCGGCCTGCTTGCTCATGGCGAGCAGCGCCAACTGGAAGTGGGGCTGGCGCTTGCCACGCGGCCACGCATGCTGCTGCTCGACGAGCCCATGGCAGGCATGGGGCCTGAGGAATCCGAAAGCATGGTGACGCTGTTGCAGCAGTTGCGGGGGGATACCACGATCCTGCTGGTTGAGCATGACATGGATGCTGTGTTCCGCCTGGCCGACCGCATATCGACTCTGGTGTTTGGCAAGGTGATCGCCAGTGGTACGCCCCAAGAGATCCGCAACCATGCCGAGGTCAAGCGTGCTTACCTGGGCGATGAGGCAGAGGAGGTGGCGCCATGACGGCTCTGCTGGAAGTCGAGCAACTGCAGACCAGCTACGGTAGCAGTCAGGTGCTCTTTGGCATGCACATGCAGATTGGAGCGGGCGAGGTTGCCACCTTGCTTGGGCGCAATGGCATGGGCAAGACCACGACGGTGCGCAGCCTGCTGGGCATCACCCCGGCGAGCAGCGGCAGCGTCCGTTTTCGCGGCGAGCGCATCGAGCGGCTGGCGGCTGACCGCATTGCACGCATGGGCATGGCCGTGGTGCCTGAAGGGCGGCAGATCTTTGCAAATCTGACCGTGCAGGAAAACCTGCTGGCCTTTGCCGCCAACCGCAATGCCTCGGAAAACCCCTGGTCGCTGGAGCGGGTGTACGCGTTGTTTCCGCGTCTGGCTGAGCGTGCGGGCAATCTGGGCAACCGCCTGTCGGGCGGAGAGCAGCAGATGCTGGCCATTGGCCGGGCGTTGATGACAAACCCGCACCTGCTGATTCTGGACGAAGCCACCGAAGGCTTGGCGCCATTGATTCGCGAGGAAATCTGGAGCTGTCTTGCTGCCTTGCGTGCGCAGGGACAGACCATTCTGGTGATCGACAAGTACGTCAAGCGCCTGATGGGGCTGGCTGATCGCCACACGATCATCGAGCGCGGCCAGGTGGTGTGGCAGGGCCCTTCGGCGCAGCTGCAAAGCCAGCCCGAGGTCTGGCAGCGCTATATCGGAATCTGAAATGGCAGCCTTGACTTGGCCCGAGCACGGCCCGTTTTTCCGCAGCAGCATGAGCATCCGCTTTGCACACTGCGACCCGGCGGGCATCATTTTCTTCCCGCAGTACCTGGTGCTGTTCAACGGATTGGTGGAAGACTGGTTCAACCAGGCGCTGAAGCACCCCTACGCGCAGATGCTGGGGCCGGAGCGAACGGGTCTGCCCATTGTGCATCTGGAGTGCGATTTTCGCGCCATCGCCCGCATGGGCGATGCCGTGCACCTGGATCTGGCCGTGCAGAGGCTGGGCAGCCGCTCGCTGGAGCTGGTGCTGCGCTGCATGGGCACGGATGGTGTGCTGCGCGCGATGGCCCGCAAGGTGCTGGTCTTTACCAACCTGGACAGCCACGCAGCCGTGGCTGTGCCCGCTCCCATTCGTGCGGCGATCGAGCGCTGGATGGTGGGCGATGGCGTGCAATAGTTTTTGATCTGGAAAGGAATCGCTATGCAAGTACTACTTCCCCAGGGCTGGCCCCGCCCCAAGGGTTATGCCAATGGCGTGACGGTCACCGGGCGCCAGCTGTTCGTGGCCGGCATGATCGGCTGGGATGCGCAAGGCGTGTTCCACACGGATGATCTGGCGGGTCAGGTGCGTCAGGCCCTGCAGAACATTGTGGCCGTACTCGAAGAAGGCGGCGCCCGGCCCGAACACATCGTTCGCATGACCTGGTACATCACCGACAAGCAGGAATACCTGGCCCAGCAGGCCGAGATCGGCAAGGCCTACCGCGAACTGATCGGCAGCTTCAACGCCGCCATGACGGCGGTGCAGGTGGCGGCCTTGATCGAAGACCGCGCCAAGGTCGAGATCGAGGTGACGGCTGTGGTGCCGGATGCCAACTGAGCGGGCGGTTGCCGTGGCGCCCTCGCCTTTCAAGCTTTACCGCGATTTTGAATCGCAGGCACAGATTGACGCAGCCTACGATCCGCTGCGGCCTGTGGCAGACCCGGCAGCGGCGCGCCAGCATTTTGTGCAGCGCAGTGCCCTTGCCCGGGCCCAACTGCGCTGTGAGCTGGATGTTGCGTTTGGTGCAACCCTGGCCGAGACGTTGGACATCTTCCATGCGCCAGACGGCGTGGCGGCTCCGGTGTTCGTCTTCTTCCACGGCGGGTACTGGCGGGCCAATACCTCCAAGGAGTTCAGCTGTCTCGCATGGGGGCCGCAGGCCCTGGGCTTTTGCACGGTGGTGGTGAACTATGCCTTGTGCCCGCAGGTCAGCGTTGATGAAATCGTGCGCCAGTGCCGGGCCAGCCTGGCATGGGTTTTCCGCCATATCGAAGCCTATGGCGGAGATCCGGGCCGGGTGGTGGTGGGCGGGCACTCTGCGGGCGGACAGTTGGGCGCCATGTGCCTGCAAACGCCCTGGGCCAGAGACTACGGACTGCCCAATGACCCGCTGCGCGGAGCGCTCCTGATCAGCGGTATCTACGACATTGCCCCGTTACGCTACAGCTATCTGCAGCCTCTGATTCAGCTCGATGAAGGGGTGATTACCCGCAACTCCCCCGCGTATGGCGCCCGCAGTTGCGCCACGCCGATGCACCTGGTGTGGGGTGGGCGCGAACAAAGCGAGTTCGAGCGCCAGTCCCTGCTGATGCATGCCGGATGGCAGGCTGCGGGCAATGTGTCGGAGCACGCAGCCCTGCCTGGCTGCGACCATTTCTCGGTGCTGCACGGGCTGGAGGATCCGCAATCGGATCTGTGCCAGCGGCTGGTGCGTCTGGCGGCTTAGAACGGTCAGAAATCCAGCAGGCTGAAGCCCAGCGAGAACACCGTGCGCTTGTAGTTGTAGTCGATCAGGCTGTCGCCATAGCCGTGAAACAGCTGGGCGTGCAGGCGCAGATTGCTCTTGCCGCCCATCCAGCCTTCGCCCAGCGTGTGCATCCACTCCAGGCGCCCCGAGCCCTTGCCGTGGCCGTTGAGCGAGCCGCGAGCGGTGAGGCCCATCCAGTTGCGCTGGTTCACGTTCCAGCCCAGCTTCAACTCGCCGCGACCGATGTAGTTCTGGATGCCGGGGTTGTTGTCGTCCTCGGCGCTTTCCTTGATGCGATGCCAGACCTTGGCCTGCAACTGCAGTCGGTTGTCCAGCTCGAAGCCGGTCATCAAGTAGGTGCGGTTCCAGCTGCGCGAGAGCGGATCGCTCTGGCCATTGGACTGGTGCACCAGGCCCACCCCGCTGTAGCGCCAGCGCCAGCCAAACGGCAGCTGTGCCGTAGTGGGGTAGACATAGAAAATCTCGGGCTCATGATCAGTGGTGCGGAAGGGGCGCGACATGTCCGAGTTGAACACCTGCCAGTACGACAGACCGGTGTAGCCGATCCACAGCGAATCGCGCAGCTTGCCATTGGGGTCGGTCAGCAGATTCTGCGCGAGCTTGGTACGCACCGACAGCTGGATGCGCATTTCCTGCTTCTGGTAAGGCTCGGCGGTAGGGGCCGAGTTGCCGGGGTTGCCCGAGGTCGGTTGCTGGTTGACATGGTCACCTGCTGCAATCGACACGGAAAGCGGGCGGTAGCCACGGAAGCTGAATTTGCCGCAATCGGTGCCGGCTTCCAGTTCCCAGAAGCGTGACATCTCGGTGTAGGCATCGTTACGGCAACCCCCAATGGGAGGCGCAATCTCTTCGGTAGCCGCCAGCGCTGTGGCGGGAGCGCGCAGGCCGGTGCTGGCCGGGCTTGCCTCGGTGGCCGACGGGGCCGTTGCTGCAGCGGATACGGGAGCCGGTGTCGGCTCTACCGACACTTGCTTGCTTTGCTGCTGCGCCCACTGGTCGAAACAGGCCAGGCGTGCGTTGCTGTCCTGCTGCTGGGTGCACTGGCGCCAGGCGGTGTCCGTGGTATTGCTTGCAATGGCGGAGGCATTCTGTGCCCAGGCAGCGGGCAGGCCCAGGCAGGCGCCCAGTGCAGAGCAGGCGAGCGCCAGCGGGGTGCGCGCAAAGAAAGTGGTGTTCATGGGTATTGGAGCGAGGTGCGTGCAGACGCGAGTGGGGCTGCACGGTCGCACATTATTGCTGCTGTTTGCGCATGACGAAAGGGACACTGTTGTCTTTATCATCCAGCCAATCGCCACGGATCTCGCGTGCACAACTGCCTTCCACCACATCTCCGAGCCAGGTGCCGCTCACTTTTTTGCCGTCCGCTGATTCTTCCATCGTCAGCTTGCCCTGGTTGACATCGCCCACGACGACAGATCGGCCCGCAGGGCGTGCAATGCTGCCCTTGACCGTGCCGTTCCACTCCGGATGCGGTGCGAGCTGCAGCTGGATGGGGCCGGGCTGACCATCCATGGTGGCTGTCCAGCGACCCAGCAGCTCCGGCTGGTCCATTTGGGCTGCCGTGGGGCAGGCTGGACGTGGTTTTTGCTGATTTGTAGCGCATGCGCTTACCAGTAAAGCGCTTGCAGCTATTAAAAATATAGTGTTTTTCATGCGAATCAAACGGTACCGGGACTGGCATTGTTGCTGGCGTTCTGCGCCTTCTTGGCAAATTCCTCACGCAGCTTGCGCAGCTTCTCGCGGGGGTCTTCGCGGGCGGTGCTTTGGTCCAGTCCCATTTCTTCAATAAAGCGGCTGGGCAGGGCGGAGACAAGCTCGCGTCCCTTTTTGCGGCGCTTGGTCCAGCTCACGGCCAGCGAGCGTTGCGCGCGGGTGATGCCTACATACATCAGGCGGCGCTCTTCCTGCAGCCGCAGGGCGACGTCTTCGGTCACTTTTTGCTGGCGGCCTTCGTCGTCTTCCAGCTTGAAGGGCAGCAGTCCTTCGTTGACGCCGATCAACATGACATGTGGCCACTCCAGCCCTTTGCTGGCATGCAAGGTCGACAGCACCACCATGTCCTGCTCCTTTTCTCGCTCGCTGATGGTCGAGAGCAGCGCGATGGTCTGCGAGACTTCCAGAAGGCTCTTGGCCTCGCTGGTGGTGGTGATGTCGGCGGTCGTCGAGGTCTGGCCACCCGCACGCTGGGCCATCCACTCACAGAATTCGAGCACATTGGTCCAGCGCGCGGCCGCAAGCTTTTCGCTGTCTTCGGCGTCGTACAGGTGCTGTTCGTAACCAATCTCCTTGAGCCACTCCATCAGGAACGCAAGCGATTCCTCGGCGCCGCGGGTCTGGCGTGCCCGGTATTCCAGGTCGTTGATGTAGCGGCCGAACTCCAGCAGGCTTTCACGGCCCTTGGCGGGCATGGCGTCTTCGAGCATGCTGTTGAAGAGCGCACCGAACATGCTGCAGTGGTGCGCTTTCGAGAATTCGCCCAGCCGGCCCAGGGTGGTGTGGCCGATGCCGCGCTTGGGGTTGGTGATGGCGCGCAGGAACGCCGGATCGTCATCGTTGTTGATCCACAGCCGGAACCAGGCACATAGATCGCGAATTTCGGCGCGGTCGAAAAAGCTGGTGCCGCCCGAGACCTTGTAGGGCACGTTGGCGCGGCGCAAGGCCTTTTCAAACGGCTTGGCCTGGTGGTTGGCGCGGTACAGAATGGCAAAGTTCTTCCAGTCCGGCGGTGGGTTGGCGCTGGCGCGCAGGCTCATGATGCGCGCCACGACGCGCTCGGCCTCATGCTCCTCGGTATCGCAATCCACGATGCGCACCGGCTCGCCTTCGCCGAGTTCGGAGAACAGCGTCTTGGGAAACAGCTTGGGGTTGGGCTGGATCACATTGTTGGCCGCGCGCAGGATGGCGCTGGTGGAGCGGTAGTTCTGCTCCAGCTTGATGACCTTGAGCTGCGGAAAATCCACCGGCAGCTTCTTGAGGTTATCGAGCGTGGCGCCGCGCCAGCCGTAGATGCTCTGGTCGTCGTCGCCCACGGCGGTGAAATGGGCCCGCTCGCCGATCAGCAGCTTCAGCAGATCGTACTGAGTGGCATTCGTGTCCTGGTACTCGTCCACCAGCACATGGCCGAGATGGGCCTGCCATTTTGCGCGCACGGCCGGGTGGTCGCGCAGCAGGCGCAGCGGCATGCCGATCAGGTCGTCAAAATCCACGCTCTGGTAGGCGGTCAGGCGCTCTTCATAGCGCTGCATGATGACCGCAATGGCGCGCTCGTTGTCATCGGCGGCCTGGGCGAGGGCCGCCTTGTAGTCCAGCCCCATGTTCTTCCATTTGCTGATCGTCCACTGCCACTGGCGTGCGGTGGCCGCATCTGCGGAGCCTCCGGCCGCATCTTTCAGGATGCCGACGACATCGTCGCTGTCGAGGATGCTGAACTGGGGCTTGAGGCCCAGCACATGACCGTCTTCGCGCACCATTTTCACGCCCAGGGCATGGAAGGTGCAGATCAGCACATCATTGGCGGCACGGCCGATCAGCCCCTTGGCACGCTCGCGCATTTCGGCGGCAGCCTTGTTGGTGAAGGTGATGGCAGCAATCTTGCGCGGTGCAAGGCCTGTCTCAATCAGCCGGGCAATCTTGTGCGTGATGACGCGCGTCTTGCCGGAGCCCGCACCTGCGAGCACCAGGCAAGGGCCTTGCGTGTAATGCACTGCTTGCAATTGGGCGAGATTGAGGCCTGCTGCCATGGAGCGATGAAACCTTGCGGATAAAAGATGAAGAAGGTGCAGAAGAAT
Source organism: Comamonas odontotermitis (assembly GCF_020080045.1). Classification (NCBI taxonomy): domain Bacteria; kingdom Pseudomonadati; phylum Pseudomonadota; class Betaproteobacteria; order Burkholderiales; family Comamonadaceae; genus Comamonas; species Comamonas odontotermitis. The sequence goes on from NZ_CP083452.1 coordinate 281,628, forward strand.
AGCGGCAAGCTCCGCCGACTGCAGACATGGGACTTTGTATATTTTTTTGTTACAGAAAGCACACGTTTCGCCGGGCTGAATGTCAATCAATGTAGGTAGATGCTTTCCACCTTGACGAAAGACTTGCGCCTAACTTACAAGCTTTTAGAATGTGCGATAGCATCGTTGTTGTTCAACGAAAGTGCTAATAAATTTAGACAATAAGTTACGAGTCACATCCATGCAGACCGCCGGTATTTCCGCAGATTTGCTCACCCCCAATGTCAGGCACCGTTTCGTGCAACTGTTCGGGGTGGCTGCACGCAAGTCGGTGCTTCCCTGGAAGGAGGTGCCTCGAGACCGTGCCCAACTGGTTCTCGTGGACCAGGGCATGGCTGATGTCGTTTCTTCGCTGGGCAACAGCCCTTGCGTGGTGACCGTCGGCAATGTAGGGGGCAACCTCACGGGCAATGCCTCCTGGGCGGGGCGCCTGGAGGTGAACTACACGCTGAGCGACCTGATCGATACGCTGGACCGTGCCGCCGTCTTTCTGCTGGACTGGGAAGCGCGCCAGAAAGTGATTGCCCGGAGTGCGCGTGCGCAGACTCAGGTGGCTGACGCCGCACCTGCGGCCAAGCAGGAATATCTCTACCAGCTCAAATCCTGGGTATCGATGGGCGCGCCCTTCAACACCGGTGCCTGCATCCGGGCACTGGCCCTGCTGTCGCGCGAGCCTATTTCCCTTGCCCAACTCTGCACCCATAGCGGAATGGATTCCGCTACCGCCCGCCACATGCTGGTGGAACTGGGTCAACGCGGCGTGCTGCGTGGTGTCGCCATGTCGTCTCAGCGCGCAATTGCTTCTGCGGGAAGCCGTGAGCCGGTACACTCCGGTGGATTACTCGGCCGTTTGAGCCGATGGATCCGCGGAGGAGGAAAAGCGGCATGATTCAGGAGTTGGACTGGGGCACGCGGCAAAAGCTGGCGCTGCCCCGCATTGCGCTGTGTGGGCCCATGGGCATAGGCAAGACAACAGCCGTGCGTACCTTGTGTGGCGAGCTGATGTCCCATTCGGATGTGCGCAATCTCGACCTTGCCGCCCACACCAAGGACTTCACCACGGTCGGTACCGAATTCGGTGAAATCGACCTGGGCGATGGTGATCGCGTCCAGATCTGCGGCTGCCCGGGGCAGGAGCGTTTCAGCTTTGTGCGTCAATGGGTGTTGTCGGTGTCCATGGGTGTTTTCATCATGGCCGACGTGAATGCCGCTGGCAGCCTGGCGGAAACCACGCACATTCTCGGCGAGATCAGCAAGTTGGAGACGGCGCCTGTCACCTTGATTCTGAGCGCGCGTGACGCGGGCGATACACAAATTGAAACATTCGCGCAAGGTGTGTATTCTGCCGGCTATGGCGTGATTCCCGTGTTGCAGGCCGATCCCCGTGATCGCGCCCAGATGCTGGAAGTAATGAGTGTGCTAGTTTCCATGCTGTCTTTGCAAAGCGAGAATCCATGACCGCATCACAACCCATGATCCCTGCCCAGGTTGTCACAGCGGGCCAACAGGCGCTGGATAAATTGATCGGGCCCGTCGATGGGGTCCGTGTTGCTCTGCTCAGCACTCCCGATGGTTTTGAGATCGCATCGCTGCGCACGAACAGCGAGTTGCAACTCAACCGCCTGTCGGCCATGGCCGGCTCGCTGATGGCGATGGCACGTGCCGTGGGCCGGGAAATCAACCATGCGGGCTGCAAACGCCTCACGTTTGAAACCGACAGTGGCGTGGTTGTGTTTCAATCGGTATCATCCGAGTTCCCGTGTATTTTGTGCATGGTGCTCGACACCAATGCCATCCTGGGCCGTGTGCTCTGGGCGGCTGCGGAAGTCGGTGCGGAAATGAACAAACCCTGATGGCGCCGCCTGCATGGCGCCGGCAGGGAGAAAGCTGGCCCATGCGTTGCATTGGCCGAATGAGCCAGCGACGACAATCAGCCAGTGCGTGAAGGGGAGATGAATGGCATCGGTACAAGAAGCTTTGACACAACTGCTCACCGTTGATGGCGCCATGTGCGCAGCACTGGTGGACAGCGCCAGCGGCATGCTGTTGGGCAGCGCAGGCTCCGGTCTGGACCTCGAACTGGCTGCGGCGGGCAATACCGAGGTGGTACGCGCCAAGCTCAAGACGATGAAGTCGCTCGGCCTCAACGACTCGATTGACGATATTCTGATTACCCTGGGCACGCAGTACCACATCATTCGTCCCATGGCGCAAAAGGAAGGCCTCTTCCTGTATCTGGTGCTCGACAAGCAGCGCAGCAATCTGGCGCTGTCCCGTCGCAAATGCGCAGATGTGGAAAAGCTCGTGTCGATCTGATCCCTTGTAGCGAGCGCCTGGCGCTCGTTTCGCCAATAGCCGATACCCAGAACCTGCCGCGTCGCTGGCAGGTTTTTCTATTTGTACGGGCTATATCGATGCAGGAATGCTCTTTTTTTCTCTGGTAGAGGCGTGGTGTGAGCGGGGGGGGGGGCACTTTGGGGATGTCCCGGGTGCCTGATAGCCCGCGCTGGTCCCTCGCGCTACAGCAGCAGCGCAGAGGCATCGGCACAATACGCGGGTGCTGTCTGTCTTTCTTGTCACCTTTCCATTCTTTGCGCTGGTGCTGTGCGGCTATCTGGCCACGCGCCGCGGCATATTTCCGCTGCCCGCCATCGCCGGGGTGAATGCCTTCGTGCTGTTCTTTGCACTGCCGTGCATGCTGTACAAGGCGGGCTCGTCGCTGCCGTTTGCACAGTTGATGAATATTCCCACGCTGCTGCTGTACATGCTGGTGCAGCTCTTGATGGTGGGCGGCTGTGTCTGGTTCTCGCGCAGAGGCGGGCTGGACTGGAACAACAGCGCCTTTGGCGCACTGGTCACGGCTTTCCCCAATACCGGGTTCATGGGGCTGCCGCTTCTGGTGGCGCTGCTGGGCGAGGCGGCTGCCGGGCCAGCCATCCTGTCGATGCTGGTGGACATGGTGATGACAACCTCGCTGGGCCTGGCCCTGTCTCGCATGGATGGCGCTGCAGGCAACATTCGCCCGGCGCTGGGCAAGGCGTTCAAGGGCGTGCTCTCCAATCCCATGCCCTGGTCGATCCTGCTGGGCGCGCTCGCCTCCTACCTGCAGTGGCAACTGCCTGTGGCCATCGACAAGACGGTCGGGCTGCTGGCGAGCGCAGCGACACCGGTCGCGTTATTTGCCGTGGGCGCGGTACTCGCGCGCTCCAAGATGGTGCAGGCCGAGTACGCGGCCCCAGGCAGCTATGTACCGCTGGCGCTGGTCAAATTGTTCGTGCATCCGCTGCTGGTGCTGGCGCTGGGCCATGCTGCCATTGCGCTGGGCTTGCCGCTGCCGTCCTTTTCGGTCATGGTGCTGGCGCTGGTGGCTGCCCTGCCCAGTGCCAGCAATGTCACCTTGCTGGCCGAGCGCTATGGCGCGCACAACGGCCGCATTGCGCACATCATTCTGGTGAGCACGGCGCTCGCCTTTGTCAGCTTTACACTGGCGGTCAGTGGGTTTGCAGAATTTTTTCAATAAAAGTGGCTGTAGCGCTTGCATGTCAAGCGCTGAATGCTATTGATTAGATAGCTTGCGGATCCACATCCACCAGCCAGCGTACCAAGGCTTTGTGCTCCGGGTGGCTGCGCAGCCAGTGCAGTGTGGGCTGCCAGGCGCGCAGGAATTGCTGCAGGGCCTTGCGCGATGGGCTCTCGATCAGCATCTGCGCCCGTTCCACATTGGCAACGCGCTGCACGGCGAGCGGAATGGGCGGGTAGACGAATACATCTTCCGCTCCGGGCATGGGCTGGCTGGTTGCGGCAGCCGCAGCGGCACGCAGAAAGCCCTGCGCCACCTCCTGCGTTCGGGCATCGGCACGGATGATGGCCTGGTGGGCAAATGGTGGCATGGCAGCGTCGCGCCGCTCCGCCAGTTGCTGGGCGGCAAAGCCTGCGAAGTCCCAACGGCGCAGCGCCTGATATACGGCATGGTCGGGCTGCAGGGTCTGCAGCCACATTTCCACCTTGCTGCCTTGCGCTGCCACGTAGGCAGCGTCGCGCCCGGCACGGCCCGCCGCCTGCAGCAGCAATGAGAAAAGGCGTTCAGGCGCGCGAAAGTCGCTGGACATCAGGGCGCCATCGGGCTGCACGGCGGCCACCAGGGTGACGCGCCGGAAATCATGGCCCTTGGCCACCATTTGCGTGCCAACCAGCACGTCGACATCGCCTGCGTGCATATGGGCCAGCTTTTCTTCCAGTGCGCCCTTGGCCTTGGTGGTGTCGGCATCGATGCGTGCGATGCGGGCTGGGTCGCCGTCGGGGCGCTGTACGTTGCGCAGCAGGCGCTCCAGCTCTTCTTCGAGCTGCTCGGTTCCCTTGCCCAGTGGCAGGATGTCGGGGTTGCCACAGCTGGGGCAGGCGTGCGGTACGCGCTGGGTGTATCCGCAGTGGTGGCAGCGCAGCGTGCGGTCATTCTTGTGAAAGACCTGGTGCGCGCTGCAATGGGGGCAATCGCTTTTCCAGCCGCAATCGCCGCAGAAGAGCACTGGGGCAAAACCGCGCCGGTTCAGCAAGACCAAGGCCTGCTCGCCGCGCTCCACACGTTCTGTAATGGCTTGCAGCAGCGCATCGGAGAACACCGTGCGGCGCGGTTGCTGCCGCATATCGACCATGCGCAGGCGTGGCATGGCGCCTGCGCCGGATTCGGTGGCACCTGGGCTGGCCACCCCTAAGCTGGTAGCACCTACGCCGGTAGCACCTACGCCGGTAGCACCTACGCCGGCCGCACCGATACGGCTGGGCATGGCCAGCCGCAGGTAGCGGCCGCCGGCATCCTGCGGTCCTGCGGTTCCGGCAGGGCGGCTGGCCCACCAACTCTCCAGCGAGGGTGTGGCGGATCCCAGTATGACCTTGGCATTCAGATCATGGCCGCGCCATATGGCCAGATCGCGTGCCGAGTACCGCGCTCCCTCCTGCTGTTTGTAGCTGGGGTCGTGCTCCTCATCGACGATGATGAGTTGGAGCTGCGGCATCGATGCAAATATCGCCATGCGCGTGCCGAGGACGATGCGGGCCTGGCCTGTATGCGCAGCCAGCCAGCTTTTCAGGCGCTGCGGCGGCGTCATGCCGCTGTGCATGCTGACAACGGCGCTTTCACCCAACTGGGCCGTGAAGCGGGCTTGAAAGCGTGCTTCCAGCTGTGGGGTCAGGTTGATCTCGGGCACCATCACCAGCACCTGGGCAGTTGGATCGCGCTGCAGCAGCTGCGCGGCCTGGTGCAGGTAGACCTCGGTCTTGCCGCTGCCAGTGCTGCCAAATAGCAGGAATGGCCCTGCATTGGCATCGATCTGCGCACAAACAACGGCTTGCTCGGGGCTCAAGGCCAAGGCGGTGTCAGTGGCTGTGTTTGTTGGCGCGGCCTGGCTTTTGCGTTTGAGCCGCCGGGTCAGCTGCTCTGCTGTCAAATCACGCAAGGCGGGCGGCAAGGCGGTGATGGCCATCTCACCCAGACTGCGCTGATAGTAGCGTGCAGCAAATTGCACCAGGCGCAACCAGTTTTCCGGCATGGGGTCAATGCCTTCGAGCACGGCAGCGATGGGTTTGAGTGCGCTGGCCTCGCCTGCATAGCTGTCATCCTCACCCCAGACAACACCCAGCACTTCCCGTTTGCCCAGGGGTACACGCACCAGACTGCCGCGTGGCAGCAACTGTTCGCTGCGATAGCTCAGCAGCTCGCTGGCAGCGCTGATGGCGCTATGGGCAGGCGTATGGACGGCGACAAGAAGCAAGGGCACGGAATGCAGAGACAGGAGATGCGTGGGCGGAGCGGACCAAAGTACCAAGTGTAGGGCTTGGGACTTCTGATTTCAGGAGGACGCCAAGCGCGGTGCACCAGCCTAGGTATTTTTACCAGTTGTGCAACCCGGAGAAGGCATTGAGAAAATTGTAGGACAACTTACCCACAAGATAAATCCCAAGGTAAATCAACAATGGCCGATGCATTTGTGGATAACTTTGTTGACATACAAGCCGCCATCAGGTGCCCGAGCCACTAACACAGATTGTCGCCCATGGCCTTTGCCTCGTTGACAAAATTTTTTATTTCTATTTTTCAATAAGTTATATACGCGCTCTAGGCATTTTCAAATTCACGCGCCTTGTTTTGTGCTAGTGGGTCTGCTTTCCACATTGTGTGCATAAGTGCTCGCTCACTGCACGGGTGGCGTGCAGCACGGCGCTGCTTCCAGCAGTCATTTATCCACAATTATTCTAGAAATAGCTGATTTATCCACCATAAATCATTGATATGTAAATAATTTATTGAGATTTTTCCCATTTTGATCAAGCTGTGTGCAAGCTTGTGGATACCTCCCTTCTTCTTGTGGGTAGTTGAATTTATTTCTATAAAAATCAATGAATTATTTAGATTCCTCTTTAATCATGGCGGTGGCCGAAATGTGTAAGAGCCTGGCTGCTGCGCTGCCGCAGGCTGCAGTTGTCGTTCTTCGGGCTGTGGTGGGGTGCTTCGTGGCCTCTGTGTTATCCCCGGTCAATGTGGGTTCGCTTCCGATATGATCATGCGCTGATGACCGCGTGCCCGGGCCACATCCGTTCATTGGCGGTTGGTTGCCGACCCGCGCACCTGGATAGATTTAGCACTCGCACATGGCACCTGTCATGTGCTGCTTTGCCACTTGACCCATGCCCCTGATTCGATCGATCTTGCATACGCTCTTCATGAGCCTGACGGTGATTCCGTTCACCCTGACCATTCTGCTGCTGCGCGTATGCGGTGCCAGCAGCATGGCGCGCTATACAGTGGCTCGGCGTTGGCTCAAGCTGTCGGCCGATAGCGCAGGCTGGTTCTGCGGTATCAAGGTGCGCATGCAGGGAATGGAGAATCTGCCGGTGCAGGGCCAGCCGGGGAGTGAAAAAGGCGTGGTGCTGCTGTGCAAGCACCAGTCCACGTTCGAGACTTTTCTGATGCCGGCCATCATGCCGGTGCCGCTTGCCTATGTGTTCAAGAAAGAACTGCTGAAGATTCCGTTCTTCGGTTGGTCGATCGGCAGCCTGGACATGATCCACATTGACCGCAAGGACGGCAGCCGTGCCTTCCACAAGGTGGTGGAACAGGGCAAGCGCCTGCTGGGGCAGGGTATCTGGGTGATCATGTTTCCCGAAGGGACCCGCATTCCACGCGGCGAGACTGGCGACTACAAGACCGGCGCCACCCGCCTGGCCATCATGACGGGCGCGCAGGTGGTGCCGATTGCCGTGACCTCTGCCAAGTGCTGGCCTCGCAAGGCATTCGTGAAGAAACCGGGCACGGTGGATGTGTCGGTGGGCAAACCCATCGACAGCAAGGGTCGCAAGCATGACGAGTTGATGGCAGAGGTGGAATTCTGGATCGAGTCAGAAATGCGTCGCCTGGACCCGGAGGCCTATGTGGGCAAGCCGCAGTTGCCCGCGCGTGCGGAACGCGCCCCGGCTGCGTCCGCTGCCGATGCCTCTGCCGATTGATTTTTTACCGGAGAGCATCTACTTGCCTGCCTGCGATACTTCAGTCTCGCTACAAAGAACTATAAAAACAATAGCTGCTGGTGCTTGTACTTCAAGCGCTGGTGGCTATTTTTCATCGCGAGGCTGCTTCAGGAAAAAACGCGCGATGGTTCAAGACCTGCGGCTGGGCACTTCCAAGGGCGGAAAAGGGTATTTCTCACCGAAATGGGCCAGGACAGCCGTGCAACGGAGGTGGGCATGATTGCGGATGTGCGCCGGCTGGTGCAACTGGCGTTGGACCTGTGGGACCGCAGTGAGCCCAGGGCGCCTGCCGAGGCTGCGGCGGGGCAGGGTGGTACACGCCCATCCGTGCCCGTGGCACCGCCGCCGGTGATCGATAGGCCTGTGGTGCCGTCACTGCAAAAAGTGCCCGATCTGGTGATTCCAGGTGTCCAGCCAGCGCCTGGTGCAGGTGTGGAGACGCCATCTGCGGTGTCTACGAAAACCATGCCGCCCGAGCCTGAGCCCGAATCCTTGTCGCACACCCTGCTGCCACAGGCATTCGAGCACCCGGGGGCCAATCGCGCTGTGTTGTTGGGCGACACCCATATCGCCTACCTGCTCCAGCGCGCCAAGCGGCGCAGCATTGGCTTTCTGGTGGGGGAGGACGGCCTCGTGGTGCGTGCGCCGCGCTGGGTCACGCAGAACGGCATTGACGAAGCGCTGCAGGAGAAGGGGGCCTGGATTGTGCGCAAGCTGGGCGAAATGCAGCGCCGCCGCGCCCATAGCCTGAACGCCACCATCCGCTGGGAAGATGGCGCAACCCTGCCCTTTCTGGGGCAGCCGCTGCAACTGGTGATCGACAGCGAGCAGCGCGTGGCGCGTGCCGGTGCGGTATGGCGAGTGGAGAGCGAGCTACCCGGCAGTCCCTCGCGGCTGTACCTGGCCCTGCCGCGTGCAGCCGGGCGTGAGCAGATTCGGGATCTGGTGCAGGCCTGGTTCATGAAAAGTGCGCGCCAGCATTTTCTCTCGCGGCTCGCTCACTTTGCACCGCTTCTGCGTGTGCATTACACGAGCCTGCGGCTGTCGAGCGCTGAAACTCGCTGGGGCAGTGCCAAATCCGATGGCTCCATCCGGCTGAACTGGCGGCTGATGCACTACACGCCCGCCGTCATCGACTATGTGGTCGCGCACGAATTGGCCCATTTGCGTGTGATGGATCACAGCCCGCGCTTTTGGGACACTGTGGCCGAGGTGGTGCCCGATCACCGCGCGCTGCGCGAGCAGCTCAAGTCGATTCCTGCGCCGCCCTGGGATCTGGCCGCATGAGCCAAATCTTGGCGAAGCTTGGATGGAAAATAGTGATGAAGCGCAGCAGAAATGCGCAGATAGCTATCAAATTTAAAAATATTTCGCCCAACCGGAGGTGAAGAATACAGGCGGTGTATTCTCATTGGCAAATATCTTGTTGAGATTTGGTTTGCGTAAACCGCATGGAGACCGTACCGCTATGACATTGACCACAGAGCAGCAAAAGATCCATCCCGCCAGCGGCTATGCCGGTGATATTGCGCCAGAGCTGGCATGGCACTGGGTGCAAAGCGGCGAAGCCGTGCTGGTGGATGTCCGTACCGATGCCGAGCGTGCCTGGGTGGGGCAGGTGCCAGGCGCCGTGCCCCTTGCCTGGAAGCAATGGCCCAGTATGGCGATGAATCCTGACTTTGACGTCCTGCTGCAGGCGGTTGCCCAGAAGGAGCAAGGGAAAAAAGTCGTTCTTCTGTGCCGAAGTGGCGTGCGCTCGGTGGCTGCCGCAAAACGCGCTACCGAGCTTGGGTTAGCCGCATATAACATCCTTGAAGGCTTCGAGGGCGACGCAAACAGCCAAGGCCAGCGGGGCGGGCTGGGTGGCTGGCGCCAGCATGGCCTGCCTTGGTTTCAATAAAATCAATAGCTTAGCAACGTAAGCGTGGCTAGGTGTAACCGTAGCTCCGATAAAGGCCACACTGGGCTCCTCGCACCAGTAAACTTGGCCCCTCACCAATTAACGGAGTTTTACATTGACAGCTCGTGCTGGCAGCGCAGCTTCTGCTGCAGCCATGGTTGCCAGCGTTCGCACGCATTGGCCTTTGATCAGGAAGATGACGCGTCGCGATGTGAGCGAGCGCTATACGGGCTCGGTTGTGGGGTGGCTGTGGTCGCTCATCATTCCGCTGTGCATGCTGGTGATCTACACCTTTGTGTTCTCCGTGGTGTTCAAGGCGCGCTGGGGTGATCTGAACGAATCCAAGACGCAGTTTGCGATGGTGCTGTTTTCGGGCCTCATCGTGTATGGTTTTTTCTCCGACGTGTTCAACCGTGCCCCGCAGCTGATTCTGGGCAATGTCAACTACGTCAAGCGCGTGGTGTTTCCGCTTGAAATTCTGGTGATCGTGGCCGTGTGCTCGGCGCTGATCCAGTCGCTGGCCAGCCTGGTGGTACTGCTGCTGGCCTTGCTGGTGCTCAATGGCAGCGTGCCGCCCACGGCCTTGCTGCTGCCGCTGATCTGGCTGCCGCTGGTGTTGCTGACCCTGGGTGTGGGCTGGTTTTTTGCATCGCTGGGCGTTTTCGCGCGCGATCTCAAGCAGATCACCGGTGTGCTGACCACGATGCTGATGTTCATTTCTCCCATCTTTTTTCCCGTCAAGGCACTGCCGCCAGAGTTCCAGACCGTGATGTGGCTCAATCCACTGACTTTTTTTATCGAGCAATCGCGCGAGGTGCTGATCTGGGGGCGTGCGCCGGATTGGGCCGCCTGGGCTGTCAGTTTGGTGGTCTGTGCCATCGTGGCGTGGCTGGGCTTTGCCTGGTTCCAGAAGACGCGCAAAGGATTTGCCGATGTCCTCTGAAACGATGGCGCTGGAGATCGACGGCCTGGGCAAGTGTTTCCACGTCTACGACCGGCCGGGCGATCGGCTGCGGCAGTTTGTGCTGCCACGCATGTCGCGCATGGTGGGGCGTCCGGCGAAGGACTACTACCGCGAATTCTGGGCGCTGCACCACCTGGACCTGCGCGTGCGCAAGGGCGAGACGGTCGGCATCATTGGCCGCAATGGTTCCGGCAAGTCCACTTTGCTGCAGATGGTGTGCGGCACGCTGGAGCCAACCCGGGGCGAGGTGCGCACGAACGGCCGCATCGCGGCGCTGCTGGAGCTGGGCGCTGGCTTCAACCCCGAGTTTTCGGGCCGCGACAATGTCTACATGAATGCCGCGCTGCTGGGGCTGTCGGATGCGCAGATCACCGAGCGCTTCGATTCGATTGCGGCGTTTGCCGATATCGGTGAATTCATGGAGCAGCCGGTCAAGACCTATTCCAGCGGCATGTATGTGCGCCTCGCCTTTGCGGTGATCGCCCATGTGGATGCTGATATTCTGGTGGTGGACGAGGCGCTGGCGGTGGGCGATGCCGTGTTCACCCAGAAATGCATGCGCTTTCTGCGCAATTTCATGCAGCGCGGTACCTTGCTGTTCGTGAGCCACGATACGGCTGCAATCAAGAGTCTGTGCGACCGCGCGGTCTGGATCGACAAGGGCCGCGTGATGCAGGTAGGTCCGACCAAGGAAGTCTGCGACCGGTACATGCAGGCCTGCTATGAGGCAGAGCAGGGCGAGAGTGCCGCTGCAGGCGTGGCGGTGACGCAGGCCGAGGCGGTACAGCTGAGCTTTCATGACCAGCGTCAAGATTTTTTCCGCAGCGAGCCCTTGCGCAACGATATCGAAGTATTCCGCTTCAATCCCGAAGCCATGTCTTTCGGGTTGGGTGGTGCACGCATCACTGATGTCTGGCTGATAGATGCGCAGCGCCGCCCCCTGCACTGGGTAGTGGGGGGCGAGCCTGTGACTTTGCGGGTGCAGGCGCAGTGCCTGCAGGCGTTGCAATCCCCGATCGTCGGTTTTGTCGTGAAGGACCGAACCGGCCAGGCTGTATTTGGGGACAACAGCTACCTCTCCTACCTGGGCCAGCCTGTGGCCTGCGCCGCAGGCCAGCAATTGCAGGCGGAATTCAGCTTTGACATGCCGCGCATGCCGGTGGGCCACTACGCCATTGATATTGCGCTGGCCGATGGCTCGCAGCACGACCACGTGCAGCACCACTGGATTCAGGATGCCGTGCACTTCAAATCCGAATCCACCAACGTGGCCACGGGCCTTTTGGGGATTCCGATGCGGAGCATCGCGCTGCGTGCAGGCGGCGACAACGAAAAGACTTCTTCGACATGAAACCAATGACCGATGTCCTGCGCGAGGACTCTGCGGATTACGACTGGCTGCTGCCCGCAGCCATGATGGAGCCCCATCACCTGACCCACCCCGCACCGTGGGCGGGCCATATTCCATTTGCGGCCTGGCTCATGGCGGTGGCCCGGCCAGATGTGCTGGTGGAGCTGGGTGCGTACTCCGGCATCTCGTACCTCGCCTTTTGCCAGGCGATTGCGGCGCAGCAATTGCCGACCCGTGCCTATGCGGTGGATACCTGGGAGGGCGACGCCCATGCGGGCGCCTATGGCGAGCACATCTATACCAGCCTGCGGCAGCACCACGACCCGCATTACCTGCGGTTTTCCACGCTGATGCGCATGCGCTTTGATGAGGCTCTGCGCAGCTTTGCCGATGGCAGTGTGGATCTGCTGCACATCGACGGCCTGCATACCTATGAAGCCGTTCGCCATGATTTCGAGAGCTGGTTGCCCAAGCTCAGCAAGCGCGGGGTTGTGCTTTTCCACGACAGCAATGTCTACCGGGATGACTTTGGCGTACACCAATTGTGGGCAGAGCTGAAGAATCGCTACCCCAGCCTGCACTTTCCGCACAGCAATGGCCTGGGGGTGTTGCTGGTGGGGCCCGAGCAACCCGCGCTGCTGCGGTCACTCTGCAATCCGGCCCACACGGATCTCCAAAACCAGGTGCAGGCGGTGTTGGGCGCCCTTGGAGCGCGGTTTGAATGCCGGGCCGAGATGCAGGCGCTGAAGCACCAACTGGCCGGTGTCGAGCAGCAGGCACAACAGTTGGAGGCAGCAGGCCAGCAGCGGCATGCCTGGATTGAAAAGCAGGACGGCGAGATCCGCGCACTGGAGTTGGCACGCCAGCAGTGGCAAAGCCGAGCTGAGCAAGTGCAGGCGACGCTGGACGAGGCTGGCCGTCACATGCAGCAGCAGGTGCAGGCTCTGGAGCAGAACGCCGCACGCAAGCAGCAGCGCCTCGAGCAGCAGACTGCCCGGATGCGGGCCCTGGAGCTGGAGGGCGCCCAGAAGCAGTGGCAGATCGAGCAGCAAAGCCAGCAGATGCAGGCCATGGCGCGCCAGCTGACACCGCTGTGGCGGGTCAAGGATGCGCTGCGCTCGTTGAAAAGCGCGCTTTTCCGCCTCAAGCAGAAGCTCGCGCCTTACGAGCCGGCCCTGGTGCGCAAGGTGCGGCACGCATTGCGCCGGCGCATTCAGCGCTCGCAAGGAGTGGTGCCACAAACGGTGCCGCTGCTGCCCGGTCGCAACAGACGGTACGGCGTGCTGGCCACCGCGCATACGCAGTTTGTTGCGCACGGCCTCGCGCAGGTGCTGCGCAAGGCGGGGTTCGAGGTGTCCGTGCTGCAGGAGGTTCCTCCCGAGGGTTATGTGCTGGACATGTACATCGTGGTGTGCCCGCAGATGTTCAGGCAATTGCCTCCGGGTGAAAAACGTATCGTGTTCCAGATGGAGCAGAGCGTCAGTCCGCGCTGGTTCACGCCAGAATACCTGTCGATCCTGGAGAACTCGCTGTCGGCCTGGGATTATGCGCCGGCCAACCTGGCCTTCCTGGAAGGCAAGGGCGTGCGCTACCCGCACACCTTCCTGGTGCCCATTGGCGGTGTGGCCGATTATTCGCTGGCATTGGAGGCCAGCGGCGAGCCTGCGCTGCAGCCTGCCGAGCCGGTGTGCGATGTGCTGTTCTACGGTGATGTCAATGCGCCGCGTCGCCAGGAGATGCTGCAGGAGCTGCAGCGCCATTTCACGGTCCGCATCGAAGGCAATCTGTTTGGTGACGCTTTGCGCCAGGCTGTGCGCCAGGCGCGCGTGGTGGTCAACATCCACTACTACGAAGGTGCATTGCTGGAGACCACGCGCATTTACGAGTGCCTGAGTCTGGGCACGCCGGTTGTGACGGAAAGCAGCGCCGACATTGACATCTATCAGGAATTGGTGGACAGCGGCGCGGTGCGTGTGGCGCCGGTTGGCGATGCGCAGGCGCTGGTGAAGGCGGTGGAACAACTGCTGCAGCAAATCACGATTGCACCGGCCGAGGTGCGCCAGGCCGTCGAGCAGGAGGTGCAGCGCAGCGCGCAGCAGTTCGAGTTCATGGCCTGCCGCGCCCTGTACGCGCTAGGCCGAATCGATACCGCCACATGGGATGCCCTGACGCAGACCCAACCGCTGCCGGGTGACTGCATGGTGCTGAGCATGCCCGAAACCCACCGCCGCCGCGCACATTTCGTGCAGGAGACCTTGCCCGGCCTCGCTCGCGATGTGGCGGTGTTTGATGGTGTGCGCCACAGCCCTGGATGGCTGGGCTGTGCCATGAGCTACCACTATCTTGCTCGCAAGGCGCTGCAGGCTGGCGTGCCACAGATTGAAGTGATGGAAGACGACGTGGAGATGCCGCCTGATTACGCGCTGCGCCGCGGCAAGGTCGATGCCTGGCTGCAGCAGCACGCTGGCGAATGGGACATTTTTGCGGGACTGATCGCCAAGATCCACCCCGACACCCAGGTGCTGGACGTTCAGCAGCGCGACGGCGAAACCTTTGTGGTGCTCGACCGCATGACCAGCATGGTGCACAACATCTACACCCAGCCGGCGCTGGAGGCATTGGCCCAGTGGGACGCCAACATCCGCGATCCGCACACCAACACCATTGATACCTATCTGCAGACCAAGGCGCAGATGCGTGTGGTGACGACCTTGCCTTTCCTGGTGGCGCACACGACCGAAATGGACTCGTCGCTGTGGGGCATCAACAACCAGGAGTATCTGGCGGTCATCTACAAGGCCGAACAGGACCTGCGCCAGTTGGTAGACCGGTTCCTGCAGTCCAGAGCCGCGTGACATCCATTCCAATAAAAAACCCACGCAGGGGAAGCCCTGCGCGGGTTTTTTGATGGGCCTACCGGCTTTTACACTGCAGGGATGCGCAGCTTCTGGCCTGGGTAGATCTTGTTGGGGTCGCTCAACATCGGCTTGTTGGCTTCGAAGATCACCATGTACTTGTTGGCGTCGCCATACATCTTCTTGGAGATGCCCGAGAGAGTGTCGCCGGAGACCACGTCGTAGTACTTGGCTTCGGGTTCGGGGTTAGTGACGGTCATCTGGTTGTCCACATCGCTCACGCTTGAGACGTTGCCGCAGCACAGGGTCACCTTTTCCTTGGCGGCCTGGGTGGGGGCAGTGCCCGTCACGGTCACCTTGCCTGCGTCAAAGGCGACTTTCACATCGGTCACGCCCAGATTCTGGGTACCGATGTACTTTTCGATGGCTGCGCCTGCGGTGGCGTTCAGGTCCTGAGGGGCGGCAGCGGCGTCCTTGCCTCCAAACAGTTTTTCACCGGCTTCCTTGATAAAGCTGAACAGTCCCATTGGTTGACTCCTTGAAGGTTGATTGCAGGAACTGCCCAATATAAACGGCTTTGGCGGCAACGCAATGTCAGCCAAGGGCGCTTGAAGAAAATTCACAGTACCCGCAGTGCTCACTACCGCTTGCAGCTGGGTATTTACCGTAGATGTTGCAAGTGCAACAAAGGATGAATGCAAAAAGGCTGATAATGCCGCCCATGCATTTTCTGGCCATTGACGTAGGGAACACGCGCCTCAAGTGGGCAATGTATGACGAGCCGAGCCCGGGTGCGGCCGTGCTCGCCCATGGCGTGGAGTTTTTGGACAACATCGAACGCCTGGCCGAAGGCAGCTGGGCGGAACTGCCCGAGCCCCGGCACATGCTGGGCTGCGTCGTGGCGGGCGATGTGGTGCGCCGCCGCGTTCAGGAGCAAATGGAAATCTGGGATGTCTCGCCCCATTGGGTGGTATCCACCACGCAAGAGGCGGGCCTGACCAATGGCTACGACCACCCGTCCCGGCTGGGGACAGACCGCTGGATTGCCATGATCGGCGCCTGGCACCACGTGTTGGCGCAGGGGCGGCAGCGGCCGGTGGTCGTGGTCATGGTGGGTACGGCCGTGACGGTAGAGGCCATCGATGCGAGCGGCAGGTTCCTGGGCGGCCTGATTCTGCCCGGCCACGGCATCATGCTGCGCGCGTTGGAAGCGGGTACCGCCGGCCTGCATGTGCCCACGGGCAATGTCTGCTCCTTCCCCACCAATACCAGCGATGCACTGACCAGCGGCGGCACTTACGCCATTGCGGGTGCCGTGGAGCGCATGGTGCAGCACGTGATTGCGCACTGCGGCGAAGAGCCGGCGTGTGTCATGACAGGCGGTGCGGGCTGGAAGATGATGCCCAGCATGACGCGCCCGTTCGAACTGGTGGAAAACCTGATTTTCGATGGGTTGCTGCATATTGCGCAGAGCCGCTTCGGCGCGGCCTCCTGAGCGAAGAGCCGCAGAATCAAGGCTTTTGGGTCAGAAGGCCATGTATAGAAAGCGCTGATTGCTGCAAAAATAGTAGCGGTTTGCCGATTTGTAAGCCTGGTTACAACAGGGGCGCGGCTTTGCGGGCGCTGGCAGCCAGTCCATGGAGGGCGGTGCGATAATGGGCGGTTGTTGTTCATTACCCATATTGCCCATGATTCTCGTCACCGGAGGCGCCGGCTTTATCGGCTCGAATTTTGTGTTGGACTGGCTGGCAGGCTCCGAGGAGCCCGTGGTCAATCTCGACAAGCTGACATACGCAGGCAACCTGCACAATCTGCACAGCCTGCAGGGTGATGACCGTCACATCTTCGTGCAAGGCGATATTGGCGATCGCGCGCTGCTGGACAAGCTGCTGGCCGAGCACAAGCCCCGCGCCATTGTGCACTTTGCAGCCGAAAGCCATGTGGACCGCTCGATCCACGGCCCTGAGGATTTCATCCAGACCAATGTGGTGGGAACCCTGCGCCTGCTGGAAGCTACCCGTGCCTACTGGAATGGTCTGGAAGGCGATGCCAGGAGCGGTTTCCGCTTTCTGCACGTATCGACCGACGAAGTCTATGGCAGCCTGGAAAAGACCGACCCGGCCTTTACCGAGACCCACAATTTCGAGCCCAACAGCCCCTACAGCGCGAGCAAGGCCGCCAGCGACCACCTGGTGCGTGCCTGGTACCACACCTACGGCCTGCCGGTGCTCACCACCAACTGCTCCAATAACTACGGGCCATATCATTTTCCAGAAAAGCTAATTCCATTAATGATTGTGAATGCGCTGGCCGGTAAAAGCCTGCCGGTGTATGGCGATGGCATGCAGATTCGCGACTGGCTCTACGTGAAGGACCATTGCAGCGCGATCCGCCGCGTCTTGCAAGGCGGGCAGTTGGGCGAGACCTACAACGTCGGTGGCTGGAACGAAATGCCCAACATCGAAATCGTCCAGCGCGTGTGCAGCCTGCTCGACCAACTGCGTCCCCGCGCCGATGGCAAGCGCTACGCCGAACAGATCACCTACGTCAAGGATCGTCCGGGCCACGACCGCCGCTATGCCATCGACGCGCGCAAGCTTGAAAAGGAGCTGGGCTGGAAGCCTGCCGAAACCTTTGACAGCGGTATCCAGAAAACCGTGCAGTGGTACCTGGACAACCAGGCGTGGGTGCAGCAGGTGCAGTCTGGCGCCTATAAAGAGTGGGTCAACAAACAGTACGCTTGAGATTTGCTATGAAAACAGGACTGCTCGCGCTTGACAGCGCTGTGCCAGCGGTTGTTTTTGTATTGATCGATAGCGAAAGGTAGTGGAATGAA
The DNA here is from genome assembly GCF_020080045.1 of Comamonas odontotermitis. Lineage (NCBI taxonomy): Bacteria > Pseudomonadati > Pseudomonadota > Betaproteobacteria > Burkholderiales > Comamonadaceae > Comamonas > Comamonas odontotermitis. The sequence continues at coordinate 299,094 of NZ_CP083452.1, forward strand.
GATTTTGTTGCTCGGCAAGAACGGTCAGGTCGGCTGGGAGCTGCAGCGCAGCCTGCAGCCCCTGGGCGAGCTGATCGCGCTGGATCGCAACAGCAGCCCGCTGTGCGGCGATCTGCTGCAGCCCGATGCGCTGGCCGAAGCCGTGCGGGTGATCAAGCCCGACGTCATCGTGAATGCTGCGGCCTATACCGCCGTCGACAAGGCGGAAAGCGACGTGGATGCCGCCCGCACCATCAATGCCGAAGCGTTGGGTGTGCTGGCGCGCGAGGCCAAGGCGCTGGGTGCCTGGCTGGTGCACTACAGCACCGACTATGTCTTTGACGGCAGCGGTACCAAACCTTGGCAGGAGAGCGATGCCACCGGTCCGCTTTCGGTCTATGGCCAGACCAAGCTGGAAGGCGAGCAGGCGATTGCCAAGAGCGGTGCCAAGCACCTTGTCTTCCGTACCAGCTGGGTCTACGCGGCGCGCGGCGGCAACTTTGCCAAGACCATGCTGCGCCTTGCACAGGAGCGGGACAAGCTCGCGGTGATCGATGACCAATGGGGCGCGCCCACCGGGGCCGAGCTGATTGCCGATGTAACGGCCCATGCGCTGCGCACGGCCATGGCGGCCGGGCAGGACCTGAGCGGTATCTACCACCTGGTGGCAGGCGGCGAAACCACCTGGAACCGCTACGCCCAGTTTGTGCTGGCGCAGGCCCGGCAAATCAATCCGGCGCTTGGCATCACCGCGCGTGAAGTGCAGGCGGTGGCGACATCGGCTTTTCCGACGCCCGCCAAGCGTCCCAACAATTCTCGCTTGAATACCCAGAAATTGCAGCAGAGCTTTGGCTTGGCACTGCCTGACTGGCAGGTCGGCGTACAGCGCATGCTGCAGGAAATTTTGTAAATGACAACGCAACAACGCAAAGGCATCATCCTCGCGGGCGGCTCGGGCACCCGCCTGCACCCGGCAACTCTGGCTGTCAGCAAGCAATTGCTGCCGGTGTATGACAAGCCGATGATCTATTACCCGCTCACCACCTTGATGTTGGCCGGGATCAAGGAAATCCTGATCATCAGCACGCCGCAGGATACGCCACGCTTCGAGCAGCTGCTGGGCGACGGCAGCCAATGGGGCATCCGCCTGCAATACGCGGTGCAGCCCAGTCCCGACGGCCTGGCGCAGGCCTTCCTGATCGGTGAGTCGTTCCTGAACGGTGCTCCCAGCGCGCTGGTGCTGGGTGACAACATCTTCTACGGTCATGATTTCTACAAGCTGCTGGGCAGCGCCATGCAGCGCGGCGATGGCGCAAGTGTTTTTGCCTACCACGTGACCGACCCAGAGCGCTATGGCGTGGCCGAGTTCGACCAGGCGGGGCGGGTGTTGTCGCTGGAAGAAAAACCGGCCAAGCCCAAGAGCAATTACGCGGTCACCGGCCTGTATTTCTACGACGGCCAGGTGGTGGAGCTGGCGAAAAGCCTCAAACCGTCGCCGCGTGGCGAGCTGGAAATCACCGATCTGAACCGCCTGTACCTGGAAAAAGGCCAGCTCAGCGTCGAAATCATGGGCCGGGGCTATGCCTGGCTGGATACCGGCACGCACGACAGCCTGCTGGAGGCGGGCCAGTTCATTGCGACCCTGGAAAGCCGCCAGGGCCTGAAGATCGCTTGCCCGGAAGAGATTGCCTGGCGCAGCGGCTACATCAACAGCGAGCAACTCGCGGCGCTTGCCAAGCCATTGGCCAAGAACGGCTACGGCCAGTACCTGAAGCGCCTGCTGCAAGAGGCGGGAGAGTGAGTGCGACATGCAAGTGATTGATACAAAGATTGCCGACGTCAAGATCATCGAGCCCAAGATTTTTGGTGATGCACGCGGTTTCTTCTATGAGAGCTTCAACCAGCAGGCTTTCGATGCGGCGGTGGGTAGGCACTACAATTTTGTGCAGGACAACCACAGCAAAAGCAGCCGTGGCGTGTTGCGCGGCCTGCACTACCAGTTGCAGCAGGCTCAGGGCAAGCTGGTACGGGTGACGCAAGGCTCCGTTCTGGATGTGGTGGTGGATATCCGCAAAAGCTCGCCAACCTTTGGCCAATGGGTGTCGGTAGAGCTGACGGAGGACAACAAACGTCAGCTGTGGGTGCCGCCGGGGCTGGCCCATGGTTTTGTTGTATACAGCGAAACGGCAGAATTTCTCTATAAAACAACGGATTATTACGCGCCAGCGCACGAGCACTGCATTGCATGGAATGATCCCGATCTGGCCATCGACTGGAATCTAGGTGATATCGTGCCGCAGCTGTCTGCCAAGGATCAGCAGGGCGTGGCCTTTGCCCGGGCTGAGGTTTTTGTCTGATCTTTGCAGTTCCTCCCAAATGTCTCCCATGCCTGCCTTCTACACTAGAGCGCCTATGGCATGGAGGGGCGGACCATTCGCCTGTGACAGGCCTTGAACAACGATAAGCATGACGACCAGCACTCTTCACGAGCCCACTTTTGCAACCGCCGCCGGCCAGGCTGATGCGGTGCGACCCCTGCTGGGCGAAATGCTGGTGCAGGCTGGCAAGCTCTCGCCGCGTGACCTGGAGCGAGCCTTGCAGGCGCAGCAGGAGATGGGCAGCCTCATCGGCCAGGTGCTGGTGCAACTGGGCCTGGTCTCCGAGATGGATTTGATGCAGACGCTGGCGCGCCAGCTGCAGATTCCCTTCACGCTCGGCGCGGACTTTCCGCCGGAATCCATCGAGGTGCCGGGCCTGCTGCCGGAGTTTCAGCATACCCAGCACGTGTTTCCTCTGAAACTGGAAAACGGCGTGCTGGATGTGGCCATGACGGCGCCACAGGATCCGTTTGTCATCAAGGCGTTGCAGATGTCGACCGGGTTGGTGATCCAGCCCCATCTGGCGCTGGAAGCCGATATTGAAAAGGCATTGCAGGAGCCCGAGCCCGAAGTGGCCGAGGAGGACGATGACGGCCTGTTCGGCGACGGCGCGGATGTCGGCGATTTTGTCGAGCACCTGAAGGATCTGGCGAGCGAGGCGCCGGTGATTCGCCTGGTCAACAGCATCATCGGCAAGGTGACGGACCTGCGGGCTTCCGACATTCACCTGGAGCCCTTTGATGACGGCCTGCATGTGCGTTACCGCGTGGACGGCGTGATCCACCCGGGTGAGTTGGTGCCCCCACGCCTGTCGGCCGCCGTGGGGTCGCGCGTCAAGCTGATGGCGCATCTGGACATTGCCGAACGCCGCCTGCCGCAGGACGGCCGTATCAAGACCCGCGTCAAGGGTCGCGAGCTGGATTTGCGTGTCTCGACCGTGCCCACCGTGCATGGCGAAAGCATCGTGATGCGTGTGCTCGACCGCGCCAGCGTGCGCCTGCAGCTCGAAACCATGGGTTTTGCCAAGGACACCTTGGCCAAATTCAACGATTTGCTGGCCCGCCCGCATGGCATCCTGCTGGTCACGGGGCCCACGGGCTCGGGCAAGACCACCACGTTGTATGCCGCCTTGTCCAAGATCGATGCCGAAGCCAACAAGATCATCACCGTGGAAGACCCGGTGGAGTACCAGCTTGAAGGCATCAACCAGATCCAGGTGCATTCGCAGATCAACCTGACCTTTGCCAACGCACTGCGCTCCATTCTGCGCCAGGATCCGGACATCATCATGATCGGTGAAATGCGTGACGGTGAAACCGCGCAGATTGCCGTGCAGTCCGCGCTGACCGGTCACCTGGTGCTGTCCACCCTGCACACCAATACTGCGGCGGGTGCCATCACCCGTATGCAAGACATGGGGGTGGAGAGCTACCTGATCACCTCTTCCGTCAACGGTGTGCTGGCGCAGCGCCTGGTGCGTACCCTGTGCAGCAACTGCAAGGAAGAATACGAGCCCGGCGAAGAAGTGCGCCAGCGATCCGGATTGGCGCGTTTCAGCCAGACTGGCCAGCCCATTTATCGCGCCGTTGGCTGCAACGTCTGCCGCCATACGGGCTACAAGGGGCGTACGGGCATTCACGAACTGTTCGTGCTGGATGAGCCGATGCGAAACGCCATCAATGCGGGGAAGGATTCGAACGAGCTGTTTGCGCTGGCCTCCAAGGCCGGCATGCTCAGCCTGAATGAGGATGGCCTGCGCAAAGTGGCTGCAGGTATGACCACGCTGGACGAAATTGCCCGCGTCACCCAGGACCAGATCGATGGCTGATTTTGCCTGGCACGCCATCAGCGCCAGCGGCGAGCAAGTCCGCGGCACATTCCAGGCCTCCAGCGTGGCGGCGGTGCAAAAGCATTTGCGCGCGCAAAAGCTCACGCCGGTGCGCATTGTCGATGCGGCCGATGCGGCGGCCTTGATCCTTGCAGGCGGTAAGGCCGACAAGAAGGCCGAGGCCAGCAACGCAATCGTCAAAGCCAAGGCCACCAAGTCGCAGAAAGGTCCTGCCAAGGCGGCAGATGTGCTGGCGATGACCTCCGAGCTGTCCATCATGCTCAAAGCGGGTCTCGCACTCGACAATGCGCTGCGTGTGCTGATCGACATGGCCTACAAGGACAGCATGCGCGAGCTTCTGACCGGGGTGCTGGAAGCCGTCAAGGGCGGTGTTCCGCTGTCCAAGGCACTGATGCAGCACCAGGAGCTGTTTGGCGATTTCTACATCAACATGGTGCGCTCGGGCGAGGCCAGCGGCCAGATGTCAGCAGTGCTGGCCCGGCTGGTGGAGCATCTGGAGCGCCAGCGTGCCCTGAAGGAAAGCGTCATCTCCGCCACCATTTACCCGATGATTCTGGTTGCGGTGGCCATTCTGTCTCTGGTTGCCATGTTGGGCTTTGTCGTGCCGCAGTTCGAAAAGCTGTTCACCGACATGGGGGATGCACTGCCAACGCCGACCAAGATCGTGATGACGATCGGTCAAGCATTCCGCAAGAACGGCTGGGTGATTCTGATCGTGGTGGCGCTGGGCGTGTATGTGCTGCGCCGCTGGTTCCAGTCGCCCAAGGGGCGCATGTGGTGGCAGGGTGTTCTGCTGCGCATGCCGGTGCTGGGCCGCCTGGCGCTCAAGTACCAGCTGACCCTGTACTCCCGCTCGCTCGGTACTCTGCTGGGGAACGGCGTGCCGCTGCTGACGGCGCTGCACATTGCGACCGACACGGTCAGCAACCGCATCATCCAGACGGAGCTGGCCAAGATTCCGCCCATCGTCAAAGAGGGGGGAAAGATGGTGCAGGCCATGAATACGACCACCGTGTTCGAGCCTCTGGCCGTCAATCTGGTGCGGGTTGGCGAAGAAACGGGGCGGCTGGGCCAGATGATGCTGGAGCTGTCGAATATCTTGAACCGCGAGGTGGAAATCGGCATCAAACGCGCTCTGACCATGATTGAGCCGATTCTGATTCTGGTGCTGGGTATCCTGATCGCCTCGATCATTGTGTCGATCCTGATGGGCATTCTGTCCGTCAATGATCTGGCTGTCTAACGATTTGATTCAACAAGGAGTGCCTGCCATGAAGGCTTTATTTACCCAAAAACTGCAACGCAAAAGCCGCGGCTTTACGCTGATTGAACTGCTGGTGGTGCTGGCTATCCTGACCTTGCTGGCAGGCCTGGTCGGTCCCAAGGTGCTGAGCCAGCTGGGCGGCGCCAAGTCCAAGACTGCCGGTGTCCAGATTGCCGACCTGCAAAAGGCACTCGATATCTACAAACTGGACGTGGGTCGTTACCCCACCACGGAAGAAGGCCTGGAAGCCCTGGCCAAGCAGCCTGGCAATGTTCGCGGCTGGAATGGCCCCTATCTGACGGGCGGCGTGCCTTCCGATCCATGGGGCAATCCGTACCGCTATGGCTATGCGAACGGCAAGGTGGAATTGCTGTCTCTGGGCTCGGATGGCCAGCCTGGCGGCGAGGGCGAGGCCGCTGATATTCGCAACGCGCAGTAAGTACTAGCGCCTGACCGGACGCCTCCGTGCCCATTCTTTCGCCATGGTTGCAACTTCCTGCGCGTGCTTCGGTGCGCAGAACATCGGCACATCGGGGATTTACCCTGATCGAGCTGATGGTGGTGTTCGCCATCATGGCTTTGGTGGTGGCCATGGCTCCGGTCGCCTATGACAGGCTCAAGGAAGGTGTGCAATACCGTGATACGGTGCGCAGTCTGATCACGCAACTGCGCTCCGCCAGATATGCGGCCGTCTCGGAAGGTGTGTCGGTGCGATTCACGGTGGATCTGAAAACCCGCGAATATGGCGTGCCCGGCGCTGTCAAGGAAATCCCGGAAAGCGTCGATCTGCGTACCATCGTCGCCGATCGGGAGTTTGTTCCGGGTGGCTCTGCCTCCATTGTGTTCCTGGCTTCCGGTGGATCGACCGGTGGTAGCGTGGAGATCGTGCGCAAGACGGGGACGGGCACGCGGCTGCGTGTCGACTGGTTGTCGGGGCGCGTCACCCAGGAGCCGCTCCTGCAATGATGACGCGTGCCTTGTCCAACTCGGTTCATCGCCAGCGGCAGCGAGGGATGACCTTGCTCGAATTGCTTGTCGCCCTGGCCATCATGGCCATATCCCTTGGCATGATCTACCGTGCAACCGGCAGCAACGCGCGCAGCGTTGGGGACTTGGGGCACTACCAGTACGCGATACAGCTGGCCGAATCGTTGATGGACTCCCGGGATTCGGTGTATGAAAGTGGCTGGAACGAGTCTGGGGAAAGCAATGGTTTTCAATGGAGCATCCAAAGTGCCCCCTTCAAGACCGATGTGGGGGAGGCTCCCAATATTCCACCATTGCACGAAGTGCGCATTGTTGTCAGTTGGAGTGACGGCGACAAGCCCAAGAGTTTTGAGTTGAGCACTCTACGTGCCCAGCGTCGCCCGCCGGATCCGGCTGAAAGCGGTGGGGCGTCATGACCAAAGCGCGAAATTCCCTTGGCGTTGGCGGAAGCGTCAACAGCAACAGGCGCAACGCGTCGGTTGGATTTACCCTGGTGGAAATGCTGGTGGCGTTGTCGCTGCTATCGCTCATCATGTTGGGGCTTGCTGGTGCCATGGGCACGATGGGGCGAACGGAAACGAGTATCGACAACCGGCTCGACCGCATGGACGAAGCGCGCTCGAGTACAGATTTCCTGCGTTCCGTGCTTTCGCGCATTTCTGCAAAAAGGGTACAAGGTCTGCAAGAGCAGCGCATGGGGGAGGGGACCAAGCCGCAGTTCTTCTTCTCCGGCGCCGGACAGGTCATGACCTGGGTAGGGGTCATGCCGGCACGTTATGGTGTGGGCGGACGCTATCATTTTCGACTGGCCATGGGTGACTACCTGGGCGCTCCCGCCGTGGTTCTGAGCTATACCCCGTGGATTGATCAGCAGACCCAGCCCAACTGGGGGGCTGCAGAAAGCTACCCGGTGTTGCCGCATGCGACGGGGGTTTCCTTTCAGTACCTCAATGCGGCCGTTGATCCTCCACAATGGGGTAGCGACTGGGGCAGTCTGGATCAGCTCCCGCAAGCCGTGCAGATATCGATGGCCTCGGAGCAGGCAGTATTGCCTCCGCTCGTGGTGCAGATGAGAGTGATGCCCGCAGGAGATCCGCGCGGCGGTGGCGGCGGCGGTGCCTCGTTGGGAGGCAGTGCATCATGAGTTACGCAAGCAGGCACGCTTTTCAATGGCGTATCGCTGCACGCAGGCCCGGTGCGCAAGCTGGCATGGCGCTGATTGCGGTGTTGTGGCTGGTTGCCGCCCTGAGCCTGATGGTGACGGGGGTCAGCGGCGTCGTGCGACAAGAGACGCGAATGGTGGGTGTTGCCAAGGATCGCGTCTCGGCGCACGCCATGGGCGATGCGGCAGTCATGCTGGTGTTGCAGCAACTCGCGGCAGAGCGCAACCCGATCCGGCAATGGACCGATACCTCGGTGACCTACCAGGGGGCCGAAATTCCGGTGAACGTGATGCCCTTGAATGGCTTGATCAATATCAATGGTGCATCGCTGCCGCTGTTGACTGCATTGTTGACGATTGGCGGCGGAGTCCCCGAGGGAGCTGCGCAGGAGATTGCCATCGGCATTCTGGATCGGCGCGAGCGCTCCTCGTTGGAAGGGCGTCGGCCGGAACGTTTTGAAGCGATTGAGGATCTCATGCAGATCCCTGGAATCGATTATGACCTCTATGCTAGACTCGCGCCCCTGATCACAGCCTCCAATGCCGGTACGGGTGGATCGGGCGTCAATCCATTGGCGGCGCCGCCTGAAGTGCTGCGCATTCTTGCAAACGGCAATGAGGGCATCGTCAACCAGATTACCTCCGCCCGCGCTTCTGGCGATACGACCGGTGTGGACACCTCCGGTCTCGACGGCAATCTGTCCCGCGCAGGAAGCGCTCAACGCCGCTACCGCGTGACGGCCAAGGTTCCCATGGCCGACGGTCGATTTTTTCTGGTGGATCGCAGCGTGTATTTTGGCTCTCGTACCCGTGATGGGTTGCCTTGGTACACGTTCGAAGCACGTCAGATGTTGCAGCCCGCGTCCTGATTCAAACAAAGAAACGGTATGGCACTTTCCACAGACTCGCGCTTTTTTGGACTGGATTTGAACCAGTTGAAAGCCGATGTATTCAAAACTTGGCAAAAGGCCCCGCAATGGCCGCCATTGAGCTGGCTGCGTCCAGAGCAGGCGCTGACGCTGGTGCCAACGCAAGGCGATCCATCCGTTGTTTGGGAGAGCGGCGCACCAGCGCCCGTCGGCAAACGCAGTCCCGAGTTCTGGGCTGTCGAAATCCCGGAAGGCATGGTGTTGCGCAAGACCTTGCAGCTGCCTGCACTGGATCCGCAAGACTGTGCCAGCGCGGCACAGTTGGAGGTGCAAGCCATCAGCCCATTTTCGGCAGCAGATGTGCTCTGGGGATATGCGGAGCTCTCGCGAAGCAGCCAGGCGGTGCGTTTGCAACTGGTACTGGCATCCCGAACCCAGGTGGAGCCTTATATACAGAGCAAGATCTCTGAGCGCCAGCTGACGTTGGCTGAAAACGCTGCGCCGCTGTTGCAGCCGGAGGTCTGGGTTTTTGCTCCGCAGCGGCAGCCGATTGTGATCCACGGGTTTGGCGAAGCCGCCCGTGCTGTTGCCGGCCGCAAGAAACTGATGCTCAATGCTGCGGGCGTTGGAGTAGCAGGCCTGTTGTGTGCTGCCATTGCCATCACGCCGACGGCACAGCTGCGCCTACGTGCGATCGAGGCAGTTCACGCCTATGAAGGCATGGCTGCCAAAACGACGGACGTGGTGGGCAAGCGTGAACAATTGATGCAGAGCGCCGACAAGGTTGCAGGGCTATCGGAGCTGCTTTCCGAGCGCGTGGATAGTGTCAAGGTGCTGAGCATGCTGACCAAAGTGCTTCCTGATGACACGGCACTGCAATCGGCGCGTGTTCAGGGCAACAAGGTCACGCTGGTGGGACTGACGGAAAACTCCTCGACACTCATGCAAAAGCTCAGCAACGAGGAAGGCGTCAAGGATGTTCGCGCGCCAAGCGCAGCAACCCGCCTGGCAGGTGCCAACCGGGAGTCGTTCACGATTGAGTTGACACTGGACAACAAGGTGTTTGGCCCTACCCTCAAGGCGGAGGAGCTCCCGCCAGCAACCAGCCCCTCCGAGGCGAGTGAAGCCGGTGCACACCCGGCTGCACCGAGCCAGGAGGCAAGTGCAACGCCAGCGGTGCCGAATGCGGCTCCTGTACCTGCACAGACCCCTCCGGCCCAGTCTCCACCACCTGCCAACGTAAACCAACACAAGGGACCGACCCTTGGTGGATCAAAATCCGGGCCCAGCCTTGGGGGCTCCAAGCCGGCACAGTCGCGGGAGGAGCGCAAATGACAGATCACATCAAACCCAATCGCAAGGAATGGCTGATATTGCTGGGTACCGTGGTGTTGGCACTCACACCGTTGGTGGTTCTTGGTGGATATATCGCCAACAAGCACCACTGGGCCCAATCCAGGCTCGCGGAGCTGGAGCCGCGCTATGCACGTCTCAAAGGTCTGGATATGCAGCGCGAAGAAATTGACCAGGCTCTGGAGCGTGCATTGCGCATCCGCGCAGAGTATGTCTATCCATCCTCCCAGGATGTGGCCCAGACGGGCAATGCCGTGCAGCAAAAGTTGCGAGACTTGCTGACGCAGGCAGGCTTGACGGTGGTCAGCAGCCAGGTGTTGCAGGCCAAGGAAGAAAAGGGTTTTGATCGCATCCCGCTCACCGTGCGTGCGGAAGGCGAGTTGCTGGCCGTGGATAGTGCCCTGGCGGTGTTGGTCGAACAGTTTCCAGTGATGCTGCTTGGCGATGTGGAGGTCCGTAACCAGGGGAACCTGCAGATCATGAATGAAAAAATAGCGCCGCGGTTGACTCTGCAACTGAATCTGAGCGTACTGCGGGAGCGTACATGAAGCGCTATCTAGGCTGGGCGCTGGCCGCCCTCAACATTGTGTTGGCACTTGTGCTGGCTTGGTTATGGTTCAAGCCCAATGGGGAATTGCGAAACGCCCATTGGGAGGCGCCACGGGCACAGAAATCAAATTTTGACGATGTGGTTCCTCGTCTCGGCAAGCCTCAACCGATGGACCAAAGACAATTTCTGGCCATGCTGGACCGCCCGCTCTTTTCGTCCACGCGGCGCCCACCTCCGCCGCCACCTCCACCTCCAGTCGAGGCGCCGCCTCCACCGCCCGACTACTTGGCAGATGCCGTCTTGACGGGCGTGTACGTCAGCGAACAGGGCAAATCAGGCGGAATCATCATTCGCTTCCAGGGCAAAGACAAGTCCCTGCCATTGCGTGGTGTGCTGGACGGATGGACTCTGAACTCGGTGGCAGAGAACCGGGTGTATTTCACACGGAATGGCGTCACCAAGGAAATCACCTTGCAAAAGGCCAAGCTGCAGACCGGATATGGGCCGTCTGCTGAGACGCCCGAGATGCCGAGAAGTGCCCCACCAGTACCAGGTGGTGACGGACAGGAGGCGAAGCCACAACGCAGAGGTCCGACCCTGGGGGGCTCTCGCTCCCCTGCCAGATCTTGACACAGGCCCAGACAGGCCAGCACCGACGTATTGATCGATTTTTGGGTTTTAAATTATGACGACTTCCACTTTGCGCCGCACCGCACTCTTCCTGGCACTTGGGCAGGCGCTCATATTGCAATCAGCGTATGCGCAGACTCCTGCAACCGGGACGGCCGCTACACCCGCCCAGGCAGGACAGGCTGGACAGGTGCCGGTGCTGCAAGCGCCAGGCATCCTGATCAACGGAAAGCAGGCTTCGGGAGGCGATGACGAGCAATCCACCGAGCCCCGCATCATGCGCGGCACCGACAAGGTGCTCAACATAGACAAATCGGAGCCCATCCCCAAGGGCGCGCCGGTGACGTTCCGCTTTGAAGAGGCCCCTGTGGCGGAGGTGGTGCGAACCATCCTGGGCGACATGCTGAAGCTGGATTTCGTCATGCATCCGCCCCTGCAGGGGACGGTCACATTGACAACCCGCAATGCCATTGATCCGGATACCGCAGTGTTTCTGCTGGAAGCTGCGTTGCAGGCCAATGGGCTGGCCATGGTGCGTGATGCGCGCGGTGTATACCAGGTGGGCAAGCCAGAGGTGCTGCGCAGCCTGGTGGGTGCGGTGCGCGTGGCAGGCGCCCCTGGCTCGATGGCCCCAGGCTATGGCGTGATCGTGATTCCTCTTCAGTACATTGGCGCCAACGAAATGGCCAACATCCTGAAGCCGATCGCGCCACCTGAGGCGGTGGTCAAGGTGGATGCCGTTCGCAACGTCATCATCATGCAGGGAAACCGTACCCAGTCCGAAGGCTGGATGGAGATGGTGAAGACCTTCGACGTCGATCTGCTCAAGGGCATGTCGGTCGGCATTTATCCGCTCAAGCATGCATCCATAGAAGAGGTCTCTGCGGCCTTGCAAATGGTCAATAGCGGTGGGCAGGCAGCTGGGGCCGGCCAACAATCGATCAACGTCAGCGGCGGCGCTGCGGGGAATTCAGCCAGCGTTGTTGCGGGTCGGCGCCCTGGCCAGGCGGCATCTCCAACGGGTGCAGCCGGGGCGAACACTACGCAACTGAGCGGCAATGCCGCTGCTGCTGCGGCCTTGCTGTCCTCTTTGGGGGAGTCCAATCCGCTGTATGGAGCGCTGCGCGTCCTGCCGATTCCACGATTGAATGCGCTCATGGTCATCACGCCGCGTGCGGCCTATCTGGATGAAGCGGAAAAGTGGATTCGCCGTCTGGATGTTCCCGGTTACGGGGGCAGCGAGCCAGAGTTGTACGTCTACCGTGTTCAAAACGGCAATGCAAAGTACCTGGCGCAGGTGCTGAATGGCATCTTTGGTGGGCAGCAGCCAGGCGCAGCGGGCAACATGACCTCTGGTGTCGCTCCCGGATTGAACAATAGCGTGAACCGCACGCCCGGATCTTTCAACAATCTGGGCACTTCTTCTGGCCTGGGGTTCAATAGCGGCAATCGGTTTGGCCTGAACCAGAATACCCAGCAGCAGGCGAATGCCCCCACCATCACAGCCACCGCAATCGGCGATATCCGCGTGGTGGCTGACGAATTCAACAACACCATTCTGGTCTGGAGCACGGGCTCTCAGTACCGCAAGATCGAGGCCTCGCTCAAGCGGCTTGACGTGGCTCCTATCCAGGTGTTGATCGAGGCGAGCATCATCGAAGTCACCTTGAATGACAACTTGCAATATGGTGTGGAATGGCTGTTCAAGAACCGCCATCTGGGGGGCTCATCACGCGACTACACTGGCATTGGCAACTTTGGCGGATTGGCTGACCCCAATGCGGGCGCCAATAGTGGCGCTTTGGGGAGCACCGCTGCGCCTACCTTCACCTACTCTATCTTCAATGGCTCTAATATTGCTGCTCGCTTGAGCGCCGTTGCGGGGCAGGGGCAGGTCAAGATGCTATCGAGCCCGTCGGTGATGGTGATGGACAACCATCCTGCCACTATTTCCGTTGGCGAGCAGATCCCGGTGAGAACTACGGATTACATCAACAACACCGGCAACAATTACATCGCGCAAAATTACCAACTGAAGGACACCGGCGTGATTCTGAATGTCACGCCTTCCGTCAACTCCGGCAATATGGTCAGCTTGCAGATTGATCAGTCCGTCATCGATAGTGCAGGTATTGATGCAGCCTCCAGCCAAACCAAGTTCTCGAACCGGCAACTCACGAGCAAGCTGGCCGTGCGATCCGGCGAGTCAATCGTGATGGGTGGACTCATCAAGGACAGGACGGAAGATTCCGACAGCGGCGTTCCGCTGCTCAAGGACATTCCAATCATTGGAAAGGCATTCAGCAGTACCAAAAAGAGCACAGCCCGCACGGAACTATTGCTGGTCATGACGCCTCGTGTAGTGCGTACGGATGTAGACGTGCGGGAAGTGAGCGAAGAGTTGCGTGACCGCCTGCGCGGTTTGAATGATGATGATTTGCTCGGTAGCCTCAAAAAGGCGGAGCCTCGGCGTCCGGCTTCCACGGTTCAGCCAATGGTGACTCAGTAAATCAATCAGCTAATTCATTTTATGAAAGAAATTGTAATGAAGACTTGGTTCCCCAAAAAAGGCGTAGTGCGTGCTGGCGCCATGATCATGGCTGCACTGTCGTTGACTGCATGTGCCACCATGGACTCCGGCACGCCGGAGCAAATCGTCGCCAAGCGCGCGCAGGCCTACTGGGATGCGCGACTGAAGGGGGATGCTTCTGCGGCGTATGGCTTTGCCAATGATGCTTTCAGGCAGGCCGTGGACGAAGACAAGTTCAAGCGCGGCCACATGGCTACTTTTGCGGTCGGGGCCGAAGTGCACAAGGTGGAGTGCGATGCGCAAAAATGCGACGTCGGTATCAATTTAAAGGTCAATCCACCGCTGCCTGGCAAAAAGATCGGTACCATTGATATGTATTCGAAGCAAACTTGGTTGCTCGAAGACGGTCAGTGGAAGCTGTACCTTGAGCCTTGAGACAGGCTCTGCATGGCAAGTTGGTTCAGGATTGTTGTAATTAGTCTACAGCCATCCCCAAAAAACAGCGAACTTGCTTTGCATCTGGTCGGAGCGCTATGCTATTATTTCTTAGCGTAAACAATCGTGGTAGTTGCGCTGACTAACTTTTTTTAACTGGAGTGTGTTTATGAAGAAAAATGTTCTGGCCCTGAGCATTGCTGCCATGATTGGCGGCTTTGCTGGCTCTGCCAACGCTTTGACCGCTGCTACGGCAACCGCGTTCGAGCAAAACGATGGCGGTGCAGGTCACATTTTGGTGGTGCCTTACTTCACCACGCAAAACAACAACATGTCTGTGATTCACGTGGTGAACACCGACACGCAGAACGGCAAGGCTCTGAAGGTTCGCTTCCGCGGCGCTGCTAACTCTGACGATATCTTGGACTTTACCGTGTTCCTGTCGCCATACGACGTGTGGACCGGTTCCGTTCAAGCTGATGCCAACGGTTCGTACTTCATGACCGCTGACAATAGCTGCATGTACCCTGACATCCGCAAGGTGAAGCAGTCGTTCATTCAAGACCGTCTGGCTGACAGCTGGTCTGCTGAAAAGCGTGTGAACAACACCAAGGAAGGCTACATCGAAATCCTGAACATGGCTGACATTCCTCCCAGCACTGCTACGGGCACGCTGTACCCAGCCATCAAGCACAAGAGCGGCGGCGCACCTTCCTGCGACGAAGCAGTGCTGGCCAAGACCCTGTCGATCAACCCAGAAAAGGCAGCTGACGCTACCGCCCTGGGTTACGACACGCCTACCGGTGGTCTGACTGGTGACTGGTACATCCTGAACGTGAACCAAACCACCACGTTCTCGGGTGCTGCTACCGCCATCAAGGCTGTGGACGCTGCCGGTGCTAACGCACGCGGTAACTTCGTTGCCTTCCCTCAGGACAACCTGTCGCCAGCAGTTGGTAACACCGACCTGTACACCGCTGACCCACTGTTCATCTCGACCGCAGTGGACAAGGGTAACAATCCTCAGAACAAGCTGATCCAGATCGCTAACTACGACCTGCCAGACCTGTCGACCCCTTACCTGACCAGCAACGTTGGTGTTCCAGCTAGCCAAGCTTCGACCTTGACCGCTGCAGTGGCAAACAATGGCGTGGCCAACCAGTTCGCAACCGATGCCATCATCGATGCGAAGACTGACTGGGTACTGTCCATGCCTCTGCGTCGTTACAGCGTTGGTGCAAACTACGCTGCTGCTACCAAGGACGCTGCTTACCAAGTGTTCAACCCAGCTGTGCTGAACCCTGCTAACAGCCAACCATTCTTCCCCCGTGGCATCACCTCGGTGGACGCTGATGGCAACATCTGCGTGGATACCGCAAGCAACACGTTCTACGACCGTGAAGAATCGTCGGTGACCAACGGTGCTGTGGTGTCTCCAGGTACCGCCAAGAAGATCCGTCTGTGCGGTGAAGTGAACGTGCTGGCATTCAAGGATGCAGGTACTTCCGTTCTGGGCGCTACGGTTGCTCGTCAAACCGCTGCTGTTCAGTACGAAAACGGCTGGGGCAAGGTCAACTACGGTGCTGGCAATGCATTCCCAGTGGTTGGTTCTTCGTTCATCAAGCTGATGAACAGCGGTGGCGCAGCTAACGGCTTCAGCGGTACCTACGGTATCACCTGGCCTCACCGTTTCTCTAAGTAATTTGCCCCGCAGGTCGTAAGACCTGTTTGGTAAGTGCTTAGGAAACTAGCCAAAGGGCAGAGAGCAATCTCTGCCCTTTTTTGTTTTCTCTTTGTTTCCAGCCGCTATGAGGGTAATGCCGTGGCGGTTGGCACTTTTTTGCTATCCTTGCAGTTTTGGCAGAAGGACAAGGCTCATGCGTAATTGGTTGAAGTCGGTAGGTATGGTTGTGGCATTGGGAGGCATGAGTGTTGCAGCCGTTGCCCAGGGCAGCAGCAACGCCGTATTGTTGCAAGGACCATCCACTGCGGTGTATGAAAGCGATGTGCTCAATGATGCCAAGCGCATGCCGGAAGAGATGCGAAGCAGCTTTTTGGCCAAGCCGGAAAGCGTAGCGCAGATGGTGGAGGCACTGTATGTGCGCAGGGCGATTGCGGAAACCGCTCGCTCCAGTGGTCTGGCAAACCAGCCGGAAATTGCCGCCGCGATCAAGATTGCGACCGACAAGGTGCTGTCGGATGCTTATCTGCAAAAGTTCAATGCCGAACACAAGCCTGATACCAAATTGGCTGAGGCACAGGCGAAAGCGGCGTATGCAGCCAAGAAGGAAACTTTCAAGGCTCCGGAGCAGGTGCATATTGCACATATTCTGGTGATGAACCAGGACGATGATGCTGCAGCGAAAGCAAAGGCCGAAAAGCTGCTGGCAGAGGCGCAGGCGGGCGCAGACTTCGCGCAGTTGGCCAAGGACAATTCTTCCGATGCTTCCAGCGCAGTCAAGGGCGGTGACCTGGGTATGGTTTCACATGGCAGAATGGTGCCTGAATTCGAGGCCGCAGCCTTTGCTCTGGACAAGCCTAATCAGCTGAGCCCGGTCATCAAGAGCCAGTTCGGCTACCACATCATCAAGCTGTTCGAGAAGAAGCCCGCTCGCACCATGTCCTTTGACGAAGTGCGCCCGGATCTGGAGAAGCAGTATGTGCAGCAGTCCCTGCAGACCGCGCGCCAGGCTGAGGTGGAAAAGGTGTTGAAGGCCGCTACCTGGGACAAGGCCAATATGGAAGCATTTTCTGCCCGTTTTGCCAACAAGAAATAAGCTGCGCTCTTTGTGGAGCCGGTAGGGATTTCGATCCTGATGTGAAGGAGAGGGCTTGGCCTTCTCCTTTTTTGTATACCGGCTCCGGCCACACGGAAGGGCCTTGGAAACCATATGCGTTCGCTTTTGCAGAATATTCGTGAGTTGGTCGCCAGCCGCCAGTTGATTGGTGTGATGACGCGGCGAGAGGTTGCGGCCCGCCACGCGGGAACAGCTCTTGGGGTTCTGTGGCCCTATCTGCAGCCGCTGCTGTCGGTGGCTGCCTATTACCTGGTATTTGACATCGTGTTCTCCATGCGTCTTGGCGATGGAGCCAAAACCCATGCCGTGGGAACATTCCTGATTGTCGGGGCTTTGCCCTGGATGGCCTTTTGCGATGCTGTGGCGCGTGGAATGGGCAGCCTTCTGGAGGCGGGCGCCATGCTGCAGAAGAATCCGTTGCCACCGGTTCTCTTTCCTGTGCGGTCGGTGCTGGCCAGTTCCATCATCTTCGGGCCATTGATGCTGCTGGTCGCGCTTTGCTATACGCCGCTGCACCACATGCAGTGGGGTGTGCTGGCCCTGCTGCCGCTGATGGCAATGCAGCTGCTGATGACGGTGCTGCTCGCCTACGCCCTGGCGATTTTTGCTGCAGCCTTGCGCGATACCGTGCAGGTGGTGGGTTTTGCGCTGTCGGTAGGCATCTATCTGACACCGATTCTGTTTCCCGTTTCCATGTTCCCAGCGCAGTGGCGCTGGCTGTTGTGGCTCAATCCCATGGCTTCATACGTGCAAGGGTACCAGTCGATCCTGCTGCAGGGCCAATGGCCGGATTGGCCTGTATGGCTGGGCGGGCTGGTATGGATCGCGCTCCTTGCCGTGGTCGTGAATCTGCTGGTGCGCAGAAGCCGGGATCAGCTGGTGGATTGGTTATGACAACAAAAGAGACGGCAGCCCAGCCTGTACTGGTGATCAAGAACCTGGGCAAGGAATACAAGCTCTATGACTCGCCGCGGCAGCGCGTGAAGGCATTGCTGACGGGGCGGGCCACCCATCGCAGCCACTGGGCTCTGCGCGATGTGAGCTTTACTTTGCAGCGTGGCCAATGCATTGGCGTGATTGGCGACAATGGCGCAGGCAAGAGCTCGCTGCTGAAGCTGCTTGCCGGCACGATGCAGCCCTCTACCGGCACCATTGAGCGCACAGGGCGGATTACCGCGATTCTGGAGCTGGGTGCGGGGTTCCACGGCGATTTCACCGGGCGTGAGAATCTGTACTTTGCCGGTAGCTTGATTGGCATCAATCAGCAAGAGATGCGCCAGCTGGAGCCGGAGATCATCGCTTTCTCCGAGCTGCACGATGCCATCGACCGGCCGGTGAAGACCTATTCCTCCGGGATGAATGTGCGCCTCGCGTTCGCACTGGTGACCGCCGTGCAGCCGGATGTGCTGATTGTCGACGAGGCGCTGGCCGTGGGTGACCAGAGCTTTCAGAAAAAGTGCATCGAGCGGATTCTCGACTTCCGCAAGAAGGGATGCACGATCCTGTTCTGTTCCCACAGCCCCTACCATATCCGCCATCTGTGCGATGCTGCCCTGTGGCTGGAAAAGGGCCAGGTGCAGATGTTCGGTGAAACCGAGGCGGCACTTGCTGCCTACGATGTGCGCACCCGCCAGCTAAAGGAAGAAAAGGACCGGCTGCAATGGGGTGACGATGCGCCCGCAGGCGTTGCAGATCTTGGCTTGCCGCCCATGGACCAGACTGCCGAGTCGCCGGATACCGGCATCCCCGAGGGCCTCGCCAAGGAGGCAGAGCCATACGTCGTTCAGCGGCCCAATGCACCGCAGGCAGAAGAAACAGGCAATGCCTGCCTGCTGTCCGTCGAGATCGCCAACCTGAGTGGCGATCAGCCTCCGGTGCTGCAGGGCAATGACTTGGTTGTCACCATCCGTGCGCGTGGCAACGGGGCGGAGTGTCCCCACATTGGGTTCATGATCGAGCAGAACAAGGGCGTGGGCATTGCCTGCCTGGCTACCCATGAAGACGGCGCGCGGCCGGTGTTGCAGCCTGATGGCACCTGGCAATCGGTCCTCACCTTCCCCGATCTGCCGCTGCACAGTGGCGACTATGTGGTGAGCGCGTTCCTGTTCGACGGGTCCGGTCTCGCCGTGTATGACCAATGGTTCCAGTACACGGTGTTTCGCTTCATCTACCCCAAGCCGCTTCCCGGACTGGTACGATTGCCGCACGAATGGAGCTGATGCTTCAGATAAGAATGGCCACTGGCATCCACCCAGCATGCGCCTGATGCTATAAAAATCACAGATATGACGACCACCACATCCCCCTCTGCCAGCACCGGGCAGCACCTGCTGGAGCAAGCCCGGCAATTGCTGGCGGCTGGCGATCCCGTAGCGGCTTCACCTCTGCTGCTGAGCGCGCGGGCCGAAAAAGACACCATGCTTGCAGCGCATGCGCTGATCGAGCAGCATGGTCTGAGCGGATCGTTCCGCAACATGACGGGCCTGGACTGCACCATTTCGGGTTCGGACGATATTTTCGGCTTCTTTGCCGGACACCCGAGCAGCATCAACCCGCTGCGCGATTACTTTGCCGACGGCTGGCGCACCCTGGCCGAGCTGATGACCGTGATGGAGCGTGTGGGCCAACCCCTGGTGCAAAGCCAGCACTTTCTGGAGTTTGCGAGCGGCCACGGCCGTTTTACCCGCCATCTGGTCAAGCTGCTGGGGGCCGACAAGGTGACGGTATCTGATGTGGTGCCGGATGCCGTGGAGTTTGCAACCCGTACCTTTGGCGTAGACGGCTTTCTGTCTGCCAGCGTTCCCGAAGACCTCGCGGCTCCGCGCAGCTATGACACGGTGTTCGTTCTCTCGCTGTTCAGCCACCTGCCGCGCAGCACCTGGGCGCGCTGGCTGAAGGCCTTGTACGAGGTCGTCGCCCCCGGCGGCGTGCTGGTGTTCAGCACCCACGGCATCAAGGCCGCTAATTTTGACCGCGTGCCTCTCGATGACGAGGGCTTTTTCTTTGCATCGTCCAGCGAATCGCATGCGATCGATGCCAACGAATATGGCACCGCCTTCACGACCGAGGCCTTTGTGCGCGCCCGCATTGCAGAGACCGTGGGCGCCGACAAGCTCGAATACTTCGCACCCGTGCAGTTCTGGAACCACCAGGACGTGTACGTGCTGCGCAAACCGCTATGAACCGCGGAAGCCGCATGCGCCGGCTGGCCCAGCTGCACGAGCGGCGGTTTGGCCTGCCTGCCTACAACGATGGCCTCATCACCGATGAATGGTTTCGTTCCCACTTCCACTACGCGGCCGATGTGGTGCAGCAGTGGCTGGGGGGCGTGCTGGATCTGAGAACTTCTCGGCTGCTGCAGTTTGGCTGCGGAGACGGCATCACCGATCTCGCGCTGGTGCTTCGGCACGGTGCCGATGCCATTCATGGCATTGATGTGAGGCAGGAATACACCAAGCTGCCGCGCATTGCGCATGAGCAGTTGGGCATGCAAGCCATCCCCAAGGCACTGAGCTTTCAGACCATCGCGCCTGGCGCGCCGCTGGCCGGGCAGGCGCCCCTGTACGACGGCATCATGAGCTGGTCCACATTCGAGCACGTGCAGCGCGACCAGTTGCTGCCCATCCTGAAGGATCTGCGTGCCTGCCTCAAGCCCGGCGGCTACTTCTTCCTGCAGATCGAGCCGCTGTTTTACTCGGCCTATGGCTCGCACCTGCGCCGCTATGACGAAATCCCCTGGCACCACCTGCAGGTGGATGAAGAGGTGCTGTGGCAGGTGATTGAAGCCTATAACGGCCAGCTCAGCCCGGATGAAGTTGATTTTGGTTTTGCCGATTTTGGCCCGGCCGGCTACAAGCGCTTCGTGTTCAAGGAATACCAGGAGCTCAACCGCCTAACGGCCGATGAGCTGGTGGCGATTGCGGTGGATGCCGGTTTTGGCGTGGCGCGTGAGGAGCGCCGCCACTATGAGCCAGCTCCGGTGCCGGAGGCGCTGCTGCAGCACTACCCGCGAGAAGTTCTGACCAACAACGAAATCTTTCTGCTGCTGCAAAGGCCCGTTTGAGCCAGTTTTTCAGTGATCTTGATAGCTATCGGCGCTTACTCCGTATGGATTAAGCGCCGATTTCTATTCAGATCAACGATTTTCAGGTCGCTTCAGTGGTGGATGTTGATTCGCTCAAGCTGTAGCCCAGATGCTGCATGCGCTGGCCCAGGCCGCTGCGGTTGAAGAGGCGGCGGTTGATCGATGGCTCGCAGCGCATGGGTGTGCGTACCAGCCAGCAGGTATGGCGTACCTCGAATGCGGGGTGGTGGTAGGGGTCGCCTGCGTCGAGAAAATCGCGCCAGCGGCTGGCGAACAAGGCCGAATCCTCGGGGTGGGGGTCGTAGCCTTCGGCCTTGCCGCGGGTGATGGATTCATGGTGGATCAGCGTGGCCTGCGGGCAGTAAAGCACGCGCCAGCCCAGCTGCAGGGTGCGCAGGCACAGGTCCACATCGCCAAAGCCCACTGCCAGCTTTTCATCGTAGCCGTCGATGGCATCAAAGGCTTCCTTGCGCATCAGCAGGCAGGCTGCGGTGACGGCCGATACCTCGTGCGTGCAGACCAGGCGGCCCATGAAGGCGATGTCCACGCGGTCCGGCGGCAGCTTGAGGAACTTGCCGTAGTGCTCGGCGATGCCGAAAGCGCCCACGCAGACGCCTGCGTGCTGGATGGAGGTACGGTCGGGGTAGAGAAGCTGGGCGCCCACCATGCCCACACTCGGGTCCTGGCACTGGGACAGCATCTGCTCCAGCCAGCCCTCGTGCAGGGCCTCGATGTCGTTGTTGCAGAACAGGTAGTGCGTATAGCTGCGCGTGAGCTGGTGCACCGCCCAGTTGTTGATCGCCGAGAAGTTGAACGGCCCTTTGTAGCGCAGCACCGTGGCCGTGCCGTCCTGGGCGATCTGCGCAAAGTAATCGAGGCTGTTGGCGTCGGTTGACTCGTGGTCGATGACGATCAGGTCGTACTGGACCTGCTTGGTGGTGGCGCGGATGCTGTCCACACACTGGCGGACCAGATGGCCGTAATTCTTGGTGGGAATGATGATGGCAACGCGCTGGTCTGCCGCAATCCGGTGGCGGGTTTCGAAGAAATTGAACGACACGCCGGGAGCCGAGGTGGCCTGCTGGCCGGTGCGGTCCAGGTGGCGCTGCAGCACGGCGGTGGAGGTGGCCATCACCTGCGCCATCTTTTCATGCCCGGCAGACCCGGTGTGGGTGCGCCACTGGTACAGGATTTCGGGGATGTGGGCGATGCGGCTGGCGGCTTCGCTCACGCGCAGGATCAGGTCGTAATCCTGCGAAATCGTCAGGGCTTCATCAAAGCCGCCCAACTGGCGCAGCAAGGCGGTACGAAAGCCCACCATGTGCACGATATAGGGGTGGCTGCGCAGGTACTCGGGCGAAAAGGCCGGGCGGTGAAAGTACTGCAGCACCTGGCTGCCATCGGGGCTGACCAGCACTTCGTCCGAATACAGCATGTCCGGATCGTCTGCCAGCACGCACTGCGCCACCCGGTAGATGGCCTGGGGCTGGAGCAGATCGTCATGGTCGAGCAGCACGACGAATGGCGAGCTGGCCAGCGCCAGCGCCTGGTTGGTGGCGTGCGAGACGCCGCGGTTGGTCTCTCCCAGGTGCAGTTTGATGCGCGGCTCCTGCGTGGCCAGCTCCTGCAGCATCTGGCGCACATGCGGCTTGGGCGATGCGTCATCGGCAATGCACAGCTCCCAGTGCGGGTAGATCTGGCTGCGTACCGACTCCACCATGGCAGTCAGCATGGCGGGATCGGTGTTGTAGGTGGGCACCAGGATGGAGATGGTGACCGGCTGCGCCATGGCCGCAACCTCGGCGCGCAGCACGGGCAGCACGTCTTCATTCAGTCGCTGCTGGTAATCCTGCCAGGCGTCGGTGGGTGCCACGGGGACGGTGGGCGCATCCGGGTGGCCCAGCGACAGCAATTGGTGCTTGAGCATCTGCGTGCCGCCAGCGCGCCAGGCGCGCCACAGCTTGCGGCTGTTGCTGCCCAACTGGCGTGGATCGGCGGCCAGCAGGTACAGGCTGCGGCCAAGTTGGCGCAGCTTGTGGGGCAGCCTGCGCAAGGTGGAAAGTGGAGAAGACAAGATGATTGCTCTTTATTTTATAGCTAACGGCGCTTTATACGTCAGCGCCAGAGGCATATTTTATTGAAAATCAAGGGGCTGCAATACCTGTCAGGTAATCGTGCGGGTAGCTCCAGGGTTGCAGGCGCGGGCCAAAGAGTTCGGCAGGCGCAGCGGGCGCAGGCAATGGCGGCGTTCCTTGCACGAAGTGGCGTTCGCGGATGTTCTGGAACAAGGCCAGCCATTCGTCGGCCGAAGTGCTCCAGGGCTGCATCCAGGTCCAGGGGCGGTTGGCCAGGCGCTCGGGGAAGGCGCCGATGTCGGGGGCGATCACCGGTATGCCCGCTTGCAGGCAGGCGCTCAGGGTGTAGCTGTAGGTTTCGGGCCAGAGGGCGGGGAACCAGACCACATCGGGCTGGAGGCGCGCCAGCAGCGCGGGCAGGTCGGCATCGTCGTACGGGCCGTGGATGGTGAGGCTTGCCTGCGGCTGCGTGCGCATGCGGCGGTGCGGATAGCCCAGCAGGTGCAGCTCCACCGGCGCGTTTGCGCGTGCGGCTGCCAGCGCCACGGCTTCCATCACATCGCCGCCCTTGGCGAGGCTGACGCCGCCCAGGATGAAGACGCGCAGATGGCTGTGTGCGGCCAGCGGCTTGCCCTGTGGCACGGGCAGCGCGGCCGGGTCGGCAATGTCGTGGTGGGTGACGTAGCGCACGGGCGCGTCGGGAAAGTACTGCAACATGCGTTCTGCGGCGTCGCGGGTGGGTGCCAGAACATAACGTGCCTGGTTGAGGAACAGGCGGTGGCGCATGCGCCAGGCGTCGATGTATTCGCCCGTCGGTGCGGGGTGCTCGCCCGAGCATTGCGGACACTGCGCCACGCCCAGCGCGGCATAGCGTGCGTTGTGCGTAGGCATCATCAGGTTGATCTGCGGGCAGATGGCGTAGTAGTCGTGGGCGGTAAAGTCGTAGCGAACGCCCAGCAGCTGTGGCAGGCGCATGATTTCAAGATTGAGCCCCATCAAGTGGTGGAAGTGGACATGGCGCACGCCCAGCTCGCGCAGCAGCGCCACCACTTCCTGTGACTGGGTAGGCCAGTGGAACTCCTCGTCATAGCCCTCGGCGGCATCCAGCCACTGCAGGCGGATGTAGTTGTCTTCGAGCGGCGTCAAGGCCAGCGAGACGGCCTGCTCGCGCAGGCTGTGCGCCAGTTCGTGCACATGGCGCAAGGTGCCGCCACCTGCGTTGTGCAGCACCATCAGAATGCGGGGCAGCGGGTGCTGGCGCAGGCGGGCCTTGTCGATGGCATTGCGCGCAGCCTGGGCGGGGTTGGCTTTGAGGTGCGCTTGCACCTGCGCGTCGTATTCGGGGTGCAACTGCAGCAGCGTCTGGTAAGCGGCTTGCTCACGGGGCGTCTTGCTGTCGCCAAAGCTGACTCCGCCGGTGTGCAGGACGAAAGTGTCCAGCGCCAACAGGTGGCGCCATCCCAGATGGTGGGAGCGCATGCAGAAATCGTTCTCTTCGCCGTAGCCCTTGCCGAAGTGCTCGACATCGAACAGACCGGTCTGCGTAAGGCAGTCGCGCCGGATGTACATGCAAAAGCCCACGCCGGTCGGAATATCGACAGTGCGGCCAGCATTGGCCGCAGCACTGAGGTGGTTGAGGCGCACCAGGTCGGCGTCTGCAGGCAGGGCGTTCTTCTCGCAGAAACGGGGGTAGCTGCAGATCGTGGCGTTGTTGGACAGTGGCGTGACGCTGCCGATGGCGGGCTGGCTGTAGGCTGCGGTACGCAGGCGGTCCAGCCACTCATGGGACACCTCGGTGTCGCTGTTGAGTAGTACGACGTCATGGTCGGGGTGCAGCGCCATGCCTCGGTTGACCGTGGCCACGAAGCCGAGATTGCTGTCGTTTTCGAGCAGGGTGACGCGGCTGTCCTGCGCCGCCAGCGCACGCAGCCACTCGCTCAAGGCGGGTTCGGGGCTGGCGTCGTTGATGACGATCAACTGGCAATTGGTTTGCGTGGCTGCCTGCAGCACCGATTGCAGGCAGCGTTGGGTGTCCGAAAGTCCCCGGTAGACGGGAACGATGATGTCCACAGCGCTGGCTGGCTGGCTGGCCTCTGCCGCAACAGGGTGTGCCGCGTCGGGCAGCAGGGCTTCAGGCGCCAACTCCGGTACTGGTTCGGCCACAGTGACTGTCTTGGTCTCGGCTTCGGTCTTGGCTTGCACTGCGTCGCCAGCGACCACTTCCTCAGCCTGAACAGCAGGAGCGGCTGCCGCAGGAATGGACACGACGGCTGCGGGAGGCGGCGTTCTGCCGCGCAGCCTTGCCTTGGCGCGGGCGAGTTTCTGGCCAATGCGATAGGCCTCGGAGCCTTCAATATTGCTCAGGTGCGTCTGCAGGTTGCCAATGTGGGTCTGCTGCGCCTGAATGTGTTCCTGCTGCTGCCCGATGCTCGCTTCCAGGTTGTGCCGCTGGTCCTGGATATGGGCCTGCAGCTCGCGCATGTGCTCATGCGCCCGGCCTTCGGCGTGCTGGGCGCGGATCACCTCGGTATCGGCGTGGCGCAGCCGGGTTTCCAACTGCTGCGCGCTGTCTGCCAGCACGGCGTAGTCGGCAGACATGGGCCAGCCTACCGTCACTTCCAGCACGGCGCCTTCGGTTTGCAGGCATTGGCGCAGCACATCGGCAGGGATCGGCAGGCGCAGGTAAGGGTCGTCGCCAGTCAACAGGGCAAGGGCAGAGCCTGGAGCGCTCGCTGGCGCGGGCTGCCAGACCATTTCGCTGTGCGGGGCCTGGGCGAGGCTCTGGTCGCCAGCGCCAAGCCAACGCCAGCGCAGGTCAGCACTGGCGTCGAACAGGCGGATATCGTGGATGTGCAGAAAACCCGGGCGGTCTGCCGGGTCCCAGCGCAGGGTGGGCGTGGGCGCGTCATACCGGGGCAGCGTGAAGCGAATGCTTTGCTGCAGCTTGCCGATATGGCCCTTTTGAATGAGCTTGCGGTCTTCGCTGTAGCCATCCGCATCGGCCCAGTACAGGTTGGTGGTAAAGCTCGCTTGCGCTGCGTTGTTCTGGTTGCCAATGGCCAGCAGTGCATGCGACTGGACGGCAGCGGGGTCGCCTGCAGGGCGTACGCTGGCGACAAACTGGTAGGCCAGTGCATCGGGCTGCGAGAGCAGGTAGTGCATGACTGCCGGTGGCAGGCTGTCGGCGGTGGTGCGTGCGAACTCCGATTCATCGAGTGGGCGATCGATGGTTTCCAGCGACTCCACGCACCATTGCTCGGCATTGAGCAGGCGCAGCAGCGACTGGCGGGTGAAAAACCGCAGGTGCGTGGCATCCAGCAGCCCTTCCTCGCGGTAGCGCAACTCGCCCTGCATGAGTTCCATCACCAGGCCGCAGTATCCGGCATTGGGGATCGAGACCAGAATCTGGCCGTCTTCTGCCAGCAACGCACGGCAATCGGCCAGAATCTGCTCGGGGTGGCGCAGGTGCTCCAGAACATCCGCGCAGACGATATAGTCATACTGGCGCAGCAGGAAAGCCTCTGCAAGATTGATCTGTTCCAAATCTGCCACAGCGACATCGCGATAATGTGGCTTGGCCAGCCCGGCTTCTTCAGCGCTGAAAGTCACACCGTCGACGGTGCAGGCCAGATGCTGGTGCAGGTGCTGGCCCAGCACACCCGGGCCGCAGCCCAGATCGAGCACACGTGAGCCAGGACGTATTTTGCCGGCCAGCACAGACAGCGAGGTCCGCTCTTGTGGATCGATGTGGCGTGTGTAGACGTGGTGTTCGCGGGTCATGGATAGGAAATGGCTAGAGATTCTGCCGAAGTAGGCCTGCCAGGCAGGTAGGGATGAATGACTGACAAGAAAAATCGAGTGGCAATTCTATTGTCTACATTCAATGGCGAGCAGTTTCTGTCAGCGCAACTGGATTCACTGCTGGTGCAAACCCATGCAGCGTGCGATCTCTGGGTGCGCGACGATGGCTCGTCGGATGCGACGCTTGCCATTGTCCACCGATATGCAGCGGCACACCCCAACATCCGTGTGACTGTGGGCGCCAATCTTGGTTTTGTCGGTAGTTTTCATGAGTTGTTGCAAATTGCAGGCAATGGCTACGATTTTTATTTCTTTTGCGACCAGGACGATGTCTGGCTTCCGGGCAAGGTCGCCAGTGCCGTGGCCTTGCTTGCGCCGCAGACCGGCCCCGCGCTGTACTGCTCACGCACCCAGTACACCGATATGGCGCTGGAGGCGATCGGCCCGTCGCCAGACTATCCGGCTGACAAGATCGGCTGGGGCAACGCCCTGGTGCAGAACATCGCCACAGGCTGCACCGTAGCACTGAATGCCTCTGCACGCCAGTTGGTGCTCTCGTCGCTGCCCCGGTATTGTCTGGCGCATGACTGGTGGGCCTATCTCGTCGTATCTGCCTTTGGCACGGTGGTATTCGATACGCAAAGCCATATTCTTTACCGTCAGCATGGGCGCAATACCATTGGAATGCAGCAGCAGGGCCTGCTGGGCCAGTGGGCGCGTGTGCAGCGCTTTGCGCGCCGCCTGCGCCAGGCCGGACCGGGCTGGCTGGACCAGCTGGCGGAGTTTGATCGCACGCACGGCGCGCGCCTGAAAGACGGGCAGCGTGCCCAATTGCAGATGCTGCTGCAATCGCGCAGGCGATGGCTGGCCGCCTTTCGCGTGGCGATTCAGGGCTTCTATTGGCGCATGAGCGCCGTGGACACCCTGATTTTGCGGGTGCTGCTGGCGCTGCGCCTGTACTGAGGCCAGTCACGGCCGCGGCCCCTGCGTTGGCAGGGGATAATAGAAGGCCATGCTCCCATCGCCACACCCGTACCCCGCCATTGTCCTGTCCGTCGTCAGCCACGGGCACCGGGACATGGTGCAGCGTCTGCTGGAAGATCTGGCCCGCCTGGGCGACGCTGGCGTGAGCCGCGTCGTGCTGACGCTGAACCAGCCGGAGCCACCGTTGCAGACCCCCGAAGGCGGCTGGCCATTTGTGCTGGAGATTCGGCACAACCCCGCGCCCCTGGGCTTTTCGGCCAACCACAATGCGGCCCTGGCAGATGCCAGCGAGCCCTTTGTCTGCATCGTCAACCCGGATGTGGTGCTGCGCAAGGGCAACCCTTTCCCCGCCCTTGTTGAGGCGGCGCGCCGCCCTGGCGCCGGCCTGGCCTATCCCACGCAGCTGGACGAAACAGGTGCGGTGCAGGACAGCGAGCGCGAGGTGCCCACGCCCTGGTCGCTGCTGCTGCGCTACACGGTGCGCCGGCGGGAAACACGGGCGGAATGGGTCAACGGCGCCATGTGGATGCTGCCTGCCGATGCATGGCGGAGCATTGGCGGGCTGAACCCCGCCTACTTCATGTACTGCGAGGATGTGGACCTCTGCCTGCGCCTGCGCCTGGCCGGCTTTACGCTGGCACGTGCAGACGCCGTGGTGGAGCATGCAGGCCAGAGGGCCAGCCATCGGCGCATGCGCCATGCTTTGTGGCATATTCGCAGCCTGCTGCAGTTATGGACTTCGGCAGTGTTCTGGCGTTCGCGCCCTTTGTTGCGGCGCCTGCCGGCTGCGGCACTCACGATGACGAAACAATGATTCTCTTGGCAGTGGTGGCTTTTCTGTTCGCGCTGATCGGTGCGGGCTTCATCGTGCGCCGCATGCGCGGGCACGCCAGGCGCTATGGCAAAGACCTGCCCCAGCGCTTTCACATGGGCCATATTCCCCGCCTGGGCGGCCTGGCCATGTTTGTCAGCATGGTGTTGACGGTGGGCGTGGCAGGTGTGCAGAACTGGTGGGGCTACTACAGCAATGCACTGCAGTGGAACACCTGGGTGCTCTACTTTTTCATAGCAATGCTGCCCGCAGTGGCGGGCGGTATTGCTGAGGACATGACCCAGCGCATGACGGTGCGCTACCGCCTGGTGCTGACCCTGGCCACCGGCTTGCTGGCCGTCTACCTGCTGGGAATGACCGTGCCGCGCCTGGGCCTGGGCTGGCTCGATGCCTTGTTGAGCACCGCCCCCTGGCTGGGCATGGCGCTGGCGGTGCTGGCGATAGCGGGTCTGCCCCATGCCTTCAACATCATCGATGGCTACAACGGCTTGGCCGGCATGGTGGCGCTCATCATCTGTGCGGCGCTCACCCATGTGGCGCTGCAGCTGGGCGACCGCGAACTGGCCGCCATTCTGGTGATCACTGCCGCGGCCACACTGGGCTTCATGTTCTGGAACTACCCCATGGGCCAGTTGTTCGCAGGCGACGGCGGCGCCTATGTCTGGGGCATCGTGATCGCGTTCTGCAGCATCACCCTGGTGCAGCGCCACCCCATCGTCTCGCCCTGGTTTCCGATGCTGCTGCTCATCTATCCGGTGTGGGAGACCATGTTCTCCATTTATCGCAAGCTGGCGCGGGGTGATTCGCCGGGCATGGCAGATGCCCTGCACCTGCACCAGTTGATCTATCGCCGCATTGTGCGCAGCGTGCTGGACGAGAATGCCGCCCGTCAGATGCTGCGCCGCAACAACCGCACCGCGCCCTACCTCTGGGCCTTCACCTTGCTGACAGTGGTGCCTGCCGTGCTGTTCTGGCGCAACACCTATGTGCTGATCGCGTTCTGTGCGCTGTTCTGTGTCTCTTATGTGGCCGCGTACCTGGTGATTGTTCGCTTCAAGCTGCCGGGCTGGATTCGCTAATTGACGGCCATGGCGCAGATTGGGGCACAATGCGCGTTTTGAACCTTCCCGTCCTGCTGTAAAGGCCTGCATCCATGACGACCCAACCTCTTTCCATTGCTCCACGCGACAAGGCAGAAATCCTGGCGCAGGCGCTGCCGTACATTCGCAAGTTCCATGGCAAGACCATGGTCATCAAGTACGGCGGCAATGCCATGACGGACCCTGAGCTGCAGGCCGACTTTGCCGAAGACGTGGTGCTGCTCAAGCTCGTGGGTATCAACCCCGTGGTGGTTCACGGTGGCGGTCCGCAGATTGAAAACGCCTTGAAGCGCCTGGGCAAGGAAGGCCGCTTCGTGCAAGGCATGCGCGTGACCGATGCCGAAACCATGGAAGTGGTGGAATGGGTGCTGGCTGGCGAGGTGCAGCAGGACATCGTAGGCCTGATCAATCAGGCAGGCGGCAAGGCGGTGGGCCTGACCGGGCGCGACGGAGGCCTGATCCGCGCGCAGAAACTCAAGCTCAAGGACAACAAGGACCCATCGGTCGAGCACGATGTGGGCCAGGTCGGTGATATCCTCCAGATCGACCCGAGTGTGGTCAAGGCGCTGCAGGATGATGCCTTCATTCCGGTGGTCAGCCCCATCGGCTTTGGCGAAGGCAATGAAAGCTACAACATCAACGCAGATGTGGTAGCCAGCAAGCTGGCCACGGTGCTGCAAGCCGAAAAACTGATGCTGCTGACGAACATTCCCGGTGTTCTGGACAAGCAAGGCCAGTTGCTCACCGAATTGACCTCGCGCCAGATCGACGATCTGATCACAGATGGCACGATTTCGGGTGGTATGCTGCCCAAACTGGCGGGCGCCATCGACGCGGCCAAGAGTGGAGTGAACGCCGTGCACATTGTGGACGGTCGCGTTCCCCACGCCATGCTGCTGGAGATTCTGACCGACACGGCTTACGGCACAATGATTCGTAGTTATTGATACATTTGATTGCGTAATTCATGGGCTTATCCAGTGATAAGCCCGGTTTGAGCCATGATTTTGCAGATTTTCTGCAGTAAGATGTTACAGGCTCCACAGGCTGAAACATCAGTCTCCGAGAGCACAAAAGCATGATTGCTGCCTAGAAAAATAGCCTGGCGATGTTGGGAGACTACGCCGGGCACACGCCTCAAACAACGCATGTCCGATCAAGAATCTTCATTCGCCGCCGACGTCATTGATGCGCCGGTAGACGCTGCTGCGCCGGCACCTACCCGTAAACGCCCAAAACCCGGAGAGCGCCGGATCCAGATTCTGCAAACCCTGGCTGCCATGCTGGAGCAGCCGGGCGCTGACCGCATCACCACGGCGGCCCTGGCGGCGCAGATGTCGATCAGCGAAGCGGCGCTCTATCGCCACTTTGCCAGCAAGGCGCAGATGTACGAAGGGTTGATCGATTTCATCGAGCAGTCCGTATTCACCCTGGCGGTGCAGATCACAGGCCGTGATGTGCCCGACCCGGCGAAAACCGTAGAGCAGGGCGTAGCCCAGGCGCAGCGCGTGGTGGCCATGGTGCTGCAGTTCGGCGAGCGCAACCCAGGCATGGTGCGGGTGATGATGGGTGATGCCCTCCAATCCGAGCACCCACGCCTGCAGCAGCGCATGCAGCAGTTTTTTGAGCGCATCGAAACCACCTTGCGCCAGTGCCTGCGTACCGTGCCGGGGGCAGATGGGTCGGCCACGCCAACCGTGGATGCGAATGTGCGCGCCAGCGTCCATATGTCTTTCCTGATCGGCCGCCTGCAGCGCTTTGCGCGGTCGGATTTCCGCAAGCTGCCTACCGAGCAGCTCGATGCCTGCCTGGGACTGATGGCACATTGACCGGGCCCGTTCAACGGGTTGCTTCAAAAAACATAGCTGCCAGCGCTTGATGAGAAAGCGCTGGCAGTTTTTTTTATTGCGTCTCCGGCATGAGGGGCTGGTGAGCTGCAGCCTTGTCTGGGAGTCTGGCCTGTGGTTTACCCTTGCTTTGCACAACAGGCATTGGCAAGGGGCAGGGATTGTGCAAAAATCAAAAAATAGAACGACCGTGCTATTTTTGATGTATGTCCAGAATCACCACTGAAAACAACGAAACCACGAAGCTGGCCAAAGGTGCCCAAACCCGTGCCGCCATTCTGGATGCGGCGCTCGCGCTGTCTGCACAGGAAGGGCTTGATGGCCTGTCGCTGGGGATGTTGGCCCTGGCCATGGGCATGAGCAAATCGGGCGTCTTTGCCCATTTTGGCTCACTGGAAGAGCTGCAGTGCTCGGTCGTGCGTGAATACCACACCCGTTTCGAGCGCGAGATCTTCGGCCCCGCCCTGGCGGCACCGCGCGGCCTGCCCCGCCTGCTGCACATGGTGGCGGGCTGGATGGGCAGCACCGCCCAGCAGGGCGAAGCCAGCCGCCTCTATGGCAGCCTGTATATCAGTGGCGCGGTGGAGTTCGACGATCGCCCGGGCGATGTGCGCGATGCGCTCGCCGAATCGGTCAGCATCTGGATGGATGCCATGCGCCGCGCAATCGCCCAGTCTCAGCAGGAGGGCCAGTTGCAGTCCGAGGTCGAGCCTGACCAGGTGCTGTTCGAGCTGCACGGCATCATCCTCTCGCTGCACTACGAAACCCGTTTTCTGCACGGCCCGCAGGCCTTGCTGCATGCCACGCGTGCATTGCGCAGCGTGCTCCATCGCTATGCGGTGGACAGCGGGCGCGATGCGCCACTGATCGACGCCGCACTGGCGCCCCTGCTATCCGTTTCCCCTCCGACCCCTCCGGTACCGCACGCATCCTCTGCCGTAGCGGCTTCCGAATCTGCGTTGATTTCGTAAAACCCCAAAGGATATTCCATGCCTCAGTACACCCCACCACTGCGCGACATGCAGTTCCTCATGCAAGAAGTGCTGGGTCTGCCCGCCCGTTTTGCCCAGTTGCCCGCCTATGCCGATGTCGATACCGGCACCATGGATGCCATCCTGGAAGAGGCTGGCAAGTTCGCAGCCGAAGTCATACAGCCGCTCAATCTGTCCGGCGACGTTGAAGGTTGCACCCGCAACCCGGCGGATTCGAGCGTGGCCACGCCCAAGGGGTTCAAGGAGGCCTACGCCAAGTATGTGGAAGGCGGCTGGGCGGCCCTGTCGTGCGACACTGCCTACGGCGGCCAGGGCCTGCCCTTTGTGCTG
Organism: Comamonas odontotermitis; assembly: GCF_020080045.1. Classification (NCBI taxonomy): domain Bacteria; kingdom Pseudomonadati; phylum Pseudomonadota; class Betaproteobacteria; order Burkholderiales; family Comamonadaceae; genus Comamonas; species Comamonas odontotermitis. The sequence goes on from NZ_CP083452.1 coordinate 331,923, forward strand.
AACCAGTGCCTGTACGAAATGCTCAACAGCGCCAACCAGGCCTGGGCCATGTACCCTGGCCTGTCGCACGGCGCCTATGAGGCGCTCCATGTCTATGGCTCGGACGAGCAGAAGAAGCTCTACCTGCCCAAACTCACCAGTGGCGAGTGGACCGGCACCATGTGCCTGACCGAGCCCCACTGCGGCACCGACCTGGGCTTGCTGCGCACCAAGGCCGAGCCCCAGGCCGACGGCACCTACAAGATCACCGGCAACAAGATTTTCATCAGCGCCGGTGAGCACGACATGACGGACAACATCGTGCACCTGGTGCTGGCCCGCCTGCCCGATGCGCCCAAGGGCAGCAAGGGCATCAGCCTGTTCCTGGTGCCCAAGTTCCTCGTCAATGCCGATGGCTCGCTCGGTGCGCGCAACCCCATCAGCTGCTCCGGCCTGGAGCACAAGATGGGCATCCACGGCAACGCCACCGCGCAGATCGCCATCGATGGCGCCATGGGCACCCTGGTGGGCCAGCCCAACAAGGGCCTGCAAGCCATGTTCGTGATGATGAACGCGGCCCGCCTGGGCGTGGCCAACCAGTCGCTGGGTCTGATGACCGTGGCCTACCAGAATGCGCTGGCCTATGCCAAGGATCGCGTGCAGATGCGCAGCCTCTCGGGCACCAAGGCCAAGGACCTGCCCGCCGATCCAATCATCGTGCACCCTGATGTGCGCCGCATGCTGCTGACCGCCAAGGCCTACAGCGAAGGCGGCCGCGCCATGATGGTGGCCACCTCGGCCCTGGTCGATGAAGAGCTGAACCACCCCGACGAAGCCGTGCGCAAGGCCAACGCCGCGCAGGTGGCCCTGCTCACGCCCATTCTCAAGGCCTTCCTGACGGACAAGGGCTTCGATGTGACCGTACAGTGCCAGCAGGTGTTCGGCGGCCACGGCTACATCCACGAAACCGGCATGGAGCAGTTCGTGCGCGATGCGCGCATCAACATGATCTACGAAGGCACCAACGGCATCCAGGCACTTGACCTGCTGGGCCGCAAGGTGCTGGGCGACCAGGGCGCGGCGCTCAAGGCGTTGGGCAAACTGGTGCAGGGCCTGGTCGAGGAAGAAGGCGTGAACGAGCGCATGGCCGATTTCATCAACCCGCTGGCGCAACTGGCCGGCCAGATGACGGGCATCACCACCGAGCTGGGCCTCAAGGCACTGCAGAACCCCGACGAAGTGGGCGCGGCCTCGGTCGACTACCTCTGCGTCATGGGCCATCTGGTGATGGGCTACTGGTGGGCGCGCATGGCGCAGACCGCGCTGCGCGCACTGGCGGAAGGCGACGCGGCTGACAAGACCTTCTACGAAGGCAAGCTGCAGACGGCGCGCTTTTACTTTGCGCGCCTCTTCCCCGAGGCAGGCCTGCGCGTGCGCACCATGCGTACCGGCAGCAAGCTTTTGATGAACACCGACGCTGCGCTGGCTTAACACCCGCAGTGCTGCCGAAAAGACCTAAGGAGACCGTGATGCAAACCTTGCTGAAACCTTTGCTGATGGTGGCTGGCAGCTTGGCGGTGGCACTGCCAGCGCTCGCTGCCGAAATGTCGCCGGTGGGCCTGTGGCGCACCTTTGACGAGAAAAGCGGCGAGCCCAAATCCGAGGTGCGCATCAGCGACAGCGGCGGCGTGCTCAGCGGCAAGGTGGAAAAGCTGCTGCGCAAGGGCGCCGACCCCAAGGCGGTCTGCGACCGTTGCACTGACGATCGCAAGGGCCAGCCGCTGGTGGGGCTGGAGATCATTCGCGGTGCCAAGAAGGCAGAAGGCAAGGCCGTGTGGGAAGACGGCAGGATTCTTGACCCGGAAAACGGCAGCACCTACAGCTTGAAGCTCACGCCTGCCGACAACGGCAGCAAGCTCGATGTGCGCGGATCAATCGGCCCGTTCGGCCGCACGCAAACCTGGTCGCGAGTCGAATAGGTTTTGAATGAAATTGGCTTTTGGCGGTTAACCAGAAAGCGCTGATAGCTATCAAAAATGGAGTAACCATGTCTCGATTTGTGGTGAAGAAAGTGGCGGTGCTCGGCGCCGGGGTGATGGGGGCACAGATTGCGGCCCACCTCGTCAATGTGCGCGTGCCGGTGGTGTTGTTTGACCTTCCGGCAAAGGAAGGCCCCAAGAGTGCGATTGCCCAGAAGGCGATTGCCAACCTGAAGAAGCTCAAGCCTTCGCCGCTGGGCGTATCGGCAGAAGCGGATCTCATAGCGGCAGCCAACTACGAAGAGCACCTGGAGCTGCTCAAGGACTGCGATCTGGTGATCGAGGCGATTGCCGAGCGCATGGACTGGAAGCGCGACCTGTACCACAAGATCGCGCCGTTCGTCGCACCCCATGCGATCCTGGCATCCAACACCTCGGGCCTGTCGATCACGGCACTCTCGGAAGCCCTGCCTGAGCAACTGCGCCACCGCTTCTGCGGCATCCATTTCTTCAATCCGCCGCGCTACATGCAACTGGTGGAACTGATCCCCACTGCGGCGACCGAGCCGCAGGTGCTCGATCAGCTGGAAACCTTTGCCACCACCCAGCTGGGCAAGGGCGTGGTCCGCGCCAAGGACACGCCCAACTTCGTAGCCAACCGCGTGGGTGTGGCGGGCATGTTGTCCACCATTGCCGAGGCCGATCGCTTTGGCCTGACCTATGACGTGGTGGACGACCTGACCGGCAAGAAGCTTGGCCGTGCCAGCTCGGGCACCTTCCGCACCGCCGATGTGGTGGGCCTGGATACCCTGGCCCACGTCATCGGCACGATGCAAACCCAGCTGAGCGCGCAGACCGATTCGTTCTACGCCAGCTACGCGACCCCTGCCGTCATTACCAAATTGATAGCAGATGGCGCGCTGGGGCAAAAGACCAAGGCAGGTTTTTACCGCAAGACCAAGTTGGGCATCGAGCGCTTCGATCCCGAGTACCAGGCCTATGTGCCTTCGGGCGAGAAGTGCAACGACGTCTACGCCCGCATGCTGAAAAAGCCAGCGGGCGAGCGCCTGCAGCTGCTGCGGGGCAGCGAGGGCGCGCAGGGCCAGTTCCTGTGGGCCATTCTGCGCAACAGCTTTCACTACGCTGCCGTGCACCTGAAGGACATTGCAGACAATGCACGCGATGTGGATCTGGCCATGCGCTGGGGCTTTGGCATGCAGCAGGGCCCGTTCGAGCTGTGGCAGGAAGCGGGCTGGCTGCAGGTCGCCAAGATGGTGCAGGAAGACATTGATGCTGGCAAGGCGCTCAGCACCGAGCCTCTGCCGCAATGGGTGTTCGAAGGCCCAGTGGCCGATGCCGGCGGCGTGCACACGCCCCAGGGATCGTGGAGCGCTGCCGAAAACCGCTTCGTGCCACGCCGCGATCTGCCGGTGTATGCGCGCCAGCTGTTCCCCGAGCGTGTGCTGGGCGAGGCAGGCGACGCCGCGCAGGATTGGCGCACGGCAGGCCGAACCTTGACTGAGAGCAAGGCTTCGCGCACCTGGACGCTGGATGACCAGGTGCTGGTCTTCAGCATCAAGACCAAGATGCACGCCATCAGCCCCGATGTGATGGAAGACCTGCAGGCCGCGCTGGCGCTTGCCGAGAAGGACTTTGACGCCCTGGTCGTCTGGTCGGGCGACGCACCGTTCAGTGTGGGTGCCGATCTGCAGGCCATGATGCCCGCCTTTGCACTGCAAGGCCCCATGGCCATCGACCAGATCGAGCAGGTGATGCAGCAGCTCTTCCTGGCCGTGCGCTACGCGCAGATACCGGTGGTGGGGGCCGTGCACGGCATGGCGCTGGGCGGCGGCTGCGAGCTGCTGCTGCACTGCGCACGCCGCGTGGCGCACATGGAAAGCTACATCGGCCTGGTGGAAATGGGCGTGGGCCTGGTGCCGGGTGCTGGCGGTCTCACCAACGTGGCCTACCAAGCCGCGCGCCATGCCCAGTATTCGACCGGCAACGACCTGCTGCCCTTCCTGGCCAACGGTTTTACGGCTGCCGCCAAGGCCACGGTCGGCACCAGCGCGCTGGAATCGCAGACCCTGGGCTACCTGCAGGCAGACGATGTGATCGTGCCGCACCGTGACGAGCTGCTGTTTGTGGCGCTGACCCAGGCTAAGGCCATGGCGCAGTCGGGCTGGCGCCCGCCGCAGCGCAAGCCTTTCCCGGTGGCGGGCCGCAGCGGTGCTGCCACCTTGCGCAGCACCCTGGTCAACATGCGCGAGGGCGGTTTCATCACCGAACACGACATGCTGATCGCCAGCCATATGGCCAATGTGGTGTGCGGCGGCGATGTGGACGCAGGCACGCTGGTGAACGAGGAATACCTGATGGCACTGGAACGCAAGGCCTTCACCGACCTGATCGTGAAGGAAAAGACCCAGGAGCGCATTCTGGGCATGTTGAGCACCGGCAAACCGGTTCGTAACTGATGAAGCTACTGCGCAGGCCTCATGCGGCGTTGGGCGGTGCTCGCCATCCTCACGCACAGCAAGTGCGTTCCGGTGGCTGTGCTCCGTCCGCCTTGCATGAGTCCTGCTCGCTACGCTTCCTCAGCCACGAACCCGAGAGCATTGTTTGGATCATTGAGAGATCGATATGAAACAAGTACAAGACGCCTACATTGTTGCTGCCACGCGCACGCCAATTGGCAAGTCGCACAAAGGCTATCTGCGCAACATGCGCCCCGACGATCTGCTGGCCACCACGATGAAAGCCGTGCTGGCGCAGGCGCCCGGGCTCGATCCGCAGGCCATTGAAGATGTGGTGTGCGGCTGCGCCATCCCCGAGTCGCAGCAAGGGCTGAATGTGGCCCGCATCAGCGCGGTGCTGGCGGGCCTGCCGGTGGGCGTGGGTGGCGTTACCGTCAACCGCTTCTGCGCATCGGGCCTGACAGCGCTGCAGATGGCGGCAGACCGCATCCGTGTGGGCGAGGCCGACGTGATGATCGCCGCCGGTGTCGAGAGCATGAGCATGGTGCCCATGATGGGCAATTCGCCATCGCTGTCGCCCTCGATCTTTGAGCGCGAAGGCGACGTTGGCATTGCCTACGGCATGGGTCTCACGGCAGAGAAGGTGGCGCAGCGCTGGAAGGTGAGCCGCGATGCCCAGGATGCGTTTGCGCTGCAATCGCACCAACGCGCCCTGGCTGCGCAGCAGGCGGGCGATTTCACGGCAGAAATCACGCCCATCACCGTGACCGACCGGGGCGTGGACATCGCCAGGGGCGAAGCGGTGAGCAACTCGCGCACGGTCAGCCTGGACGAAGGGCCGCGCACTGATACCTCCATCGAAGGCCTGGCCAAGCTGCGTACCGTGTTTGCGGCGCGCGGCTCGGTCACCGCCGGCAACAGCTCGCAGACCAGCGATGGCGCAGGTGCGCTGCTGGTGGTGAGCGAGGCGGCTCTCAAGCGCTTCAACCTGACGCCGCTGGCGCGCTTTGTCAGCTATGCGAGCAAGGGCGTGCCGCCCGAGATCATGGGCATCGGCCCGATCGAGGCAATTCCTGTTGCGCTGCGCAACGCAGGCCTGTCGCTGCAGGACATGGACTGGATCGAGCTGAACGAGGCTTTTGCCGCGCAGTCGCTCGCCGTCATGGAGCAACTGGGCATGGACCCGGCCAAGGTCAACCCCATGGGCGGCGCGATTGCGCTGGGCCACCCGTTGGGCGCGACCGGTGCCATCCGCGCGGCCACGGTGGTGCATGCACTGCAGCGCAACAAACTCAAGTACGGCATGGTGACCATGTGCGTGGGCATGGGGCAGGGAGCCGCCGGCATCCTGGAACGCGTGTAATCCCAAGTCCATATATTGGAACAAAGGCGCGAACAGGTTTCTGTGCAGGCGTGCTGTCCCGCAGACGGCACGCCTGGCAGGGTGGGAGTGGTACAAATCAGGTGTTGCTGAAAGTGGCAGAAAATGCAACTTCCAACTGCCTCAATCAAGCAGCTGGCGCGCGATGGGTGCGCGCAAGGCTCTGGAGCCTTTCTTCACTTTTCTTGCGAAATCTGTCCCAATGAGCAACCTTTTCACTTCTACAGGCGGCCATCCCTTTGACCGGGCGATGGCAATGGAGCCTGTTGGCGCCAACCAGTTCGCCACACGCGCCAGCAAGGATTACTGGAACATGGTCGGACCCTACGGCGGCATCACCGCGGCGCAGATGGCGCAGGCGGTGCTGCAGCACCCGGATCGCCTGGGCGAGCTGGTGGCGATCACGGTGAATTTTGCGGGGGCCGTGGGTGAGGGCGAGGTGGTGATCGAAGCCATTCCTGCGCGCACCAACCGCTCCACGCAGCACTGGATCATCACCATGCGCGAAAAGGACGCGGAAGGCCATTGGTCCACAACCACGACTGCTACCGCGATGACGGCGCTGGCGCGCAAGACCTGGTCGGACGACGAATGCGCCATGCCGCAGGTGCCGCCGTCTGGCGAAGTGGCGCGCTACGTCACCGATTTTCGCGTGGAATGGCTCTCGCGCTACAACGTGCGCCCGCTTCTGGGCAGCTATCCGGAGCAGTGGGACGGTGCCATCAGCCCGAGCCTGACCCGCATGTGGGTCAGCGACGAGCCGCCGCGCCCCTTGGATGTGCAGGCACTGACGGCGCTGTGCGACGTGTTCTTTCCGCGCATCTGGCTGCGCCGCGCCAAACGGGTGCCGATTGGCACGGTCACATTCAGCGTGTACTTCCACGCCAGCGAGGACGAGCTGCGACAGGTCGGCAGCGAGCCGGTGCTGGCGCAGGCGCAGGGCCAGGGCTTTCGTGACGGCTTCTTCGACCAGACGGCACAGATCTGGGCGCCGGGCGGCACCTTGCTCGCAACGAGCCACCAATTGGTCTATTACAAAGAGTGAATGGAGGGCGCCGGATCGGTTAGCATCGGCGCCCGAACAGAGGCAAGCACGCGGCGTGCTTGCTTCCCAGATATTGGAGAGATAACTGTGAGCATTCAATCCACCTGCGACGACATCCTGGTGCTGGCCGAAAATGGCATCTGCACCATCACCTTCAACCGCGTCGCCAAGAAGAATTCCATCACCGGCGCCATGTACCTGGCCATGGCCAGCGTGCTGCAACAGGCCGCCACCAGCGGCGACGTGCGCGTGGTGCTGTTCCAGGGCGATGCCACGGTATTTACCGCAGGCAATGACCTGGGCGATTTTCTGAACGGTCCCAAACCGGACGAGAATGCGCCGCCCTTTCAGTTTCTGCAGGCACTGGCCGCCTGCCCCAAACCCATCGTGGCGGCGGTCTGTGGCCCGGCGGTCGGCATCGGGACGACCATGCTGCTGCACTGTGATCTGGTCTATGCGGGCGACAACGCGATGTTCTCGCTGCCGTTCGTGAACCTGGGCTTCTGTCCCGAAGGCGCATCGAGCCTGCTGCTGCCCCAGCTGATGGGCCACCAGCGCGCCAGCGAGGCCTTGTTGCTGGGCGATCCGTTCATGGCCGAGGCGGCACTGGAAGTGGGCCTGGTCAACCGCGTGGTGCCCCCCACCGAATGCAACACCATCGCCCAGGCCCAGGCAGCCAAACTGGCCGCCAAGCCCATGGGCTCACTGCTGGCGAGCAAAAAACTGCTCAAGAGCGGCCAGATGGCAGCGGTGCAGGCGCGCATTGCCGAAGAAGGCAAACTGTTTGCCGATCTGCTGCAGCAGCCCGCAGCCAAAGAGGCAATGAGCGCTTTCCTCGAGAAAAGAAAGCCGGATTTCAGCAAATGCTGAAAGCCATGGCGCCGCGCAGCGGTGCCAATGCACGTAGTGCAGGCGGCCTCTTTCGCTAAAAGAAAGCCGGATTTCAGCAAATGCTGAGAGCAATGACGCCGCGCAAGCGATAAATTGCTCATAAAAAGATAGCTGCTGGCGTTTGATGAAAGGGCGTCTGCAGCTATTTTTTATTAAATTTTGCGATTCGCCTGCCAGATGCTGCAGTTCTGCGCTGCCAGCGCATCGGCAAACGCTGGCGATTGAAGGTACGCAAACTCCACTGGCCGCTGCCCGCCGATGGCATCGCCCTCCACCTGGGCATTGGCGGGGTGGCACATGAGCAGACTGCCGTCGTCGCAGGCGGCCAGCCATTGCGCCATGTGCGCGCCATACGCGGCAGGCGTGGGCGCATCAAAACCATAGACGCCACCAAAGCCCCGGTTCATCTGCCAGCGCCGTGCATGCAACTGGCGCGTGAGCGTGTAGCCGCCCAGCAGCGCAATCACGGCGGCCTTGGGCTGCCAGCGCAGGCGGCCTGCGGGTGCCGTGGAGCGAATCCAGAGCTGTTGCCCGGCGTCTGTGCCATAGCGGCGCTGCAGCTCCCCCACCATGGCTGCGCGCACACCCGGCAACTGGTGCACATGCTGGTGGCCGTCGACATAGTCGGGTGGCATGCCCAGGGCATCTTCAAAGGCATCGAGCTGCTCGCGCCAGGCATCGCGCAGGCGGGCTGCGGGCAGGCGATGGGTGTAGGCCTGTGCGATGACGCTGCCAATGGTGGCTCCTGGCTGCACGCCATGGCCTTCGGTCAGGTTGAAGTGCAGCCCCACGTTCAGCCTGCCGCGCAGGGCGGGCAGGGCCCGCGCCGCTTCGCGCCAGCGCGGCGCAGTGGTCATGCAGCTGGTGGCGGACAGGCGGCCCTGCTCGGCCAGCTGCTGCACGGCGGCGTCGACAGCGGGGTGCAGCGCGTAGTCGTCTGCGCACAGCACAATGGAGCGGCTCATGCGGCGCTCCTGGCAAAGGCCCAGAACTTGGCGGCCACAAAGGTGACGACGGCCACGATCAGCAGCACGGCAAACAGGCTCCACAGGTAGTGCAGGTGCCACTGGTGCAGTGCGATGTAGTACAGCACTTCATTCAGTGCAAACGAGCAGCAGGCCACCAGAAAAAAACGCGGAAGCGCTTGTCTGTGGGGCGCTTGATGCTCCGAAAAGGTGAGCAATGCATGGCCGCCATAACTCACGCAGAATGCCACCAGAAAACCCAGCACGTTGGCTGCCAGCGGCGCCAGGGCCAGGCCCTGCACCAGCAGGGCCACCACCAGCAGATGGGTGGCCGCTGCTGCACCGCCCACGCAGACAAACTGCAGGCCCTGGGGCAGGCGGCGCAGCAGGGAGAGCAAGGTCGCCATCATGCTTGCGGTGGCTGCGAGGCGGCTGGCGTCGCGGGGGCAGCAACGCTTTCACCGCCAGCACCCGGCGCCAAAACTGGCAGTGCATGGGTGGCCACATGCTGGTCCACCACATACAGTGGCCGGCGCTTGACCTCTTCGTAGATGCGGCCGATGTATTCGCCCAGCATGCCGATTGACAACAACTGCACGCCGGAGAACAGCATCAGGCTGGCTGCCAGCGTGGGCCAACCGTCGGTAGGATTGTCGAAAATCAAGGTTTCGACGGTGATGTAGACGCCATAGAAAATGGCTGCAACCGAGATGCAGAAGCCGATGAAGCTCCAGACCTTGAGCGGAATGGTCGTGAACGAGGTCAGCCCCTCGAACGCCAGCGCCCCCAACCGGTGCAGGTTGAAAGTGGATTGCCCACTGCGGCGCGCATCGGGCACAAAGGGCAGGGCCGCGCTCTTGAAGCCGACCCAGGCATACAGCCCCTTCATGAAGCGGTTGCGCTCGGGCAACTGGCGCAGCACATCTACCACCTTGCGGTCCATCAAGCGGAAGTCGCCCGCATTTTCAGGAATGCGGAACCGGCTGTCCCGGTTCATCAGGTAGTAGAACAGCTGGGTGCCGCGGCGCTTGGCGGCGCCCTCGGCAGTCCGGTCAGCGATCACGCCGTACACCATGTCGTAGCCGCTGTTCCACAACTGCACCATCTCGGCGATCAAAGGCAGCGGGTGCTGGAAATCAGCGTCGATCAGCAGCACGGCATTGCCGCGCGCGTAGTCAAGCCCCGCGCTCATGGCCGCTTCCTTGCCAAAGTTGCGCGACAGTTGCACGTACTGCAGTGGCAGGCGATCGGCCATGCGCAATGCCAGTGCCGGCGTCTCGTCCTTGCTGCCATCATCGACCAGCACGATCTCGCACTCTGCCGAGAGCAGGCGCACCGCTTCATGCAGGGCGGGCAAAAAGGTTTCCAGATTGGCTGCCTCGTTGTAGGCGGGCACGACACAGCTCAGCCGCAATGGCGGGCGCTGCACGGCAAGAGGGGCAGGGGAGGCGGGAGGTAATGGCATGGCAAGTCTGCGGAATGGCTGGCAGTCTAGCGCAAGGCGGGGCGGGGTGGACGATGAAGCACCGCTTGCGCAGTGGATTCCTCTGTCTACATCAGTGCGTTTGGCGGGTCTCCTGGGTGAAAACCAGAGCGAATGCACATTGCCCGGCAGCGCTGTTTGTATGCATACTCGCTCAAGGACCTTTTGCCTTTTCAACCACGGAGATGTATGACCGCTGCCGCCTCGCCTGCCCACTTACCGGCCCATTCCCCCGGCCCCGCCTACGTATCGATGCAGGGGCTGGATGAGCCCTACATCGCCGGCCTGCGCGAAATCTTTGAAGAGCGCATTGTGTTCAACCAGTTGCTCGGGCTCAAGCTCGTGGGTGTCCAGGACGATGCGTTGCTGGCATCGCTGGAGATGCGGCATGAGCTGATCGGCCACTTCGGGCTCAAGCGCATCCATGGCGGCGTGATCAGTGCCAGCCTGGATGCACTGGGCGGTATTGCGGTCATGGCCGCATCGGGCGCCAAGCACGTGGGCGAGCCGGTCATGCAGCGGCTGATGCGCTTTGGCAAGCTGGGCACCATCGATCTGCGCGTGGACTACCTGCGCCCCGGCACGCACGGCCCGTTTGCGATGCAGGCGCGCGTGCTGCGCCTGGGCTCGCGCGTGGCGACGACGCGCTCGGATTTCTGCGACAGCACGGGCCAGGTGCTGGCCACGGCAACGGCGGCCTACATCGTTTCCTGACGACTATTTGCAGAGCCTAGGTGTTTGTTGGGAATTGTGAAATCTGTCGATGCTATGAAAATATTGATAGCAAACGACGCAATACAGCGGCCTTGTTACGACTAGTGTCAAATTTTGTTAACACGATAGCTATAAATTGAATAGCATAGTTCTGTTTTTTCATCGCAGGGTCGCACCAGGGTGAAAAACGCCCCTCGCAGAGGGGCCGCGAGCCGCACGCCGTGGGAAGCGTGGGGTGTCATTTTCTACAAGGAGATCCGATGGCTGTACAAAACCCTTTCTTCGGCGGGCGCCGTGACAACGACAATTCCGCATCCAAGTTCATGGGCGGCTCGTCATCGAGCTCCTCCGGAAGCACTTTGCCCAGTACGGCGGCTGGTTCGGCCAGCTCGGTGCTGGGGGGCAATCTCTCCAACAAGAGCGAAGACTTCAGCAGTGCTTCTTCATCCACTTCTTCTTACTCCAGCGCAGTGACCTCCAACGATACCAATGCCGGCACCGGCAGCAAACTGACCGTCGGCCCCAATATCAAGCTCAAGGGCGTCGAGATTACCGATTGCGACACCCTGGTGGTGGAAGGCACGGTCGAGGCCACCATGGACTCGCGCGTGATCCAGATCACTGCCGACGGCGCGTTCCGCGGCTCGGCCGAGATCGACATTGCCGAAATTCACGGTGAATTCGAAGGCAACCTGACGGTGCGCGACAAGCTGGTGATCTTTGGCAGCGGCCGGGTGCATGGCAAGATTCGCTACGGCAAGGTCATCATCGAAGAAGGCGGCCAGCTGACGGGCGAGATCGAGTGCTCGGGCAGCACGCGCAAGCCTGCAGCAAGCACAGGCAGCACCACCAAGACCGAAAAGGCCGCCGAGAGCGTGGCCTGACAGGATTCAGGCAAGAAACAGGTTGTGGCGCTCGTCCATTGCGCGCCAATAGCTCCTGATTCAGTAGCAATAAAAAAGCGCTGCCCTGGCAGCGCTTTTGCTTGGGAGCCGCTCTGGTGCTCTGGTGTTTAAGCAGACAGCGGCGGCACCTTGCGAGGCTGTCCTTCCTCGTCGATTGCCACATAGGTCAAGGTCGCTTCGGTCACCTTGATGAACTGGCCCTGCTTGGACAGGCGCTCGGCCACCACTTCCACGGCCACTGTCATCGACGTGGTGCCGACGCGGGTGAGCTTGGCGTAGAACGACAGAATGTCGCCCACGCGCACGGGTTGCTTGAAGATGAATTCATTGACGGCCACGGTTACCGTGCGGCCGCGTGAGTGGCGCAGCGGCAGCACCGAGCCCGCCAGATCGACCTGCGACATCACCCAGCCGCCAAAGATATCGCCATTGGCGTTGCAATCGGCAGGCATGGGAATGACGCGCAGCACCAGCTCCTTGTCGGTGGGCAAATCGGAGGAAGTGGTGCGGACGGTATTCATGGGCACAATCAGGGGATACAACAATCCCATAATTGTCCTCCATGCGCCGTTTTCAGGAAGCCTCTCTCCCCGCAAGCCCTAGCGAAACTAAGGGTAAACCCGAGTCTCGTGATGGAGAAACCCTGAAGCGCCTGCTGCCCTATCTGTGGGCCTACAAATGGCGCGTGATGGCTGCACTGCTGCTGATGGTGGGAGCCAAGGTCGCCAACGTCGGTGTGCCGGTGCTGCTCAAGCACGTGGTGGATGCGCTTGGCATTCAACCGGGCAGTGCTCAGGCGCTGCTGGTGGTGCCGGTTGGCCTGCTGCTGGCCTATGGCGGTCTGCGGCTGCTGACTTCGGTGTTCGGCGAACTGCGCGAGCTGGTGTTTGCCAAGGCCACGCAGGGCGCGGCGCGCTCCATCGCCCTGCAGACCTTCGAGCACCTGCACGGCATGAGCCTGCGCTTTCACCTGGAGCGCCAGACCGGCGGCATGACGCGCGATATCGAGCGTGGTGTCAAAGGCGTCGAGTCGCTCATTTCCTATTCGCTCTACAGCATCGTGCCCACCTTCATCGAGCTGGTGCTGGTGCTGGGCATCCTGGCTGTCAAGTTCGACATCTGGTTTGCACTCATCACCATCATGGCGCTGGTGGTCTACATCACCTTCACAGTCACGGTCACACAGTGGCGAACCCAGTACCGGCGCGAGGCCAACCTGATTGACTCTTCGGCGCACAGTAAAGCCATCGATTCGCTGCTGAACTACGAAACCGTCAAGTACTTCAACAACGAGCGCTTTGAAGCGGTGCGGTATGACGAGGACCTCGAGAAGCTGCGCCGGGCGCGGCTGAAAAGCCAAAGCAGCCTCAGCGTGCTCAACAGCGGCCAGCAGCTGATCATTGCCGTGGCCCTGGTTGCCATGCTGTGGCGCGCCACCCAGGGCGTGGTGGACGGCCGGCTGACGCTGGGCGACCTGGTGATGATCAATGCCTTCATGATCCAGCTGTACATTCCACTCAACTTTCTGGGCACCTTGTACCGCGAAATCAAGCAGAGCCTCACCGATCTGGACCGCATGTTCACCCTGATGGACAAGGAGCGCGAGGTGGCCGATGCGCCCGGCGCGCACCCGCTGCAACTGCAGGGCGAGCCCGAGCTGCGTTTTGACGATGTGCACTTTGCCTACCACCCCGACCGCCCCATCCTGCAAGGACTGAGCTTTGCCGTGCCCGCCGGCAGGACGGTTGCCGTGGTGGGCCCTTCGGGGGCAGGTAAATCGACGCTTGCGCGCCTGCTGTTCCGTTTTTACGATGTGCAGGCGGGCGCCATCCGCATCGCAGGCCAGGACATCCGCGAGATCACGCAGGACAGCCTGCGCCGCGCCATCGGCATCGTGCCGCAGGACACGGTGCTGTTCAACGACACGGTGGAGTACAACATTGCCTATGGCCGCCCGGGCGCCACGCACGACGAGGTGGTGCAGGCCGCCCAGGCCGCGCGCATCCACGGCATGATCGCCGCCACGCCGGACGGTTATGCCACCCGCGTGGGCGAGCGTGGCCTGAAGCTGTCGGGCGGCGAGAAGCAGCGCGTTGCCATTGCACGCACCCTGCTGAAGAACCCGCCGATCCTGATTTTTGACGAAGCCACCTCGGCGCTTGATTCTGCCAACGAGCGCGCCATCCAGCAGGAGCTGCAACAGGCCGCGCGCGGCAAGACCACGCTGGTGATTGCGCACCGCCTCTCCACCGTGGTGGACGCCCACGAGATTCTGGTGATGGATGCGGGCCGCATCGTCGAGCGCGGCACCCACGCCCAATTGCTGGCACAAGGCGGGCGCTACGCGGACATGTGGGCACTGCAGCAGAACGAAAAGCTGGAGCAGGTGGCCGAAGAGCACCAGGCGCAGGGCCAGCCTGAAAATTCCTGATTGCTATCTAAAAGTGAGCATATGGCGCTTGTGTATGAAGCGCTGGAGGCCATTTCTTGCCAAATCAGGGCTTGCGTGTCCGCGACAGGCGCTTTGCGTTGCTCACCGCCTTGGCATGCACGGGGGCGATGCCCGCGTTCAGTACATCGGTCACGGCATGCACCTGCTGCTTGACGATGCGCTTGGTGGCCTTGCCGACGCCAAACGGCGCGAAGGGGTTGCTGGCCGTGGGCGTCAGCAGCTCGGGGGCTGCGACCATGCTGGCAGCAGCCTGCCAGTACGAGGTGCAGGCCTGCGTCCACATGCCCATCCACGATTCGTAGAAGGCAACGACCTTTTCGCTACCCATGCGGTAGAACTCCTGCTGGTCGCGCACAGAAGGGCTGGGGCCGGCCGTCATCATGCGGCTCACCCGCTGGGCAACCACCTGGGGCGCAGCCCAGGAGAGCTCCAGACTTTTCGCTGCCAGCGACTGTGCGCTGGAGTTGCTGCGGCGGGAGGAGGGGGACATGGTGGACTTTCTCTGAAAAAACGCTGGTTCGATTTTAGAGAAACCGGTTTCTGATAGTTTGTACAAATTGTCAGGGAATGCTCAACAATGCTGGCAGAGAGGAGCGGATCAGGCCTATCCGGGCCCATTGCCAGAGGTGGCTGCGGGTGGGCCGCGCTATGTCAAAATCCACCAAGATACTGACTGGCCGCTACAACAGCATGAATGTCCCCAAACTGACCGCTTGCCCGCAACGACCGCAGGGTGTGATCGAATTGGCTGGCGCTTGCTGCATGGTGGCCGCGATTGAATGACCAACGGAGACCCTTGCATGCCAACCATTCGCGTAGAACTGTTCGAGGGCCGCACCGTGGAGCAAAAGCGCGCCCTGGCCGAAGCCTTGACCGAGGCCACGGTACGCACCCTGGGCGGATCGCTTGACGGCGTTGATATCGTCTTCTTCGATGTGCCGCGCCACAACTGGGCGACGGGCGGGCGCCTCTGGATCGATCAGCAGCAACAGCAACAGCAACAGCAGCAGTAAATGAGCACCGCTATCTGGTCGTCGCGCTGGTGGCAGAACATCAGCACTCGCGAATTCGCCGAAGGCGAGGCCTCGGGCCTGGCTGCGCGCACTGTGGCGGTGCTGCCGGTGGCCGCCATCGAGCAGCATGGCCCGCACCTGCCGGTGTCGGTGGATGCCACCTTGCTGCAAGGCATTGTGGATGCGGCCATGCCTTTGCTGCCGACCGATGTACCCGTGCTGGTGCTGCCCGCGCAGAACGTGGGCCTGAGCACCGAGCACCTGAACTTTCCCGGCACCCTGAGTCTGCCGCCGCAGCTCGTCATCGATCTGTGGACGGCCATGGGCCAGGCTGTGGCGCGTGCGGGCATCCGCAAGCTGTTGATGTTCAACACGCATGGCGGCCAGGTGGCGGTGATGGACATCGTGGCGCGCGAGTTGCGCATGGCGCACGGCATGCTGGTGTACAGCAGCAGCTGGGGCGGTTTGCCGCTGCCCGCTGCGGTTACCGGGCTGTTCAGTAGCGATGAGCACCGCTTTGGCATCCATGGCGGTGAAATCGAAACGTCGATGATGCTGCATCTGGCGCCCGCGCAGGTGCGTATGGAGCACGCAGGCTGCTTTCATTCCACATCGCAGGACCGCGCGAGGCGCTTTCCCATTCTGGGCAATGGCAAAAGCGCCAAGATGGGCTGGGCCATTGAAGATTACAACGCCTGCGGGGCCGTCGGCAACGCGGCGGGCGCCACGGCGGAAAAAGGCAAGGCCGTGGTCGATGCCGCTGCGCAGCAACTCTCTCTGTTGCTGCAGGAAATCCACCAGCTCGACTGGCGCTGCGCACAGCCGCAGCCATAGCTCCTCAGCTGCTGCCCGTTGCGGCGGCAGGCGCCTGTGCGCATGCTTGCAGGTGTGCGGCCAGTTGGTAAATGGGGCCCGAGAGGGCATGGCTGCGCTGCCGCAGCAGGCCTACCTCCCTGTAAAACGTGTATTCGCCCAGGCTGAGGGCCTTGACTGCGCTGGGCAGCGGCAGCAAGGCATCGGCCATGGGGGCAATCGCCACACCGATACCCTGCGCAACCAGGCAGACGAGGCCGGGGAGATCGTCCAGCTCCAGCCGTTCGGTGGGAGCCAGTTGCTGCTGGCGCAGAAAACGCTCCACCATGCGGCCGCCAAACGAGCGCCGGTCGTAGCGAATGAACGCCTGCTGCTGCAATGCACTGCGCCAGTCTTCCTGCGGCATGGTGCGGTGGGCGAGCAGCATGAAAGGCTCTTTGAGCAGCGGCTGCCAGACGAGCTGCGGCACCATGCCGAAGGGCGGACGGATGATGAGTGCCGCATCGAGGCTGCCATTGTCCAGCTGGTCCATCAGCTCCATCGAAGTGCCCGGCACCAATTGCACATGCACCTGCGGATGCTGTTGCATGAAGCCCGCCAGCGCCCGCGTCAGCAAACCGGTATGGATGGTGGCAATGGCCCCGATGCGCAGGCGTACCGGTGTGGTCGCGCCGGTGTGCTGGCCCAGTTGCTCGAACTGGCGGACCAGCGCTTCGGCCTGCGGCAGCAAGGCGCGCGCCGCAGCATTGGGCTGGGCGGAGCGGCCGGTGCGGTCGAACAGCGCATAGCCCAGGTGTTCTTCCAGCCGCTTGATCTGGCTGGATACGGCGGATTGGGTGAGCCCGATGGCATCGCCGGCACCGGCAAAAGTGCCGATGCGGGCAACGGCAATCAGTGTGCGCAGTTCGGTGATCATTGATCGAAAAAATTGTGACTCAGGTCAAAAATATATCGTTTTTAAATATCAAAGCATTGTCCTACATTCAATCTGCCGTGCCGGTTGGTGCTTGGAAATTGGCCTGCTACCTCTGTGGAGTGGCAAGGTGATTTCGTGCCAGCGCTTCCATTTTCTGGGGTGCCTGGCAATGGAGCAAAACCGGTACACCGATAGACCAAGGACGATGAAATGACCACGACAGCTGCTTCCATACCCCCTTTTCACCTGGCCTTTCCCGTGCACGATATTGCCGTGGCGCGCCAGTTCTACGGCGATCTGCTGGGCTGCCCGGAAGGCCGCAGCTCCGACGCCTGGGTGGACTTCAACTTCTATGGCCACCAGATCGTCGCGCATCTGGCTCCAGAAGAATGCGGCCACAGGCAGAGCAGTGACGTTGACGGCCACGATGTGCCCGTGCGCCACTATGGCGTGGTGCTGTCGATGGCGCAGTGGCAGGACATGGCAGACAAGCTGACCGCCGCAGGTACGCGGTTTGTGATCGAGCCCTACATCCGCTTCAAGGGCGAAGTGGGTGAGCAGGCGACCATGTTCTTCCTGGACCCGAGCGGCAATGCGCTGGAGTTCAAGGCATTCAAGAACATGGAATCGCTGTTTGCCAAGTAGAAGTGCTGTCAGGCGCTTCACTGGTAAGCGCTGATAGCTATCAAAAAAGATATCGAAAGATATCGAAAAAGACCAGGGCAAAGCGGCTGGCACAAGCCGCTGCTCATGAAAAAAAGATCCAAGGAACTCCCCACATGTATCGCCATACCCCCAGACCTGCCCAATTCTTGTTGACCGCTGCTGCCCTGCTGCTGGGCATCGGCGCGGCCCAGGCCCAGCAGGACACGCTGACCAAGATCAAAAGCACCAGCACGGTGACCATGGGCGTGCGGGAGGCATCGGGCGCGATGTCCTTCACCACCGGCAATGGCAAGTACGCAGGCTTTCATGTCGACGTGTGCGAGCGCGCCCTGCAGGGGGTGCAGAAGGCGCTGGGCCTGCCGCGCCTCGATATCCAGTACCAGATGGTGACGGCTCAGAACCGCATTCCGCTTCTGACCAATGGCACGGTGGATGTGGAGTGCGGCACCACCACGAACAATGTGGCACGCCAGAAGGAAGTGGCCTTTGCGCCGACCCTGTATGTGGAAGAGGTGCGCACGGCGGTGACCGTTGCCTCGGGCATCACCTCTGCCGATCAACTGGCTGGCAAGAGCGTGGCGGCCACGGCAGGTGCCACTGCGGTGCCCCTGGTGCGCAAATATGCCAAGGAAAAGGGCCTGGACATCCAGCTGCTGGTGGCCAAGGACAATGCCGAATGCTTCATCATGCTGGAGAGTGGCCGCGCGCAGGCCTGTGTGGCAGACGGGCAGATTCTGGCCACCGGCATCGCACGCATGCGCGAGCCGGGCAAGTACCGCGTCGTGGGCGAGCCTTTCAATGTGGAGCCGCTTGCCATCATGATGAGCAAGGATTCGCCCGAGTTCAAGAAACTGTTTGATGCACAGATCGCCAGCCTTTCTGCCAGCGGAGAGATTGCCAGGATCTATGACAGGTGGTTCATGCAGCCGATCCCGCCCAATGGCATCACGGTGAACCTGCCGGCATCGGCCAACACCCAGGCGGCCTGGGCCCAGCTGTCGGACAAGCCCATGGAGGCCTACCAGGTGGCCAAGCCCTGAACGGGTGAGCGTGGTTCAAAAATGAGAGCTTCTTGCGCTTGACTGTCTTGAGTTTCAATGAGATTTTTATTTGAAATCAAAGATGGAAGAGCGCCAGCAGCTATTGTTTTGATGGCGTGACGCAGGTCAGCGCTTGATCATCGGCAAATCAATGTAGGGTTTCCGTGCCGCGCTGCGAGCTGCTGGGTTCGGCCGCCACATCAAAGGCGATGAATGACAGGCACAGCTGCACGCCCAGAATGAGGGGCAGTGCGCTGAACATGACGGTGCCCGCAGGCGTGACCATGCCCATCGCAAGAGACTTGCCCCACTGGTACAGGCCAAACCCCATTCCCCAGGCGATCAGGCCCAGGCCCAATGGCAGCTCCAGGGATGCGACCGACATGCCGCGCAGGTAGTAGTTGTAGAAAATGCGCTTGAAGAAGTTGCGGATATGGCCCGCAAAGAACTCGCCCAGGATCTGGGTGATCTTGAGGTTGCTGAATTCCGTTTCGTATTTGGCGTCCATGGGCACGTCAACGACGACGGCACGCACGGTGTTCAGCCGGAACAGCATGTCGGTTTCAAAGAAGTAGCTGCGGCTGATCTTGTGCAGCGGCAGCTGGGCCGCCGTGCTGGCCGCGATGGCGGTGTAGCCATTGGTGGGGTCAAAGCTGCTCCAGTATCCCGAGGAGAATTTGGCCATGAAGGACAGCACCGCATTGCCCAAGATGCGGATCTTGGGCATGCGCGATATCTTCTCCAGGTTGTAGAAGCGGTTGCCCTTGGTGTAGTCGGCCCGGCCGCTGACAATGGGCGCCACAAAGCGCGGCAGCAGGCTCGGGTCCATCTGTCCGTCGCCGTCGATCTTGACGATGATGTCAAAGCCATCGTCGATCGCCGCGCGGTAACCGGCCATCACCGCGCCGCCCACGCCCAGGTTCACCTCGTTGAACAGCACGCTCACGCGGGGGTCGCGGTTGTTCTCCTGCACGTAGCGGCCGCTGCCGTCGGGGCAGCAATCGTCGACGACATAGATGCGATCCACCTCGGGGCCGATGGCCTGGATGACCGCAAGAATATGCCGCGTGACCTTGTAGCTGGGAATGACGACAGCGATGGTGGAGGCGGGAGGGGGCGTTGTGGTGGATAGGCTCATGGTGGGTCGCAAGGTCTGTCACTGTGGCGGGCCAGATCCTCGCTGCTGGCGTACTACGCGTCTCTCAAGCGCACGATTGTTGCACAGCTGGGCGCCGCCACCGGCGGCGGCCGGTTGTCACAGGCCCAGCACCTGCGCAAACACCTTCGCATCGACGTTGCCGCCCGTCATGGCGAGGCCCACCGTCTGCCCTGCAATGGCGGCCCGCTCCTGCAGGGCGGCGGCCAGTGCGGCAGCGCCTGCGCCTTCGGCCACATTGTGGGTGCTGGTGAACAGCAGTTGCATGGCATTGGCGATTTCGTCATCGCTCACCGCCACCACGCGATCGAGGTGCTGGCGCAGGATGGCGAGCGCCTGCGGATCGGCGCGGCGCACGGCCATGCCGTCGGCAATCTGTGTGGTGACCGCAGCGTCGACCACTTCGCCGGCGGCGATGGAGTCGCGGTAGGTGGTGGCACCGTTGCTGACCACGCCGACAATGCGCACCGGGTGCTGCAGGGCCAGCTTGGCCGCCACTGCCGCGCAGGCGCCCGAGCCCAGGCCAATGGGCACGTAGGCCGTGTGCATATCGGGCACGGCGCGCAGAAACTCCCACCAGTAGGTGCTGACGCCGCTGACCAGGTCTGCATGGAAGCTGGGCACCATGTGGGCGCCACGTTGCTCCGCCAGCGCGATGGCATGTTCGCGTGCAGCCTGAAAATCATCGCCGTGCTCGATGAGGGTGGCGCCCAGCGCGCGCATGGCGGCGTTCTTTTCGATGGAGTTGCCGTGCGGCACCACAATGGTGCAGCGCACGCCATGGCGGCGCGCAGCCCAGGCGATGCTCTGGCCATGGTTGCCACGGGTGGCGCTGATGACTTCGGCAGGCAGGGTGTTGCGAGCGGCCATCTGCGCAAAATAGGTCAGGCCGCCACGGATCTTGAAGGCGCCCACCGGCGTGTGGTTTTCGTGCTTGAGCCAGCAATGGGCGCCGAGCTTTTCGCTGAGCAGCTGCCAGTGGTATTGCGGCGTGGGCTGAAACTGGTCATAGACCACGCGGGACGCGGCTTCGATATCGGCGAGGCTGGGCAAGGCGGAATGCGGCATGAGAGCTCCTGCGGTCGTTGTCTATCAAGGCGGAGTGGATGCGTTGCTGCGCAGCGTCACCAGCCCCTTGGGTGTCTGCAGGTGTGCGGCCAGAGCAGGCTGGGCACCACCTTGCACCTGTATCGGGGCGTCCACAGGCAGATTCAGCGCCAGCAGTGCGGCGCGCAGTGCGCCTGCCTGCGGGTGCTGCAGCTCCAGGCCCAGCAGCTGCACGCCCTGGTCCTGCATGCTGGCTTCGGGGTGGATGGCGCCCCAGCGGATCAGGGTGGGCAGGCAGCCGTCCAGCAACCGCTGCCCGTCGCTGCGCAAGCCGATCTGCCATTCCAGCAGGCCGCGCGGCGTCTGTCTGCTGGCGGCCTGCGGCGCGCCTGCAGGCAAATCCAATGCGCGCAAGGCCTCGGTGCTGGCGGCGATATCGGGTACGCGTGCCACCCAGTGGATCAACTGCGGTCCATGCTGCGTGACCGACGCGCGCAGCCAGGCGGCATCCATGTCGAACCAGCGTTTGTCAAACGGGGCGGTTGGCGGAACGCCTTCGGGATCAATCGCGATGATTTCGAGGTACGAGGCCACAAACGCATCGCTGCTGGTGCGCAGCAGGCGGTTGTGCGTGCCCATGAAGGCGTGGCGGCCGCCTGCTGCGGGCGTGACGCCCAGCGTGTCTTCGCACCATTGCACGCCTTCCTCCAGCGTGGCGGCCATCACCACCAGATGGTCGAGCTGGGAGATTGTCGACATGGAGGTGGATGAATTCATAGCTGCACCGTGCCGCTGATGCAGGCAGTGACCTGACCGCCAACCCAGACCTGGCCGCCCCCGTCCTGCGTGATGAATACCTGGCCTGCCCGGTCCAGGTTGATGCCCTGGCTGGCGGTGTAGGGCGCTT
This sequence comes from Comamonas odontotermitis, assembly GCF_020080045.1. Taxonomy (NCBI): domain Bacteria; kingdom Pseudomonadati; phylum Pseudomonadota; class Betaproteobacteria; order Burkholderiales; family Comamonadaceae; genus Comamonas; species Comamonas odontotermitis. The sequence continues at coordinate 353,752 of NZ_CP083452.1, forward strand.
CGATGTGGTCGTCGGCCAGCAGCCATTGCGCAAGGCTCGCGTTCAGGCTGCCGGTGATGGGGTCTTCGCTCATCGTGGCGCCGGTGTTGAACCACACGCGTACCTCCAGATCCGGGTCAGCGGCAGCGGGGCCGGCAGGTGCACTGCTGGAAAACGCCTGGGCTTCTCGGCTGGCGCGACCAATCAGGGCCCGGCCAGCCTGGGGGTAGCGCGCTGCCACGGCCAGTTCCGTGCCCAGTGCGTGCAGGGCGGCTGCATCAGGCTGCAGCGCAAATACGGTATCGGGTTCATCGACCAGAAGGGCCCAGAACAGCGGGCCGTTGTTCAGCTTTTGCCGGGCAATGACCTGGTCAGCACGCAGGCCGGCAGCCTGCAGCACGGGGGCGAGTTCGGCATCGCTGATGCTGCTGCGCGCAAGTGCAGGCGCTGCAAAGGCCAACTGGCCGCCTGTGCCCAGGTCGGAGCCTGTCGCGTTGGCTTGCGGATTCATCCGCAACGGCACCAGCCCCTTGGCGCATTCCTGCACCACGGTGCCGGGTTTGCGGGGCTTGCCGCCCGCAGCCAGCCAGGCGTAGCAGCTGCCCAGGGTGGGGTGGCCTGCAAAAGGCAACTCGCCGCCTGGCGTGAAGATGCGCACGCGGTAGTCGGCTTCCGCCTGGGTGGGTGGCAGCAGAAAGGTGGTTTCGGACAGGTTGGTCCAGCGAGCAAAGGCCTGCATGGCTTCGTCGCTCAGGCCTTCGCTGTCGAGCACCACGGCCAGCGGATTGCCGCGGTACGCGGTCTCGGAGAACACATCGACCTGCATGAAGGCGCGTGTACGCATGGGAAATCCCTTTCTTGAAGATTCAGAGAACGACCTGGCCCGTCACAACGCTGTGCACCTGGCCTTGCACCCAGATCTGGCCGCCCGCATCGGCGCTATCGGCCACAAGGCGCATGCGGCCTGCACGGCCGATGGCTGCGCCTTGCTGCACGCGGTATGGCAAGGCAATGTGCCCGGCAGCGCTGAGCCATTGGGCCAGGCTGGCGTTCAGGCTGCCGGTGGCGGGGTCTTCGGCAATGCCGTGGGCGGCCAGGGTGATGCCGCGCACTTCCAGTACGGGCTCGGCATTGCTGCCTGCGCTGCTGCCCTGGGGGTGGATGGCGCACAGCCCGGCTTTGACGCCCACCGCGCGCAGCGCAGCCGCGTTGGGCTGGGCGCGTGGCAAGCTATCGATGTGGCGCATCAGCAGGCCCATCCAGCGCGATCCGTTGTCCAGCCACTGGGCGGCGATCAGGTCATCGGCCTGCAGTTGCAGGGCAGCGAGCACCTGCGCCTGCAGGCTGGCGGGCACATCGCTGCGCTGCAGTGGCGGCGCGGCAAATGCCAGGCCTTCTGAGCCCGGGCTACCCGTAGCAGCCACGCGGGCAATGGTGACGAGGCCCTTGGCGCATTCCTGCACCACCACCTGGCTTTGGCGTGGCGTGCCGCCCGCGTCCAGCCAGGCCTGGCAACTGCCCAGCGTGGGATGGCCGGCAAAGGCCAGCTCTCCCGCCGGGGTGAAGATGCGTACACGGTAGTCGGCACCGGCGGCTGCGCCCTCGGCCGTGGGCGGCAGCAGGAAGGTGGTTTCCGACAGGTTGGTCCAGCGAGCAAAATCCAGCATGGCGGCATCGCTGATGCCTTCGCCGTCCAGAACGACGGCCAGGGCATTGCCTTGCAGGGGGTGGTCGGCAAATACATCGAGCTGGGTGAATCGGCGGGGGGGCATGGGAAGGTGTTTTGCTATGAAGATTGAATGCATGGCGCGCACTGGGCGTGCGCTGCTGGCCAATTTTTCTTGAATTTATTCGAGTGTGATATCGAGCACGCCCCGTGTGGCTGGCCGGGCCAGCAGTGCGGCAAACCAGCGTTCCACATGCGGGTAGTGAGGGCGCTGGTAGTCGGCGGCGGGCAGGTTCCACCAGCGGTGCACGTCGCAGGCGGCGGGGATGTCGGCCATGCCGAAATGGTCGCCCTGCAGGTAGGCGTGGGTGGCCAGATGCCGGTCCAGCAGTTGCAGCAACGGCTCCATCGCAGCAATGGACGCAGCAATTTTCTGCGCATCGCGCTGCTCCGGGGACATGCGGATGAGCTGGATGAACGCATCGCGCCCGGCGGGGTTCAAGGTGGTCTGCTGCCAGTCCATCCAGCGCTCGGCATCAAAGCGTTGGGCCAGGGCTGCCGGATACAGTACGCCGGGAGAGTAGCGCGCGCACAGATAACGCACGATCACGTTCGACTCGAACAGGCTCACCCGGAAGGCGCCTTCGCCGTCTTCGATGGCTGGCACCATGGCATTGGGGTTGCGGGCCAGAAACTCGGGCGTATGCGTTCCGCCAAATTTGCCGCCGGTGTCGATGCGCTCGAACGGCACGCCCAGTTCCTGCACAGCCCAGACGACTTTGCGCACATTGATGGAGGAGATGCGGCCCCAGATTTTCAGCATGAGTGGCTTTCGGATGGTGATGAGAGAGGCTTTGCCCAGGCCCTGGGCAAAGCAGTGGCCAGGCCTTTGCAGGGCACCCTGGCCAGATCGGTGCAAGGGCCTATTGCTGCGCCAGGGCGGCGCGCACGGTGTCGGCCAAGGCCTTGATGGCGATGTGAATCTGCTCTTCAGAGGCCGTCACATACGACAGGCGCATGGTGCGGTGGTCCGGGTTGGCTGCGTAGAAGGCGGAGCCGGGAACATAGGCTACGTTGCGCTCCACGGCTGCGGGCAGCATCTTCACGGTGTCCACGCCCTCGGGCATGCGCAGCCACAGGAACATGCCGCCGACGGGCCGGGTCCATTGCACATCGATGCCCGCGAAATGCTCCTCCAGTGCGGCCAGCATGGCATTGCGCTGCTTTTTGTACAGCGCGCGAATGGTGGGCACATGCCGATCCAGGAAACCGTCCTTGATCACCTCTGCCACCATGCGCTGGTTGAAGCTTGGGGTGTGCAGATCGGCGGCCTGCTTGGCCTGCAGCAGCTTGGGGTAGATGGCCTTGGGCGCCACGATGTAGCCCAGGCGCAGGCCCGGAGCCAGCACCTTGGAGAACGAGCCCAGGTACAGGCCGCCGTCCGGGTTGCGTGCGGTCAGCGGCGCGGCGGGCTCCTCGTCGTACCACAGGTCGCCATAGGGGTTGTCTTCCAGAAACGGCACGCCCAGTTCGGCAAGGCGCTCCACCACGGCCTGGCGGCGGGCATCGTCCATCGTGCGGCCCGTGGGATTCTGGAAATTGGGCAACAGGTAGATCAGGCGGGCTTTTTGCGCGCCTGTGCCCACCTTGCGCTCCAGATCGGCAGGGATCACGCCGTGCTCGTCGCTGTCCACGCCCACCACTTCCGGCTGCTGGGGAGAAAAAGCTTGCAAGGCGCCCAGATAGGTGGGTGTTTCCAAGAGCATGCGGCTGCCTTCGTCGAGCATGATCTTGCCGACCAGATCCAGCCCTTGCTGGGAGCCGGTGGTGATCAGCACCTGTTCCGGGCTCACGTCCCAGGGCAGTTGCTGGGCAATGAATTCGCGCAGCGGGGCGTAACCTTCGCTGGCTGCGTACTGCAGCGAAGAAGCGCCGTCTTGCAGCAGCACCTTGTCCGCAGCGTTCTTGAAAGCCTCGATCGGAAAGGTCTTGGGGGAGGGAAGGCCTCCCGCCAGGCTGATGATGCCGGGCTTTTCGGTCACCTTCAGGATCTCGCGGATCACGGAAGGGTTCATGGTGGAGGCACGTTTTGCCAGGGTCCAGTTGTTCATTTTTTTCCTCGTACGGTGCGCCGTCTGCACAACGCATCGCCAGATACATCCAATCAAATACTCAAATGCAGGGCTGTGAAACAGCGGCTTTTGAGGTTGCAATAGGGCGGTTGCCGGGCGTCCGGGAGTGCGCTCGGCGGGCGGCAGCCGCCTGCCAGCTTGTGGCTGGCGTGTTGATCGTCGTCATTGTCCGTCCGATGGCGGAGGCCACATGGACAGCCAAGCGAAGTTCCATCCTGCCAAGGGGCAGCGATGGGAAGGTGCGGGCTGTGGTGTGGAGGGCTGTCGTCATGGGACTGAACGGTGGTGTGAAGCCGGTTGGGGTTGGAATGGGCAGGCTCAGGCCTTGATCATCCAGACTGCAGTCAACACCAGCACCAATGCCATGGTGCGGTTGAACCACAGCAGGCGCTGGCCCTGGGCCAGCCAGGTGCGCAGCAGGGCGCCGACGGATGCATACAGCAAATTGCTGGCAAATGCGTAGAGCAGCATGATGGGCACGACGATAGCCAGGCGCATGAGCTGGTCTTCGAAACCGACAATCCAGCCCGCAACAATGGCCAGGGCCAGCAGCCAGGCCTTGACGTTCACGAACTGCAGGCACACGCCCTGCCAGAAGCCGATCAGGCTGGCGTCCTTGGCTTCGGCGAGCTTGCCGCTGCCGCTCAATTTGTAGGCCAGCCACACCAGGTAGGCAATGCCTACGGCCTTGATGGCGGTCTTCATCACAGGTGCCGCCATCACCAAGGTACCGACCCCACTGGCGCACAACAGCAGCAATGCGCACCAGCCCACCGGAACGCCCCACACAAAGCGCATGGCGGGCCTGAGCCCCCAGTTGGCGCCCATGGCGGCTGCCATGGTGGTATTGGGGCCGGGCGTAAAGCTCATCGCCGTAGCCAATACGAGAAAGGCGGTGAAATCGACAATGGTCATGGTGGTGGTCATCTTGTGGTCGTACAGGTGAGCGGATTCGTCATTCTGGCAAGAGACGCACCAGCGCGGCATCGCTGCCGTGACAGGGTGGCAAGCCTGCCACGCCTGAGGTCGTAAACACGTTCTGAGGGGGCGAAAGGCGATTGCCGCTCGCTGTACTTGCGATTACTATAGAGGTGAGACCAATACAGTGCCAATACAGATGTACTGCCAAGCGCGCAAACTGTATCGGTGCCAACGCTGATACACCATGCTGACCCGCGATGCCACCCACACGTTGACCGAACAATTGGCTGCCCGTTTTGCCGAGCGCATCCGTTCGCGGCTGCTGCCCGCAGGTACCCGCTTGCCGTCGGTGCGCGCCTGTGCCGTCCAGCAGGGTGTGAGTCACCATACGGTGGTGGCCGCCTACGATCTGCTGCAGGCGCAGGGCTTGATTGAATCGCGTCGCCAGCGCGGTTTTTATGTTCGCGACTATGTAGAAAAATCGACGCAATCGCGTGCAGGAAAAGCGCAAGCTGCTATCAAAAGCAGAACATTGAAGGATGCCGTTTCGCTCTCCTTGCCTGCTGCATCGGCGCGTATCAATGCCACCTCGCTCATTCGCGGCATGATGCACAAGGCCACGCACCCGCAGCCTGGGGCGGGCATGCTTCCACCCGATTGGCTGCAGAACCAGTTTCTGCAATCGGCATTGCGCAAAGTGGTGGGCCTGGAAGAGTTGCGCACCATGTCCTGGGGCTATGGCGTGCCCATGGGCGACGAGATGCTGCGCGGCCTGCTGGCCGACAGGCTCAAAACCCTGGGCCTGCCGGTCAGTGCCGACCAGGTGATGACCACCGTGGGCGCGACGCAGGCGCTGGACATTGTCAGCCGCACGCTTCTCAAAGCGGGCGACGCGGTGATGGTGGAGGAGCCGGGCTGGTCTGTGGAGTTTGCCCGCCTGGCGGCACTGGGCATGCAGGTGCTGCCCGTACCGCGTGGCGCGGATGGTCCCGATCTGGCCACAATGCGCCGCTACTGCGAAACCCATGCGCCCAAACTCTATGTGAGTGTGAGCGTATTGCACAACCCCACCAGCTACAGCCTGCACCCGGCAGCAGCGCACCATGTGTTGCAACTGGCCAAGGAGTTCGGCTTTTATGTGGTGGAAGACGATACCTACAGCCATATCGCACCCGAGCATGCCACGCGCCTGTCGGTGCTCGACGGCTTGCAGCGCACCATCTATATCAGCGGCTTTGCCAAGATTCTTGCGCCCAACTGGCGCGTTGGCTATATGGCTGCACCGCCCGATATGGTGGACCGGATGCTCGACACCAAGCTGCTGTCCACACTCACGAGTCCAGCCATCATGGAACGTGCCATGGCTCTGTGTATCGAAAACGGCCAACTGCGTCGTCACATCGAGCGGGTACGCTCCCGCCTCATCCAGGCCAGAAAGCACAGCGTGCAACTGGCACAGCAGGCGGGCTGCCAGTTTGTGACCGAACCGGCCGGTATGTTTGGCTGGGTCGACACCGGCATGGACACCGAAGTGCTGGCCCAGCGCATGCTGGACGAAAACTACCTCATCGCTCCCGGCACCCTGTTCTATGCGAGTCGCCAGCCTTCCACGCTCATGCGCATCAACTACGCCTGTACGCAGGATGTGACGTTCTGGAATATCTACCAAAGGGTGCGGACGGAATTTCCGCAGGCAGATGGCGCACCCATGGCCTGACTATCCCGGGCAAACCAACTGCTATCGAAACTGAAGTTGTGGAGCGCTTTCAGCGTTTGCTGGAGAGACATTGGCCATTTATCGATATTCTCCCGATAAGATAGAGAAAAATGATTAGAAAACCTACCGAGCAGGCAATCCATGGGTGGGTGAGGCGAGTTCTGTTTGCTATGGTTTTTAATTGTCTGGCGCGCTCCATTGGGGGCGGATGATCGATTTTTATTGAATAAACAAAAAAGGGGATTCTCATGAAAGCACGCCGCGCATTGCAAGCGCTATGTATCGCAGCCAGTGTGCTGGGCGCCATGCCCAGTCAGGCGGCTCGCAGTTTTACCCCGCAGCCGGGCACCTGGGTGGTGACGAGTGAGCTCAATGGCAAACCGGGGCGCGGTCTTGCGATCGATGTACAGGGCAATGCATTTCTGATGCAGGTTTTTGCATACGAGGCGTCGGGTGCTGCAACCTTCTACACGGCAATGGGCACTCTCGATGGAGGTGTAGTGGCGGCACCGCTGATCCGTTACGTGGGAGGGCGCTCATTTGGTGGTGAGCCTCGTTCTGCGGAGTTGCGCGAATCACTGGGGAATGTGGTGCTGCGCTTCACCGATGGGCTGCATGGTGTGGTGCAGTTTCCAGGCGAGCCAGAACTGGCCATTCAGCGATTCACCGTGATGAGCACGGAGTTCGAGACCCAGTATGTGAGGGCTGCAACCATCTCGCCGCGCAGTTTTCGGATGGTGGGGCTGGACGGCAACGGACAGCCAGCCATGGCCTGGGATGCGCAGCTCGTCAGCGGCACCGGCGCTGGAATTCAGCGCCAATTGCTGTTGAAGCAAACGACTGCCGGGGCCAATGCGCCTCAGCAGAAGCTGGCCTGCTCACGGCGCGAGGGAATGGATGCCTATGACTGCAAGGCGCAAGAGCCGGCTGCAGCGGTTTCTTCGGACTCGCGTGTGAGCCAGGCTTCCTTGCGCTTCTCGGGGCCGGATGTGCAGGGCGTTGTGGAGGCAACTGGCGCCGTGGGTGGGCGCTTTGGGGTGCAAGGCGAGATGATGGCGGGTGGCACCATCAGTGCATGGGGCGATTGCTCGGAAGGCGCCTACACCTATATGCAAGATATATCGTGCTACTCAGGCGATGTTCAGATTCCTTCCAATGGCACGTGGATGGTGACGGATGAAATCAATGGAAAGCCCGGGCGAGGAATCGCCGTCGATATTCAGAACGGGCTGGCGATTGCGCAGATATTCAACTATCTGGGCAATGGTGGCGCAACCTTCCACATGGGAAGCGGTGCGTACTCGGAGCAGGAAACCCGGTTGGCCCTGCAGCGTTACGAAGGTGGGCGTGCCATTGGTGGGGCCATGCAGTCCGCTGTTCCGGTTAACAGCCCGGGTGGGATGACGCTGGGGTTCTACCGCCTGGATGACCGCACCAAACGCGGTCTGCGTACAGAAGGAGTGGTTCAATTCCCTGAAGAAAAACAGAAAAGCACCATTCGCCTGGTGCTGGAAGACCAGTCCACCCTCGCACGCAGGCTCAGTGGCCAATGGCTGATGAACTTTCAGCCTCCTGGCGGGCAAGCGGGTATGGGTATGCCAACGGCCCGGGTGGTTACCTTTAATCAAGACAAGGGCGATGTGGTGGCAAGCGTCGACGGGGCTGTGCAGTGCCGATCGGTGCAAAACATTGCGGCCTCTGCCGAAGTCATTTGTGACTGGCATGCCGATGCAGGCAAGGGGGCCGTATTGGGTAGCGCACATTTTGTACTGCAACCCAACAACCGCACCACATCTGCCATGCGCATCCGGGATCAGCACGGCAATCTGACAGGGCTGGGCGCGTGGGAGTGAGGCTGGCAGCCGGTAGTCGCATGGCGCCCTTGTGATGACTATAGAAAGCAAAAGGCACACCAGCGCTCCGTTGGTGTGCCTTTTGTTGTTGTGGCCGTGGAGTTTTAGCCTGCCAACTCTTCCCAGCGCATCAGCGCTTCCAGCAGCTCCTCTTCAATCACCGCATCGCGCTGCTGCAGGCTGACGGCGCGCTCATAGTCGCTGTTGTAGAGTGAGCCGTCGGCCAGCTCCGCCTGAATCGCTTTCTGCTCGGTTTCCAGTGCCGCGATGCGGGCAGGCAACTGATCGAGTTCGCGCTGGTCCTTGTAACTGAGCTTGCGCTTGGGCTGGGCAACTGGCGCGGCGGCGGAAGTCGTGGTCGGTGCAGGTGCTGCAGTCTTGGCCTCTTTTGCTTCTTTGGCGGCTTTGCTGGCCTGGGCATTGGCTTGCTGCTCTGCAATCTCGCGTGAGCGGCGAGACTGGATCAGCCAGTCCTGTACCGAGCCTTCATATTCGCGCCAATGGCCGTCACCCTCTGCGGCGATGATGCTGGTGACCACATTGTCGAGAAAGGTGCGATCGTGGCTGACGAGAAACACCGTACCGTCATACTGCTGCAGCAGCTCTTCCAGCAGATCAAGCGTGTCGATATCGAGGTCGTTGGTTGGCTCGTCCAGCACCAGGACATTGGCCGGCCGTGCAAACAGCCGGGCCAGCAGCAGGCGGTTGCGCTCGCCGCCCGAGAGTGAGCGCACCGGCGAATTGGCTCTGGCTGGCGAGAAAAGAAAATCGCCCAGATAGCTCTTCACATGCTTGCGCTGGTTGCCGATCTCGATCCATTCGCTGCCGGGGCTGATGAAGTCTTCCAGCGTTGCATCCAGATTGATGGCATCGCGCATCTGGTCAAAATACGCCACCTGCAGATTGGCGCCTTGGCGGATGCTGCCGCTATCGGGAGCCAGCTCGCCCAAAATCATCTTCAGCAAAGTGGTTTTGCCCGCGCCATTGGGGCCGATCAGGCCAACCTTGTCGCCGCGCAGCACTGTGGTGCTGAAATTGCGCACAATCTGCCTGTTGCCAAAGGCTTTGCTCACATTCGTCAACTCTGCAACGATCTTGCCCTGGTAGCCATTGCCCATCCCTGAAGCAATATCCATCTTCACACTACCCAGGGCTTCCCTGCGCGATTCGCGGTTGGCGCGCAACGCCTTTAAACGTTCGATACGGCTCTGGCTGCGTGTGCGGCGAGCCTCCACACCTTTGCGGATCCAGACCTCTTCCTGGGCCAGCAGTTTGTCGGCTTTGGCGTTGATGACGGCCTCCTGCGTCAACTGCTCTTCTTTTTGAAGCAAGTACTGCGCAAAATTGCCTGGATAGCTGCGCAACTCACCGCGGTCCAGTTCCACAATGCGTGTGGCGATTGCGTCCAGAAAGGCGCGGTCGTGGGTAATGGTGACCACGCTGCCCTTGAACTCCTTGAGCAGGTCTTCCAGCCAGGCGATCGAATCCAGATCCAGGTGGTTGGTGGGTTCATCGAGAAACAGCACATCGGGCCGGGCCACCAACGCCTGGGCGAGGGCCACGCGCTTCTTGACCCCGCCAGACAGCGTGCCCACGACCGCCTGACCATCCAGGTGCAGGCGCTGCAGGGTCTCCTCCACCCGCTGCTCCCAGTTCCAGGCGTCATACGCTTCAATTTGCGATTGCAGCGCATCCAGGTCTTCGCCTTCGGCGGCGGCAAAGTAGCGATCGCGAATGGCTGTGATCGCAGCCAGACCGTCGGAAGCGGCCTGGAAGATCGTGTGTGCGAGATTCAGATCGGGCTCCTGCGCCACATAGGCAATCCGTACGCCGTTCTGCACCTGCAGAGTGCCATCATCGGCCTTCTCCATGCCGGCAAGAATCTTCAGCAATGAAGACTTGCCCGCGCCATTGCGGCCAATCAATCCAACGCGTTCCTGCGATTCCAGCGAAAAATCTGCGTGGTCCAGCAAAGCAACATGGCCAAAGGCCAGCTGCGCATCTAATAAGGTAATCAATGCCATGTTGGCTCTATTATCTGGTGCGCGGGGCGCTGGCTCGGAATGAGGGAGATCAAGAGACGCCGCCATGCCAAGTGCGGCAATGCTGTCATGACCGTGTCATGTTCGACGGATCCAATAAAAAATTTCCTCCAACCTCACCAACGCATGGTGGAAACCCTATACAATACGGTTCATCGACAGCACAACGCCTTGCGAAGCTGCCAGACTCGAAAGAGCGCGGTTCGCGAGGTTTGTTTTTGGTGGTGGCGACAAGTTGGGTGGCGGATGATTTCTTTCGCAACTTCTTCTGGTTGTCAAAACCTGTGCTACAATACAAGGCTTCGCTGATTGCAGCGAGTTGATCCAAGAGGGCTGGTGATATCGAGAGATGGTCACTGGCTGGGTTGGATGGGTCTTTAAAAATTAACAGCCGATAAGCGTGGGCGTTTGGTGGCGATTGCCATATGTTCTTCGGAGCAAAACAAGCGCTCACTATAAACAGTAATGAAGAAGGCTTAGGCCTTCTTGATACCGTCAAGTGAGTGAGTAGTCGAGAGACTTTAAATTCAAGATCGAACTATAGAGTTTGATCCTGGCTCAGATTGAACGCTGGCGGCATGCTTTACACATGCAAGTCGAACGGCAGCATGGGCTTCGGCCTGATGGCGAGTGGCGAACGGGTGAGTAATACATCGGAACGTGCCTGGTAGTGGGGGATAACTACTCGAAAGAGTAGCTAATACCGCATGAGATCTAAGGATGAAAGCAGGGGACCTTCGGGCCTTGCGCTACTAGAGCGGCCGATGGCAGATTAGGTAGTTGGTGGGATAAAAGCTTACCAAGCCGACGATCTGTAGCTGGTCTGAGAGGACGACCAGCCACACTGGGACTGAGACACGGCCCAGACTCCTACGGGAGGCAGCAGTGGGGAATTTTGGACAATGGGCGCAAGCCTGATCCAGCAATGCCGCGTGCAGGATGAAGGCCTTCGGGTTGTAAACTGCTTTTGTACGGAACGAAAAGCTTCTGGTTAATACCTGGGAGTCATGACGGTACCGTAAGAATAAGCACCGGCTAACTACGTGCCAGCAGCCGCGGTAATACGTAGGGTGCGAGCGTTAATCGGAATTACTGGGCGTAAAGCGTGCGCAGGCGGTTATGTAAGACAGAGGTGAAATCCCCGGGCTCAACCTGGGAACTGCCTTTGTGACTGCATGGCTAGAGTGCGGCAGAGGGGGATGGAATTCCGCGTGTAGCAGTGAAATGCGTAGATATGCGGAGGAACACCGATGGCGAAGGCAATCCCCTGGGCCTGCACTGACGCTCATGCACGAAAGCGTGGGGAGCAAACAGGATTAGATACCCTGGTAGTCCACGCCCTAAACGATGTCAACTGGTTGTTGGGAATTAACTTTCTCAGTAACGAAGCTAACGCGTGAAGTTGACCGCCTGGGGAGTACGGCCGCAAGGTTGAAACTCAAAGGAATTGACGGGGACCCGCACAAGCGGTGGATGATGTGGTTTAATTCGATGCAACGCGAAAAACCTTACCCACCTTTGACATGGCAGGAACTTTCCAGAGATGGATTGGTGCTCGAAAGAGAACCTGCACACAGGTGCTGCATGGCTGTCGTCAGCTCGTGTCGTGAGATGTTGGGTTAAGTCCCGCAACGAGCGCAACCCTTGCCATTAGTTGCTACGAAAGGGCACTCTAATGGGACTGCCGGTGACAAACCGGAGGAAGGTGGGGATGACGTCAAGTCCTCATGGCCCTTATAGGTGGGGCTACACACGTCATACAATGGCTGGTACAAAGGGTTGCCAACCCGCGAGGGGGAGCTAATCCCATAAAGCCAGTCGTAGTCCGGATCGCAGTCTGCAACTCGACTGCGTGAAGTCGGAATCGCTAGTAATCGTGGATCAGAATGTCACGGTGAATACGTTCCCGGGTCTTGTACACACCGCCCGTCACACCATGGGAGCGGGTCTCGCCAGAAGTAGGTAGCCTAACCGCAAGGAGGGCGCTTACCACGGCGGGGTTCGTGACTGGGGTGAAGTCGTAACAAGGTAGCCGTATCGGAAGGTGCGGCTGGATCACCTCCTTTCTGGAAAACAGCTTCGCTGTTTCGGTGGATGCTCACTTTGTGCAAACAAAGTGAAGTGCCATCGGCACGGCAGGAGCCAAAAAAGCAATCAAGATTGAACGCCCACACTTATCGGTTGTTGGAACACAAGCCAAGGCTTTGTAGAGACTGAGTCACACAAGACGCAGTAGCTACTAGGCATTGGAATGGGTCTGTAGCTCAGCTGGTTAGAGCACTGTGTTGATAACGCAGGGGTCGTTGGTTCGAGCCCAACTAGACCCACCAAAAGCTTCCAACGGATTAGAGGTTGAGCTTATGCCGCTTTGGTTGATCAGTGAAATGCTGATTGACTAGAGCCAAGCAGTGCGAGGCGTCTGATGCGAAGCACACTGATGTGTGTGAGCAGCAGGCAACGAAGCAATGCGCAGGCTATAGGCAATCAGGGGGATTAGCTCAGCTGGGAGAGCACCTGCTTTGCAAGCAGGGGGTCGTCGGTTCGATCCCGTCATCCTCCACCAATACCTGGTTGTCAAAACTAGCGTCCGATAGACACTTATCACTCAACACCAAAGCGGTTTCGCAAGAGACTGTTTTGTTGTTGATACCGGATTCCCGGATCAAGCGGCTGTTCTTTAAAAATTCATAGAGTCGAAATCAGCGTTGCTGGTGGAAACTGCACATTCGTAAAGGTTTAGTGCAGACCGTGCCACCAGCAACAATTTGATTGCGTCAAAACGAATGAAACTTTGCGATGAGCAATTTTTATTCAGTAATGACGAATATTCTTCAAGAATGTGGATCTGGGAGACCAGGTCTACGGCAAAGATATTCACATTACGGCATAACGCGCGAGGTGAGAGACCTCGCAAAGCAGTTGCTTGAGAGTGTAGCGATGTTCTCTAGAGATAGAGGTCAAAGTTATAGGGTCAAGTGACTAAGAGCATGTGGTGGATGCCTTGGCGATGATAGGCGACGAAAGACGTGATAGCCTGCGAAAAGCTTCGGGGAGCTGGCAAATAAGCATTGATCCGGAGGTATCTGAATGGGGGAACCCACCTAGCAATAGGTATCACTGAGTGAATACATAGCTCAGTGAAGCGAACCTGGAGAACTGAAACATCTAAGTACCCAGAGGAAAAGACATCAACCGAGATTCCGATAGTAGTGGCGAGCGAATTCGGAGAAGCCTTGCAGTGATAGTCAGTGTGTTAACAAAACGGAATGGAAAGTCCGGCCATAGTGGGTGATAGCCCCGTATGTGAAAACGCATTGGTGGTACTAGGCTGCAGACAAGTAGGGCGGGGCACGAGAAACCCTGTCTGAACATGGGGGACCATCCTCCAAGGCTAAATACTCATCATCGACCGATAGTGAACAAGTACCGTGAGGGAAAGGCGAAAAGAACCCCGGGAGGGGAGTGAAATAGATCCTGAAACCGCATGCTTACAAAAAGTCGGAGCCCTTAGGGGTGACGGCGTACCTTTTGTATAATGGGTCAGCGACTTACATTCAGTGGCAAGCTTAACCGAATAGGGAAGGCGTAGAGAAATCGAGTCCGAATAGGGCGACAAGTCGCTGGGTGTAGACCCGAAACCAAGTGATCTATCCATGGCCAGGATGAAGGTGCCGTAACAGGTACTGGAGGTCCGAACCCACTAGTGTTGCAAAACTAGGGGATGAGCTGTGGATAGGGGTGAAAGGCTAAACAAACTTGGAAATAGCTGGTTCTCTCCGAAAACTATTTAGGTAGTGCCTCAAGTATTACCTGCGGGGTAGAGCACTGTTTAGGCTAGGGGGTCATGGCGACTTACCAAACCTATGCAAACTCCGAATACCGCAGAGTACAGCTTGGGAGACAGAGCACCGGGTGCTAACGTCCGGACTCAAGAGGGAAACAACCCAGACCGCCAGCTAAGGTCCCTAAAACGGGCTAAGTGGGAAACGAAGTGGGAAGGCTAAAACAGTCAGGATGTTGGCTTAGAAGCAGCCATCATTTAAAGAAAGCGTAATAGCTCACTGATCGAGTCGTCCTGCGCGGAAGATGTAACGGGGCTAAGCCAGTTACCGAAGCTGCGGATGTGCAATTTATTGCACGTGGTAGGAGAGCGTTCTGTAAGCCTGAGAAGGTGTCTGGTAACGGATGCTGGAGGTATCAGAAGTGCGAATGCTGACATGAGTAGCGTTAAAGCGGGTGAAAAGCCCGCTCGCCGTAAGCGCAAGGTTTTCTACGCAACGTTCATCGGCGTAGAGTGAGTCGGCCCCTAAGGTGAGGCAGAGATGCGTAACTGATGGGAAACAGGTCAATATTCCTGTACCGATGTGTAGTGCGATGTGGGGACGAAGAAGGTTAGCTCAGCCAACTGTTGGATATGTTGGTTCAAGCCTGTAGTCGTGCTCGGTAGGCAAATCCGCCGGGCTAAGATGAGGGGTGATAACGGGTCTGCTTGCAGACGAAGTGAGTGATACCCAGCTTCCAGGAAAAGCCACTAAGCTTCAGCTACACACGACCGTACCGCAAACCGACACTGGTGCGCGAGATGAGTATTCTAAGGCGCTTGAGAGAACTCAGGAGAAGGAACTCGGCAAATTGACACCGTAACTTCGGGAGAAGGTGTGCCGCAAGTAGGTGAAGTTGAACAAATGGAGCCCAAAGCGGTTGCAAAGAATAGGTGGCTGCGACTGTTTAATAAAAACACAGCACTCTGCAAACACGAAAGTGGACGTATAGGGTGTGACGCCTGCCCGGTGCTGGAAGATTAAATGATGGGGTGCAAGCTCTTGATTGAAGTCCCAGTAAACGGCGGCCGTAACTATAACGGTCCTAAGGTAGCGAAATTCCTTGTCGGGTAAGTTCCGACCTGCACGAATGGCGTAACGATGGCCACACTGTCTCCTCCTGAGACTCAGCGAAGTTGAAATGTTTGTGATGATGCAATCTCCCCGCGGAAAGACGGAAAGACCCCATGAACCTTTACTGTAGCTTTGTATTGGACTTTGAACAGATCTGTGTAGGATAGGTGGGAGGCTTTGAAGGGTGGATGCTAGTTCACCTGGAGCCGACGTTGAAATACCACCCTGGTGTGTTTGAGGTTCTAACCTTGGTCCATGATCTGGATCGGGGACAGTGCATGGTAGGCAGTTTGACTGGGGCGGTCTCCTCCCAAAGCGTAACGGAGGAGTTCGAAGGTACGCTAGTTACGGTCGGACATCGTGACGATAGTGCAATGGCATAAGCGTGCTTAACTGCGAGACTGACAAGTCGAGCAGATGCGAAAGCAGGACATAGTGATCCGGTGGTTCTGTATGGAAGGGCCATCGCTCAACGGATAAAAGGTACTCTGGGGATAACAGGCTGATACCGCCCAAGAGTTCATATCGACGGCGGTGTTTGGCACCTCGATGTCGGCTCATCTCATCCTGGGGCTGTAGTCGGTCCCAAGGGTATGGCTGTTCGCCATTTAAAGAGGTACGTGAGCTGGGTTTAAAACGTCGTGAGACAGTTTGGTCCCTATCTTCCGTGGGCGCTGCAGATTTGAGAGAGCCTGCTCCTAGTACGAGAGGACCGGAGTGGACACACCTCTGGTGTATCGGTTGTCACGCCAGTGGCATTGCCGAGTAGCTAAGTGTGGAAGAGATAACCGCTGAAAGCATCTAAGCGGGAAACTCGTCTCAAGATGAGATCTGCCGGGGGCTTGACCCCCTAAAGAGTCGTTCTAGACCAGGACGTTGATAGGTTGGGTGTGGAAGCGCAGCAATGCGTTAAGCTAACCAATACTAATTGCTCGTGCGGCTTGACCCTATAACTTTGATGATCCCTCCCTTAGATGGGATGCATGCAAAGACACTGCAACTGCAGTTATGCCCAAAGCGCAATCAAATTTAGCTGATAAGACTCTATGAATTCGCTGCGCTGCCTAACAAACCTGGCAGCAAAGCAAAAAGTTATGCCTGATGACCATAGCAAGTTGGTACCACTCCTTCCCATCCCGAACAGGACAGTGAAACGACTTCGCGCCGATGATAGTGCGGATTCCCGTGTGAAAGTAGGTCATCGTCAGGCTTTTATTCTGAGAACGTCCAGCAACTAGCTGGACGTTTTCTTCTCTGCTCTTAAGAGGGTGGTGCGCTAGGTTTGAAGCTAGCGAGCTGCTAGGCGGCCGTGGTGCTGGCTCAAGAGTTGAGAAGAAAGCGTGAAAACGTTTGAGAGCACAAAACCTGTGCTACAATACAAGGCTTCGCTGATTGCAGCGAGTTGATCCAAGAGGGCTGGTGATATCGAGAGATGGTCGCTGGCTGGGTTGGATGGGTCTTTAAAAATTAACAGCCGATAAGCGTGGGCGTTTGGTGGCGATTGCCATATGTTCTTCGGAGCAAAACAAGCGCTCACTATAAACAGTAATGAAGAAGGCTTAGGCCTTCTTGATACCGTCAAGTGAGTGAGTAGTCGAGAGACTTTAAATTCAAGATCGAACTATAGAGTTTGATCCTGGCTCAGATTGAACGCTGGCGGCATGCTTTACACATGCAAGTCGAACGGCAGCATGGGCTTCGGCCTGATGGCGAGTGGCGAACGGGTGAGTAATACATCGGAACGTGCCTGGTAGTGGGGGATAACTACTCGAAAGAGTAGCTAATACCGCATGAGATCTAAGGATGAAAGCAGGGGACCTTCGGGCCTTGCGCTACTAGAGCGGCCGATGGCAGATTAGGTAGTTGGTGGGATAAAAGCTTACCAAGCCGACGATCTGTAGCTGGTCTGAGAGGACGACCAGCCACACTGGGACTGAGACACGGCCCAGACTCCTACGGGAGGCAGCAGTGGGGAATTTTGGACAATGGGCGCAAGCCTGATCCAGCAATGCCGCGTGCAGGATGAAGGCCTTCGGGTTGTAAACTGCTTTTGTACGGAACGAAAAGCTTCTGGTTAATACCTGGGAGTCATGACGGTACCGTAAGAATAAGCACCGGCTAACTACGTGCCAGCAGCCGCGGTAATACGTAGGGTGCGAGCGTTAATCGGAATTACTGGGCGTAAAGCGTGCGCAGGCGGTTATGTAAGACAGAGGTGAAATCCCCGGGCTCAACCTGGGAACTGCCTTTGTGACTGCATGGCTAGAGTGCGGCAGAGGGGATGGAATTCCGCGTGTAGCAGTGAAATGCGTAGATATGCGGAGGAACACCGATGGCGAAGGCAATCCCCTGGGCCTGCACTGACGCTCATGCACGAAAGCGTGGGGAGCAAACAGGATTAGATACCCTGGTAGTCCACGCCCTAAACGATGTCAACTGGTTGTTGGGAATTAACTTTCTCAGTAACGAAGCTAACGCGTGAAGTTGACCGCCTGGGGAGTACGGCCGCAAGGTTGAAACTCAAAGGAATTGACGGGGACCCGCACAAGCGGTGGATGATGTGGTTTAATTCGATGCAACGCGAAAAACCTTACCCACCTTTGACATGGCAGGAACTTTCCAGAGATGGATTGGTGCTCGAAAGAGAACCTGCACACAGGTGCTGCATGGCTGTCGTCAGCTCGTGTCGTGAGATGTTGGGTTAAGTCCCGCAACGAGCGCAACCCTTGCCATTAGTTGCTACGAAAGGGCACTCTAATGGGACTGCCGGTGACAAACCGGAGGAAGGTGGGGATGACGTCAAGTCCTCATGGCCCTTATAGGTGGGGCTACACACGTCATACAATGGCTGGTACAAAGGGTTGCCAACCCGCGAGGGGGAGCTAATCCCATAAAGCCAGTCGTAGTCCGGATCGCAGTCTGCAACTCGACTGCGTGAAGTCGGAATCGCTAGTAATCGTGGATCAGAATGTCACGGTGAATACGTTCCCGGGTCTTGTACACACCGCCCGTCACACCATGGGAGCGGGTCTCGCCAGAAGTAGGTAGCCTAACCGCAAGGAGGGCGCTTACCACGGCGGGGTTCGTGACTGGGGTGAAGTCGTAACAAGGTAGCCGTATCGGAAGGTGCGGCTGGATCACCTCCTTTCTGGAAAACAGCTTCGCTGTTTCGGTGGATGCTCACTTTGTGCAAACAAAGTGAAGTGCCATCGGCACGGCAGGAGCCAAAAAAGCAATCAAGATTGAACGCCCACACTTATCGGTTGTTGGAACACAAGCCAAGGCTTTGTAGAGACTGAGTCACACAAGACGCAGTAGCTACTAGGCATTGGAATGGGTCTGTAGCTCAGCTGGTTAGAGCACTGTGTTGATAACGCAGGGGTCGTTGGTTCGAGCCCAACTAGACCCACCAAAAGCTTCCAACGGATTAGAGGTTGAGCTTATGCCGCTTTGGTTGATCAGTGAAATGCTGATTGACTAGAGCCAAGCAGTGCGAGGCGTCTGATGCGAAGCACACTGATGTGTGTGAGCAGCAGGCAACGAAGCAATGCGCAGGCTATAGGCAATCAGGGGGATTAGCTCAGCTGGGAGAGCACCTGCTTTGCAAGCAGGGGGTCGTCGGTTCGATCCCGTCATCCTCCACCAATACCTGGTTGTCAAAACTAGCGTCCGATAGACACTTATCACTCAACACCAAAGCGGTTTCGCAAGAGACTGTTTTGTTGTTGATACCGGATTCCCGGATCAAGCGGCTGTTCTTTAAAAATTCATAGA